>CAZPJP010000112.1:0-12720 GCA_964586915.1 uncultured Anaerolineales bacterium
CGCAGCAAGCGGCGGGCCCGGTTGCGCGCGACTGCGTTACCGACCTTGCGACTCGCCGTGATGCCGACACGCACCCGTTCCATTCCGTTCGGCCTACAATACAAAACAAGTAAGGGATGCGCCCACGACCGCCCTTCAGACCGCACCTTTCGGAAGTCTTCAGGACGACGCAGGCGCATATGCTTCTTCCAAGACCCATGGTCCAAAGTGACGCAACCTCTCAAGACCTTCGATACATCAGACCATCATCTCGGACTGGTCAACACTGCCGGGATGAAGACGCTGCTACCTGCCAGGCGACGCATCCAGGCCCACCCATGTCGCCAGCGGTCCCGCCGATGATATGAGCTCAGTATGGACCGAATCGCCTCGGCCCAAGGGCCCGTTACTTGCGACGTCTAGGCCGCTGAGAGGATTCCTTCCAATTGATGCGTTTGTTGCCGCCCAGCTTCACGGCGATCAACCGGCTGCGCCCCTTGTTCCGACGGCGCTTAAGGACCTTACGTCCTCCCTTTGTCTGCATCCGCGCACGAAAGCCATGAGTGCGCATTCGCTTACGCTTCTTTGGCTGATAAGTTCGCTTTGGCATCGCCCTTCTCCTTTTTCCAATCCACCTATCGTCAACAACCGACACCACACAACACCGCGCGGGTCCCCCACGCGAAAATCGCGCGGTTTCCCGCGACGGTCAGTCTGGTGGACTATGGCAAGCACGTGCATAGGAGTAGCAAGTGCGTTGATGCTATCCCCAAGCACGCGACTATTATACCGTAAGGCCTAGGCAAGTCAATGGACGCGGGCATCAACACGCCACGACAACCACGCCGTGATGGGCACCCCATGCTATAATGGATTGAACGGGTAGCCTGCTTCGAGGCCCGCTCAGCAGCCCAGCTTTGGTGAAAGGAGGCAGCCACGATGAAAGCCATGGTGCTACAGAAGATCAAAGATCTCAGCAAGCCCGACAGACCGTTAGCCCTCGCCCGACTTCCCGATCCTGTGCCGGATCCCGACGAGATCCTTATCCGCGTCTCGGTCTGCGGCGTATGCCACACGGAGCTCGACGAGATAGAGGGCCGGACGCCGCCGCCGCACTTTCCCATGGTCCCGGGACACGAGGTCGTCGGCTACGTCGCCGAGAAAGGGGATCAGGCGACCCGATTTGCGATTGGCGACCGGGTAGGCGTGGCCTGGATCTACTCGGCCTGTGGAGAGTGTGCCTACTGTCAGAGCGGTCAGGAGAACCTCTGCCCTGAGTTCAAGGCAACCGGGCGCGATGCAAACGGCGGCTACGCTGAGTATCTCAAGGTGAATGAGAGTTTCGCCTATCCCATCCCGGAACCGTTTTCCGATGCGGAGGCGGCGCCGCTCCTCTGCGCCGGCGCTGTTGGATACCGGTCGCTACGTCTGTGCAATCTTAGGGATGGACAGCGTCTCGGGCTGACCGGGTTCGGCGCCTCAGGCCATCTGGTTCTTCAGACGGCGCTCCATCAGTATCCGCACAGCGATCTCTACGTTTTCGCGCGCAATCCCGATGAGCGCGACTTCGCCGAGGAGCTCGGTGCCGTTTGGACCGGCGACACCGAGGCGACGGCGCCGGAGAAGCTCGACGCCATCATCGACACGACCCCGGCCTGGAAACCCGTGGTCGAGGCATTGCGCAACCTAGCGCCCGGCGGGCGTCTGGTCATCAATGCCATCCGCAAGGAAGCAGGAGACAAAGACTACCTCCTAAATCTCGACTACGCGACCCATCTGTGGATGGAGAAGGAGATCAAGAGCGTCGCCAACGTCACCCGCAGGGATGTCAGTGAGTTCCTGCCACTGGCAGCGGAGATCCCGCTCAAGCCTACGGTTGAGGAGTACCCTCTCGCCCAGGCGAATGAGGCCCTGCTGTCGCTTCGGGCCGGCGGCATTCGCGGGGGCAAAGTCCTGCGCATCAGCGAGAGTGAGCGTTAGGCGGCACCGTAGGCGGCAACATAGGCGTCAACGTTAAAAGGGGTACGCACGGTCACAGGAAGCCTCGCTCGTCGAGAAACGGCCTGTGATGATCGTGGCTACTCCCAGAGGGAGACGAGCGTGCCCCAAGCGATGTCAGGTCGTTGGCGCCTGCCCAGATGCACGAGATCCGCCAGGCGTTCACGGCGATGAAGGTAGGCGATAAGCTCACGCGCTTTCCCGGTCTTCCCTGTAGCGTTCAGGCCCTCGAAATCCACCGCCAAGTCATAGCATAGCGTACGCAGCTCCTCCATGTCGAAACGCTCGACGAGGATCTGGCGTAACCGGACGGTGCCCGCCTGGAGCTTCGAGAGGTCGATCCCATCAAGAAGCGCTCTAACATCCACGCGCTGGCGCAGGCCTGGCGGCACGAAGCTCTTCTCTCCCATCGCCTCCAGGTCGAGGAGATACTGATAGTCCACCACGATCTCGGGATGGTCTGGCAGCGGCACCTTCTCCTCGACATGAATCCCGGGAATTGAGCTGTGGATCACATCAAAGTGGAATCGGATGATGCTGAGCAGGGCGCGCCGCGTCCGATGCGGTCCTTTGACCCAGATGTAGACACACCGGTCCTCCCTGTCCGCCTGTACCAGCGCCGTGTTTCCCTGATCGGCCACCATCACCCCGTTGCGCCAGTAGACGTCCTTATGCAGATAGGGATGCATTCTGACAATAAACCGGGAGATCACACTGCCTGGCAGAACGCTATAGTGATACTGGAAGGTCAATGCGTGCTCCCACTGACCCACAACTGGCGCTTCCTTGCTCAGCAGATCGGGCACGAGGAATTGCTCTTCCTCGAACCCGTCAAAGCTGAAACACAGCTCGAATTTGCGCATCATATCAAGGATGAACTGATGCTTGTGTCGCGGGTAGGTCCGGGGATCGAGAATATGATCCAGATCGGAGCGCTCCAACAGGCCATTCTTTCGCGATAGCGTGGGATCGTTCAGGATCCGGTAGACCCCATTCGTCACCCACTGGGGGTTCAGGATATTGGTGTCCTCCAGGCGTGGATCGTCCTGAAAGTTCAGCACAATACCCAGATCGTGCAGAAAACCGATCAGTGTGCGCTGGCTCCGCTCATCGGTGACGTTGTGCTGCCGGCAGATCTCGACGTAGGATTCGTAAGGGATGTAGTCCTTGTCGAGCGCCTCGACCTCGCGTTTGACCGCGAACCAGGTGTCCAGTAGGGCATCCCGCACGTGCGGCATGCGCGTGACCTCCCGCGCAATCCGGGCCTTGAGCTTGTCTATGTCGGCGCCGGTCGCACAGGACGTATCCACGAACGCGCGAATCTGACGATACTTCGCCTGCAGCCCCCGACGATCGAGATGGATCGTGTGCAAATCGCTCTTGTTCCCGACGACGATCACCGGCGAGTCACCACCGAAGCTCTGGATGATCTTGAGCCAGTACTCGAGGCGGTTCTCCTCTTCGTTGAGCCGCCCGTCGAGGACCAATAAGTACAGCGTTCTGCGGGTCAGGAAGAACTGATGGGTCGCGTGCATGATCTCCTGCCCGCCGAAGTCCCAGACATTCAACTGGATCTCCGTATCATTGACCTGGATCTGCCAAGGTTGGATGGCAATGCCCTGCGTCTTCGGCTCCCACGGATCATACGTCCCATCGATCAACCGTTTGACCAGCGAGGTCTTCCCAACGCCCCCTTGACCCACCAGGACCATCTTCGCTTCATTGAGCGGGCGCTTGTCACCGCCCAAATGGTCGAGATAGTAGGTGATCACCGCGGTGGGCGTCTCGCGCTTAGCCAGGATCTCGGGCGGCACGGCCAGCGGATTCTCGGAGAGGTCAAGTCGTTCAAGGTGCGTCAACTTCCCGATTTCGGGCGGGAGGGAGACGAGCTGGTTGTGATGCACATCTAGCTGTCTTAGGCGACGCAGCTGCCCAATCTCCGGTGGAAGATAGGTAATCGCGTTGTTGTGGAGGATAAGCGTCAACAGCTGACGCAGCTCACCGATTTCGGGCGGTAGCGCGTTTAGCCGGTTATTGTGGAACTCAACGTATTCCAGATTCTGAAGCTGACCGATTTCAGGTGGGATCGTCGAGACCTGCGTGTGGTCGACGATAAGTCGCTCCAGGCCACGAAGGCGCCAAATGCCCTCCGGCATCTCCGCCATCTCGTTGCCGCCTAAGTTCAACATACTCAGACGAGCAAGCCGCGATATTTCTACCGGGACGGTCTCCAGCGGGTTGCTCCACAAATGCAACTCCTCCAAAGCATACAGCTGGAGTAGTACCTGAGGAAAGACGCCGACACGGTTCTGGCGCAGATCAAGCGTCGTCAAGTTCACCATCATCTCCATCTCCGGCGGGAGAGACGTGAGCCGATTGTCTCGCAGATCAAGCGAGGTCAGGTTCGTGAGCAAGCCGATCTCCGACGTCAACCCCACTAACCTGTTATGACGAAGATCCAACTGCAGCAGATACCTCAGCCGCCCGATCTCGGCGGGTAGAGCCGTCAAGTTGTTCCCACAGAGATCGAGCGACTCAAGTTGGGTTAGCTTGCCAATCTCTGGCGGCAGCGAGGTCAACTCACGATAGCTCAGGTCAAGCTGGGTGACGCCCGATACAGCGGCCTGATCGATGAGACGTAAGAGATTTTCCTCAGTCAAGGTTCCCTCGCTAGGATAAGCGCTGCCGATACGCGATGAGTCCATCCCAATTGCCCTCCGCCGCCAGCCGTGCCTGCTCCGGCCAGGTGACCAAGTGCTGCGTCCGCAGTCCCGTCTCCTCCACAACCGCCGCGAGCTCCGTCGGATCCATGGACGCAAGTTGCTCGAAGAGCAGGATCCCAGCCGCGTGCAAAGCGGCCTGGGCCTTCTCCCCAATGCCCGAGATGCAGGTCAGGTCATCGGGATGCATGATGTAGCGTTCCTCAAGCGGCTGCGGGTTCGGCCGGCGCGGCTCACCCGCAGTCAGCGCGTAGGCGTAGCCGTCACGGGCCGGCGCAGATCGCCAACGATAGTCGTTCTGCAGCGCCTGAGCGAAGTCTGCGAGGACCTCGGTCTTGTTCTCGATCGCCCAAGCATCCCCCATCCAGCGATAGAGAAGCCCACAGCGGATCTGTTGTGCGTACGGGGTTCGGTTCCAGCGGTCGATCTCCGAATAGACCGCCCGAACCCATCCCGCGTTCCGATTGAGCCAGCCCTGGTCGTGCTCTCCAGCAGGTCGATGGATGTGGTTCATCTCGGTGATATAGACGGGGACATCGCGCCACTTGGCAGGGATGCGCTCCATAAAAACCCGGTAGGTCTGAAAATCATAGTAGTGATCCCCCAACGGACCCGTCCCATCACCGAAACGCTTCAAATGGGTGACCAGATCAGGATCCGGGCCGTGCGTGTAGGCGTGTAGAATCACGCCGTCGAGGGCCTCAATATGACGCATCATGGTCGTGAAGTAATCTAGAGGCCGCCACCGCTCCCCGCCGAGCAGACGCATCGGCATGTAATTGTAGGGATCAACCGCTCCCGGACACACAATAGCGTTGGGCAGAACGTCCTTGAGCTTCTCATAGGCCCGGTTGAAGGCGTCTGCATAGCGCTCAGGCGTGATGTGCTCTATCGGGTGCTCAAACCCTCCAGGGTGCTCCCTCGGGTTGTTCTGCTCATTACCAATCTGGATCGTCCACGTGTAGTCACGCAAAGCGCGGTCGTCATCCCTGAGGTAAACTTCGGCCCAACGCGCCGCAGCGGTCGCGTAGTCGTCATACAGACGGGATTCGGGCAGCGTGCCGCCAGGCTCGTAACCGTGATTGAGACGGACGATGACGCCATACCCGGCATCGGCCCAATCCCACAGCCACCGCCGGATCTCAGGCACCTCCCGAATTGCGCGTGGATGTCGCCCGCAGATCTCGGTGAAAAGAATCCAACCGGTCTTGCCGGCGGCCTCGAAAAGGCCACGGATGCGATCTCGGCTATAGGGATCATCCGACACGGCCACCGCGTGGACGCCAAAGATGTGAGCGGAGAGCCCTGTGCCAGCCTCCGCAGGCTCCGCCGGTTGCCGCCGATCCTGTGCGGGTGGACGGCGCAGATACCAGGCCGCCACGTAGCCCTCATGAAGCGACGGGGTGCGGACGTGCAGCCATTCGCCGCGCCGGCCTAGCTTGCCGCCGGTGACAAAGGGATCCTCCAACGATTCCAACACGGTCTTGTGAGGTATCCACCAGATCCGGTCGTGCCCTCGCCCCGGCCCGGCTCGCAGACGCAGACCCAGGATGGGGGTCTCTACGATGACATGGGACGTCGGATCGCCGACCGGAGGCGCGGGGATCACAGGCTTTCCCGTGAAAGGCTTGAGCTTCAGATACCAGGCAGCGCAGTAGCCGACCTGTGCCGTCGGCGCCTGCACGTGGAGCCAGGCCCCACGAGTGCCCACCTTCGCCTCGACAGACTCAGCATCTTCCAGCGCCCGCAATGTCGTACCGTGAGGGAAACGATCGAGCGCCTTGTGCTCCCTCCCAGGGCCAGCGCGAAGGATCAGGTTGTCGTCACGCGTGTTCACCACCACGAAGGTGACGTTCGCCAGCGTCTCCGGTCCGCTCGACGCTTCCCCTTCAATGACCTCGATGTACTGAGCCACCACCCAGCCGACGTGTCCCGTAGGGGTGCGCACCCAGAGCCACTGACCCTCCCTGCCGGCCTTGTGTCTGACGGCATACGCCGACTCCAAGGCGTCGAGCACCGTCTCATGATCGACTCTGCCTGTGGGGGTCACAGGCGTCACCAGATCGCTTTCAGCGTGAGGCAGGGCGTGAACATTCAGAAAGCCCGCCTCCGGGCTCACCGCCCTGACTTGGATGGACGGCTCCGGCCTGTGAACTCCAGAGACAGGGTCGAGATCAGGCGCCCCCTCATCACCGTGATCCATCAGGAATGGCTCCGGGTCAATGAGGTCGTAGGGATAGTCCGTCTCGCCATTCACCGTGGCCCCGTGTCGCTTCAGGCTGAGGTGCAGATGCGGGTCATCCGCATAGCCGGTAGCTCCCACCAGGCCGAGGAACTCCCCTGCCGCGACCAGCTGTCCGCGCACAACAACCACCTGGGACAGATGCGCATACAGAGTCTCGTAGCCCTCGGCATGCTGGACGCGGATCTGATTTCCGTAGGGCTTGGCTAACGGATCGGCGAAGGCGTCCAACCGGACATCGCTCACGCAGCCATCGGCGACGGCATAGACTTCCTCACCCCGTTGGGCGAGGAAGTCGATACCCTCGTGCCCGGGAAGACCGAACTTCCGATAGAAGGACGGATTCTGCCCGAATCTCTGTGTGATGATGCTCTGCCGTGTCGGCCAGCGCATCCGGAAAGCCATCGTCAGCCTCCTCACCACGTGGCGGCCCACGCAGTAGCTCACACGCCCCTTAGGCTAACGCATGAGGACTATTCTGTTACAATTTAGTTACGATTTCATTAATGCGACCATCGGCTCTTAGTATAAGTGTGGTTTTGGTTCAAGTCAACAAAAAAGCTTTCTGCCCGGCAATCGACCGCAAGGACACCGATCGGGGTATCGGCGCCGCGCGTAGGCAGCATCGAAGGTTGCCCATGACAGAGTTGTCGGTACAATCAGCTCAATCAGCTCAATCAGCATCGAGAATGACGGAGAGAGTGAGGTGTGCAGTTGACCCGATCCTATGAGTGAGGATACCCACCTGAAAGATGGTCTCATCATCAAGTCACAGAGTGGATTCTACACCATACTGACGGAGGATGACGAACAGGTCGTAGCCCGGATCCGTGGACGTCTAAAGCGAGAACGAAGCGACACGACGATCGTCGCCGTCGGTGACCGTGTGCAGTGGCGCACGCTGCCCGACGGCAGCAACATCATCGAGGAGGTCTACGAACGTGAGCGCGCCCTGTCTCGCCTCAAACCCCTGCCCTCCGGACGTGGTTCCCGTCGCTGGGACCGACAGGGGTACCTCCGGGAGCGGGAACAGGTGATCATCGCCAATCCCGATCAGGTTGTCTTTGTCGTGGCCTGCGCCGATCCTGAGCCACGGCTCAAGATGCTGGATCGCCTGTTGGTAGGGGCAGAACGACAGGGCATTCCTCCCGTTGTTTGCGCAAACAAGATCGACCTCGTCGGCCTCGAGGAAGCGAAACGGCTGTTCAACATCTATGAGCGCATCGGTTACACCGTTCTCTATACCAGCGCTCGCACAGGTCGCGGCATCGACGCCTTGCGTGCCCAGCTGCAGGGGAAGACGTCTGCCCTGATTGGCCCCTCAGGGGTGGGGAAATCGAGCCTACTCAACGCCCTGGAACCTGGGCTGGGCCAACGTGTTATGGAGATCAGTAACGCCACGGGCAAGGGGCGTCACGCGACGACGGTGGCCGAGCTGGTGCCGTTGGAGGTGGGTGGATGGGTAGCCGACACGCCCGGGATCCGCGCGCTCGCCCTCTTCGATCTCGATCCGGAGGAAGTCGATGCCTACTTCCCCGACATCGCACCTTACGTGCCGCACTGCACCTTCTCCGACTGCAGTCATACCGTTGAGCCAGGCTGCGCGGTCCTTGAGGCGCTGGAAGCTGGCGAGATCGACGAGCACCGCTATGAAAGCTACGTCCGTCTCCACCAGGAGCATCGTAAGCTGGCGGACATGTACTGGTGGGGCATTGACGAGGACTAGCGCACAGCTTCGCGAGGCACCGCCGAAGTTCCATAGCAACGCGGCACCCAACACGTCGTTTGGCAGCAACAGCCCCCGCAACCGGCGGACCTCTGCACGTTCCCTCCCCCTTCCCCGGCACGGGGCGGTTGATTTCTCAGCCACGACCGGTAAAATGTACTAGATAAGAAGATGAGGATCTGATTTAGGGGTGTGGAGCCAACAAACGTCTAGGCCGAAAGCTCAGCCCCCTGCCGTGTCACAGAGGACGTAGTGGTGTGTACGATGAGTGCAGCCGGTTTTCACCGGCTCAGAGAGGAATGAAGGCTATGATGAGTAGGTATCGCAAGCTCTTCCTGCTGATCGTTTCCGTTGTCCTGCTTGCACTGGCGCCGGCAGCCGCGCTCGCCGGCACAGCCTCAGCCGCTGCCCCGGCGCACGTCGAAACGGCGCTCGCTGAGGCAGCGCTCGCTGAGACAGCGCTCGCTGAGACAGCGCTCGCTCTACCACCACTGCCAGAATGGCCCATCGTGGGGCCGCTGCTCCAGCGGCTGGGTCTTGTCGCGCCACCACAGCCAGTGGAGGTCACGCCCGATCCATCGCTCCCAGAATACCGCATCGTCGACTTCGAGGATCTGGAGCGGCTGGAAGGGGTCGAGGACGGTGAGCGTATACGCATCATCGTGGCAGAGGCGGATCTAAATCGGATGATCGAGGCGGCCATAGAGTCCGGAGCACAGGGCGAGGCCAGCGTCGTGGTGGGTCTCAATGCCGGTACGATGGACGTCGATGTCAAAGCCGATACATCGGTGCTGGAACAGGGCGGCCTCAACGTGCCACGCCAGCTCCAAGGCGATCTTGATCTGGTCACCACGCTGCACATCCAGACATCCCAATGTGTGCCTGAGGTCGCCATCACCCGCCTGAGGCTCAACCGGTTGGGCCTCGGTCTGCGCCCAATCGCACAGCGCGCGCTCAACACGAGTTTGCCGGAGATCTGGCCGGCCGATCTCTGTTTGGAGCGCGTTATCCTGACGTCGGGCGAGGTGGCCGTGGAGGGATATCGCGGATCGTAGAGGATTGGCCAGGTAGAGAGACGGGCAAAACGGCAAGCTCGAGTCCGGTGGCGCGGGGCCGTCTGACGCTCGTTCAAGCTGACCCATCTCATCGAGAATAGGAGGGATATCGTGGAATACCGATCGCTGGGCAACTCAGGCGTTCGTGTCTCCGCTGTCGGGCTGGGCACGAATCGATTTGGCGGGAAGGTCGACCAGGCCGGCGTGGACCACATCGTCGATGCAGCACTCGATCTGGGCGTAAACCTGATCGACACGGCCAATACCTACCAGGAGGGTCGTTCAGAGGCGACGCTCGGCGTGGCCCTGAAGGGACGGTGGGACAGGGTTATCTTGGCCACCAAGGTCGAGCACGCAACAGGTGACGGGCCAAACGACTATGGCGCTTCTCGTTACCATATTATGGCGGCCATCGAGGCGAGCCTTCGCCGGCTCCAGACCGATCACGTCGACCTCTACCAGATACATTCCTGGGACGACGAAACCCCCATTGAGGAGACGTTGCGCACGCTCGATGACCTCGTCTCGTCGGGCAAGGTCCGCTACATCGGGGCCTCGAATTTCGCAGCGTGGCAGCTGGCGCGCGCGAATCTGCTCGCGGAAGTGCGCGGATGGCAGCCTTTCGTCACAATCCAGAATCATTACCATATGTTGGAGCGCGGGCTGGAGCGCGAGATGCTGCCCTACTGTGATGCCTACGACGTAGGGATCCTCCCTTACTTCCCTTTGGCTGGTGGGTTCCTGACCGGCAAATATCAGCGCGGGAGGCCGGCCCCCTCAGGCTCGCGGGGAGAGTCCAACCGTTACGTTCAGAGCTATATGACCGATGAGAACTACGATCGTATAGAGCAGCTCACGGTATGGGCCGGGGCCCGCGACCACACCATGGCCGAGCTCGCCCACGCCTGGCTGCTGGCACATCCACAGGTCTGCTCCGTCATCTCCGGTGCGACAAAAGTCTCGCATGCGCAGGAAAATGCGAAGGCGGCCGACTGGCATCTGACCGATGACGAACTGGCAGCGGTCAATGCGGTCTTGGACGGCGACCACCAGAGCTGATGCCCATGCCGCAAGCTCTTCGCGCCCATATCTGACAATGAAGCTACCAAAGCTGGTGGTGCGCCGGCTCTTCAACGGGCTCGCCCGACTGCTGACAGGGACATTCTGCAGGGTTCACGCCAAGTCCTTGGCCAAGATCCCCTTGCGAGGGCCGATCATCATCATCGTCAACCACGTGAACTTCCTGGAATTGCCCATCATCTACCCGCGCATCCCCAGCGATCTCGGGGTCGGCTACTCGAAGGCCGAGAACTGGGACAACATCCTCTTCAGAGCGCTCTTCACGAACTGGGACCTAATCCCCATCGAGCGCGATGAGGTCGATGTGACGGCGATGCGCAAGGGCCTGCGTGCGCTGGAGGAAGAGCGGATTCTCTTCATCACACCTGAGGGGACCCGCAGCCATCATGGTCGCCTCCAGCAGGGAAAGCCGGGCGTTGTGTTGATGGCGGCGCGCAGCGGCGCGCCGATCTGGCCCATCGCCTGTTACGGCGGCGAGAGCTTCATGCAGAACCTCAAGCGTCTGCGTCGCACCGATTACCACGTCGTCGTTGGCAATCCTTTCCACATCAACACCGGGGGCGTCAGGATCACAGGCCCCGTGCGTCAGCAGATTGCCGACGAGATGATGTATCAGATCGCTGCGCTGCTGCCACCCCGTTATCGTGGATACTACAGCAATCTGAGTGCTGCAACCGAGATCTTCCTTGAGTTCGAGACGCCGGAAGCGAGCAATCTCCGGCGAGCGAGGAAAGACTCGCCATCCGCCAAGGAGGGGCAATCCACGTCGGCGCAGGGCCAAGCCAGGCTGCTTGACCAACGCTCTATCCATTGAATTGAGAACTATAAGGAGGTCATATGGACTACAGAACGCTCGGGAAAACTGGTGTGAAGGTCTCATCGCTCTGCTTCGGGACGATGTCCTTCGGAGGGAACGCCGATGAAGCCACCTCCACGGCGATGTTCAATCACTGCCGCGATGTCGGGATCAATTTCTTTGATTCTGCGAATGTCTATCAGAAGGGACGGTCGGAGGAGATCCTCGGCAACCTAATTCGTGATTGTCGTGACGAGGTCGTGATCACCAGCAAGGTCTACTTCCCTATGGGCGAGGATGTCAACGCCCGCGGCGCGCACCGCCGGCACATTATGCAGGCCGTGGAGGGCAGTCTTCGCCGCCTGGACACAGACTACATCGATGTCTACTTCATCCATCGCTTTGACGAGGAGACCCCGCTTGAGGAGACGCTACGGGCGCTCGACGATCTCGTGGCGCAGGGCAAAATTCTTTATCCCGGTGCCAGCAACTTCGCAGCGTGGCAGGTGGCGAAGGCGCTGGGTATCGCCGCCCTGCACGACTGGGCGCCCTTCGCGGTGCTTCAGCCGATGTACAATCTGGTCAAACGCCAGGCGGAGGTGGAGATCCTGCCAATGGCTCAGGCCGAGAGCCTCGGTGTTATGCCATACAGCCCCCTGGGCGGGGGTCTCCTCACCGGCAAGTATGGTCCAGAGAGGCGCCCGGATAAGGGACGCCTCGTGACCAACCCTATGTACCAGAAGCGCTACGCCGATGAATGGATTTACGAGGTCGCCGGCGATTTCACGGGGTTCGCCAACGAGCACGGCTACAACCCCGTCAGCCTGGCGGTCGCGTGGGTAGGCGGTCATCCTGCCGTCACTGCGCCCATCATCGGGGCGCGCAACGTCGACCAGCTGGAGGGCTCACTCGCCGCACTCGAGATCGAGATGACCCCGGACCTCCGCGCTCAGATCTCAGCGCTCTCCCCTGAGCCCCCGCCCGCGACCGATCGGTCGGAGGAGAAGGCTGGCGATATGTTCAGTGCGCAACTCAAGAAGCAGTAGACCTGTGGCGCCATTAGGGAGCCAGCCTCTCAGAACGAGGTAAGGTCGCCCCGGGCTGCGATCAGATCGCAGCCCGGG
>CAZPJP010000113.1:0-1604 GCA_964586915.1 uncultured Anaerolineales bacterium
CGTCCCGGTCCGTGCGGGGCGATAGATCACAGGGAGGGACCCTTTGCCTGAGCGCACGCTGAAACAACGGATTCACGACGGCGATCCTCTTAACATCGCCTGGGCGTCCCTTGCGATGGGCGAGGCGGAGCTTGAGGAACGCCTCACCGCGGAGCCCGCGGACCTGGTCTTTGTCGATATCCAGCACGCGCCCTACGCCGAGGCGGAGCTGGTCACCTTCTGCGACCGGGCGAAGGCCCTGGGCGTGCCGCCCTTGTTGCGCATCCGCCACACCCACTTCGCGCATCTCGCCGGGAATTATGCCGACCTCGGCCCGCTGGGTATCCTCGTGCCGATGGTTGAGACCCCTGCGACGGTCGACGAGGCGATTGAGAACTTCTATTACCCGCCCATTGGGAAGCGCAGCTGGGGGCCGTGGAACGCCTATGGGTATGGCGAGATCGAGGATCGCGTCGCCTATGGCGAGTGGTGGAACAGCCACGGCGTGCTGGCCCTGCAGATCGAGACGATTGAAGGGGTCCTCGAGGCGCGCGCGTTGGCTAAGCCCGGCGTCGACCTCCTCCTCTTCGGCAGCAACGATCTTAGCTTCAGCCTAGAAGCACATCTCGAGAGCCTCTTCGCCTCGGTGGAGGACTGCATCCGCCACGTCGCGGAGCAGACCGCCGGGACGGGGGTGCGCGTCGCAGCCGGGATGCTGCCCTACGGCAAGTTCGCGGCCGGTGAGGGTTTTGTATGACCACGAGGCTGCGTGACACTATGGATTTCGCCATCGAGACTGCCTATCTGGCCGGGCGGCTGACCCTGGGCACCTTCCAGACCGCTGTCCGTCCCGATTTCAAGGCTGACGACACACCGGTGACCGTGGCCGATCGGGAGGCCGAGGCCCTGATCCGCCGGCGCATCGAGGAGCGCTATCCCGACCACGCGATTGTGGGCGAGGAGCACGGGACCCGCGACGCCGCGGTGGAGAGCTACCGCTGGTACGTCGATCCCATCGACGGTACCAAGTCCTTTGTCCACGGCGTCCCGCTCTACGCTGTGTTGATCGGCCTGGAGATTGAGGGCACGGTCGAGGTGGGCGTCGCCTATTTCCCGGCGCTCGACGAGATGATCGCCGCAGCCACGGGAGAGGGCTGCTGGTGGAACGGGCGCCGGGCCTGCGTGTCCGACGTCGACAGCCTGGACCGCGCCGTGGTCGCCTTCACCGACGTCCAGGGCTTCTACCGCTATGGCCGGGCCGAGGCGTGGCAGCGAATCCGCGAGGCGACCTACGTCCGCGCGGGCTGGGGCGACGCCTACGGTCACTGCCTCGTCGCGACCGGGCGCGTCGAGCTGATGCTCGATCCGATCATGAGCGTGTGGGACTGCGGGCCCTTTCCGCCGATCCTCAGCGAGGCCGGCGGCTATTTTGGCGATTGGAAGGGAAACGCCACGATCCACGGCGAGGAAGCGATGTCGACCACGCGAACACTTCTCCCCGATGTCCTCAGCCTGATACGCGATGCGTGAGGAGGAAGACCGATGACCGAAGAAGGGCGAAGTCAGAGCATACCGAGTCCGTTTGAGGACGAGCAGGCCGACGCAGCATCGCGTCAGGATGAAGC
>CAZPJP010000113.1:1704-12716 GCA_964586915.1 uncultured Anaerolineales bacterium
GCTCCCGCCAGGGGCGGGCCTGAGCTGTCGTCGGGAACGTTGATCGGTGGGGCGGTGCTGATCGTGCTTGGCATCGTCCTTCTCCTGCGGAACTTGGGCATCACCTCCCTGGCCCTGGACAACTGGTGGGCGCTCTTCATCCTGATTCCTGCGGTCGGTGCGCTCAACCGCGCGTGGCGTCAGTATCAGACGCACGACCGCCGGATAACCCCCTACGCCCGTAAGTCGTTGATCACGGGCTTCGTCCTGATGGTGGTCACCGTTGTCCTTCTCTTCGACCTCGACTGGCGTTTCGCCCTGCCTATTCTCCTGATCCTGGCAGGGATCGGCGCTCTGCTCGGCACGATGGACCAATGAGCCGGCGTGAGCTTGGCGCGATGGGACTGACCACGGGGCCTCTGAGCCGTGAGGAGATGCAGGAGATCCTCAACAAGGTTGGTGACTTGGCCGGATGGGACTTCTCCTCGGTCCACGACGCGCTGGATCCCCTCCCTTGGGACTACATGGCCCTGGTGCCGCGCTTCCTGTCGCAGACGGATCGGGTGCTCGACATCGGAACGGGCGGCGGGGAGCGTCTCCTGCAGTTCGCCCCGCACGTCGCCGACGGGTTGGGCGTCGACGCTAGCCCCGAGATGATCGCCCAGGCGCGGCGCAACAAGGCAGGGTCGGGCGTCGAGAACGTCGACTTTCGGGTGACGGATGCCTACGCTCTCGACGTAGCCGACGAGGCCTTCGATGTAGTGCTCAACCGCCACTGCACCATCGTGGTTGACGAGATTCTGCGGGTCCTGCGCCCGGGTGGTCTCTTCATCACGCAGCAGGTCGCCTGTCGCAACACGCAGAACCTCTTCGCTGCCTTTGGCTGGACGCCCGAGAGCTTCGGGCCAGATTGGTGGCAGCCCATCGACGACGTCGCCGATGAGTTCCGGCGCGCGGGGTGTCACGTTGTCGCGAAAGGCGAGTACGACGTCCGCTACTGGTTTCTCGACGTACCGTCGTTGCTCTTTTGGCTCAAGTCTGTCCCGCTTCCAGAGCCTTTTGATCTCGACAAGCACTGGGAGGGTGTGAATCGTATTTTGCTAACGCACACGACGCCGCGCGGCATCGAGACGAATGAGCATCGAGAGCTGCTGATCGTGCGGAAGCCGACCGGTGAGGCCTTCGCCGGGCTACCCGAGGAGCGGACGTGATGGTGGAATTTCGATCGACGCGCACGTTGCCGGAGCACTACGTCGAGGCGGACACCTTCGATATCACTCAGAGAAAGGGTCTGATCCTGTGGCTCAATCTCCTGGGTGGGGTGGGGCTCTTCGTCTTCGGCGCGCTCTTTGTGGTCCTTATGCTGCTGGTGCGGCCTGCGGCGGCGGTGGGCGAAATCACTTTCAGTCTTACGGGCGCGACGTGGTGGGTCCCGCTGCTACACGTGCTTTTGGTGACGGTGGCGATGATCGTGCTGCACGAGGCCGTCCACGGGCTGGCATTCCGGCTGCTCAATGGTGAGTGGGGCACCTTCGCCTTCAAAGGAGCCTATGCTTACGCAGCCGCGGCCGATTGGTACATGCCGCGCAATCGGCATCTCGTCGCCGCGGTCGCGCCGCTTGTCGGCCTATCCCTGCTGGGCGTGCTCTTGATGGCGATCGTGCCGTTGGGCTGGTTGCCCGACCTGCTGTTGTTTCTGGTCCTCAACGCAGCGGGCGCCGTGGGTGATCTCTTTATGGTCGGATGGCTGCTGAGGAAACCCCGAGCGGCTTACGTGCGGGACTACGGCGATGGGCTGACCGTCTACCTGCCGGTCGATCGGGAAGACTGAGTGACACGGATAGGCGACGGGTCGAATTCTATGAAGCGTGAGTTTGACGCGAAGATGACCTTCATCATCGCGCTGTCTCTTGCGCTCGTCGTCGGGTGCAGCGGACCAGCGCTGTCTCCCTCGCCTGAACCCCCGGTTGGATCCGGGGAGGACATCGACGGCACGCCTTTTCCCGGCCTGCGCTGTGAGATAGAGCGCGTGCCTGAGGTGACCGATCTAGGGCTGCGCCATCCGCCCTCGCTCGACAAGCCCGAGCCGCGCGAGCCGTTCCGCGATCCCGTCTTCGGCGCCTGCCTCGTCCGCGTCACCGATCACCGGGCCGACGCGCCCTCGCCGGGGCTCAAGAACGAGTACGCACGCGTCCAGGCCTTTAACAGCGATGGCACGCGGCTGCTGATCTACGGCACTGACGGCGCCTGGTACCTCTATGATGCCCTCACGCTGCGCCCGCTCGGCGAGTTGCCGCTGGGCGACGAGCCCCGGTGGGATGCCCAGAGCCCGAACCTGTTGACTTATATCGACGAGACGCGGTTGATGGCCTTCGATGTGGCTCAGGGAGAGGCCGAGGTGGTGCGCGATTTCGCCGACGATGCGCCCGATGGCACGGTGATGGTCTGGACCGCCCACGAGGGGCGCCCGTCGATGGACGGACGCTTCTTCGGTCTGATGGCCGAGAACGGGGACTGGGTTCCGGTGGCGTTCCTGGTCTACGATCGCGACGCGGATGAGGTCACCGTGCGGGATATGCGGCGCGTGGTGGGTATCGAGGACGACGTCGACCACGTCACCATTAGCCCCAAGGGCACCTATTTTCTGGCGTCTTTCGACCGCGCGTGCGGTGTCGGGCAACTGGGCACCGAGGCGCGGCCCTGCGGACTGATGGTCTACGAGCGAGACCTGACGAACGGTCGCGGCGTGCTCCGCATCGTTGGGCACTACGACGTCGTGCTCGACCGGCAGGGGCGGGAGGTGGTCGTCTATCAGGATCTGGACACCGACCATATCTCGGTGCTCGACCTGGCTACGGGGGCCGTGACGCCGCTCTGGCCCATCGACTTCAGCCACACGCCGATCGGCTTCCACTTCTCCGGTCTCGCTTATGACAAGCCGGGATGGGCGCTCGTCTCGACCTACAGCGGCGGCTACCCTAAGGCCTACACGTGGATGGACGATCAGGTCTTCGCGCTCGAGCTGATCGCCGGGGGACAGGTGGTGCGCCTGGCGCACACCCACTCGAAGGTCGACCCGCGGCGGGACCACGACTACTGGGCCGAGCCTCACGCCACCGTCAACCGGGACTTCACCCGCGTCCTCTTCACCAGCAACTGGGGCCGCTCCGGCACCGAGGCTGTGGACGCGTATATGATCGTTCTGACCGAGTGAGCCTCAGCACGCGCACGCTACGACCCTGGTGTATCGTCGCGACGGTGTTTCCACGCGTCCGTAGGCGCTTGACAAGTCGCCCAACCCTTGGGGGGCAGGCCCGGGGCAACGACCCCGACGTGCCGTCGGGCCGTTTTATGGGATAATGGGCTCTGTTGCGATTGTCTGTCGGTTTGTCTTGCAAGGAACAGCGCCAGTATGCCCTATCGTTTCGCCACCGAAGACGAGAACTACAGCGATTACGCCAGCGGGCGGGTCCTCTATGGCCTGCCGGGGCATCCCGCCTTCCCGGTTCGGCTCACCAGCGAGATCTTTCAGCGATGCGTCGCCCTCTGCCAGCGCGGGGGGCTCCACCCGCCCTATACGCTCTACGACCCTGTCTGCGGCAGCGCCTACCATTTGGCGACGCTGGCCTTCCAACACTGGGAGGAGATCGATCGGATCGTCGCGTCCGACATCGATCCCGAGGCCGTCGCCGTGGCTCAGCAGAACCTGAGCCTCCTCAACCCCGAGGGCATGGACCGTCGCATCGACGAGATCGAGACGATGCTGGCGGACTATGGCAAGGCCTCTCACGCCAAGGCGCTCGAGAGTGCGCGCCGCCTCAAGCAGCGGCTCCTCCGTCTGCGTGATCTGCATCCCATTGAATCTCACGTCTTCGTCGCGGACGCCTTCGACAGCGCGGCGCTGATCGCCGGGCTCGGAGGTGTCCGCGCGACGCCGGTGCCTATCGTCATGGCCGACGTGCCCTATGGCCAGCACTCGACGTGGGAGATCGGCGGTGGTGGGGACGACGAACCGCCTGTGGTTCGCATGCTCGCGGCCCTGTTGCCGGTCGTGCATCCTCACGGTGTCGTGGCCGTCGCCGCCGACAAGTACCAGACAATCGCGCACGAGGGGTACCGTCGGGCGAAGCGCTTCAAGATCGGCAAGCGCCAGACCGTTCTCTTGCAGCCCCTCCAGACTTGAGATCAAACCGCTGTCGTTTTGCGGATGACGTGCTGTATTATCCATATGTGTCCAACGTCAGCTTCGGCCCGACTGAGAGCCCGGAGCTGGTTGGGCACAGAAGGAGCCCGGATGGATGATGTCCGAAGATGATGGCTATAATCCCTGGTTCCTGGCCGCCGCCATCGCGTGGCGCTACGGGGAGTTTGACCAGGTCGAGACGGTCGCGCTAGGCGGCTCGGAAGCGTCGGGCATGGCCGATGAGAACTCCGATATTGACATCTACGTCTATCTGAGCGCGGAGCTCTCCCTTATCGACCGGAATGAGGTGGCGTGGGATAGCGCCGCGTACGCTGAGGTGGGGAACGCTTTCTTTGAGTCCGGCGACGAGTGGATCGACGCGTCCACGGGCTTTCACGTCGACGTGACCTTCCGCAGGATGGCGTGGATCGAGGAGCGGTTGGACAGCATCCTGGTCCGACACGAGGCCGCGCTGGGGTACACGACCTGTCTGTGGCATAACGTCCTGTCGTCCGAGGTCATCTACGACCCCAATGAGTGGTTTATGAGCCTGCAGGAGGAGGCCCGCCAGCCCTATCCGGAGGCGTTGCGGCAGGCGATCATCCGGAAGAACCACCCGATCCTGCGCCAGAGTGCCTCGTCGTACATCTATCAGCTCGAGCGCGCGGTGGGACGCGAGGACTGGGTCAGCGTCAACCACCGTGTCACCGCCATCCTCGCCAGCTACTTCGACATCCTCTTCGCCATCAACCGGATGCCCCACCCGGGGGAGAAACGGCTGCTGCAGATCGCGTCCACGCTTTGTGAGCGGGTGCCCTGTGAGATGCAGAGGGATGTCGAGGCCCTGGTCGGAGCGGCATCCCAAGGCAAACGTGTCGCCGAGTGCGCCGAGACGTTGATCGATGGGCTCGACAGCCTGTTGAGAGCCGAGGGGTTCATCCACCGAGGCGCGTAGTCCTTCGATTCCAGGGAGGCAACGATGCAGATCGACGCCGTTACACTCGTCACCTTCTCACCCACCGGCACCACCCGTGCCGTACTGCAGGGGATTGCCCGCGGGCTTGGCGCCGACCTGGTCACCCATCTCGATCTCACGCTTCCCGATGCCGAGGAGCGACGCCCCGTGACGCTAGAACAGGATCTCGTGCTGATCGGCGCCCCGGTCTACGCTGGGCGCATCCCTACCACCGCAGCCGCACGGTTTCTTCACCTCACGGGCAAACGGACGCCGGCCGGGCTTGTGGTGGTCTACGGCAACCGGGCCTACGAGGACGCATTGCTGGAGCTGTCGGACCTGGCGCGCGCCCGGGGCTTCGTGCCCGTCGCCGGCGCTGCGTTCATCGGCGAGCACTCCTACTCGAGCGCCGAGACGCCCATCGCCGTGGGGCGACCCGACGCGCAGGATCTCGACAGGGCGGCGCAGTTCGGTCGGGCGATTGCGGCGAGGCTCAGGGCCATCGACGCCGCCGCCGAGCTACCGCCGCTGCGGGTGCCGGGCGATCGGCCCTACCGACGCGGGATGGGCACCTCGGAGGTGGCGCCCGCGACCGACGTCGAACGCTGCACGTTGTGCGGGCGCTGCGCCGAAGTATGTCCCGTCGGCGCGATTGACGTCGAGGACACCGTCCTGACCGATGCCTGCGCCTGCATCCTCTGCTGTGCGTGCGTCAAGGTCTGCCCGACCGACGCTCGCAGCATGCTAGATGAGGGCGTCAGACGGACGGCGCGCTGGCTGGCGGAGGAGCACGCGGCGCGTAAGGAGCCCGAGACGTTTATCGCCTGAGCGCTGCGCGTGAGACATCTCGGATTGGCGCGGCGGGGCCGCGATGTGGGACGGGATGACAAGAAGGCGTGTCGTGGTGGTGGGCCCGCGCGCTCAGGAGGTCAGCCTCACGTAGAGGCGCGGCAGGAGCCGGGGGAGCCTGTGGACGTCGGGCACGATGGCGTAGCGGTGCTCCGGGAACATAATCTCCATATCGGCCAGGCTGTTGCGGTCGGTCGAGATACAGAATGTGTGGATGGCCTGGCGCTGATTCTCCTCGCAGGCCATACGGACGTCATACTGGGCATAGCGCGTGTTAGGATCGTAGTCGGCATCCATCGGTCTGCCGTCGGTGATCAACAGGATCAAGCGCTGCCGCGCAGCGATCTTTGAGAGGCGATAGCCCGCGTGGCGCAGCGCGGCGCCAATCCGCGTGGCGCTGCGAGGATAGGCCGCGAGCACCCCGCCGATAGTCTCGCGGTTCCACAGGTCGTCGAAGTCTTTATAGACGAAGAACTCGCATTGCTCGCGTCCGCTGCCGCTGAAGCCGCAGATGGCGAAGCGGTCACCCAGCGCTGCCAGCCCGTGGCCCAGGATGAGCGCCGCGCGCTTCTCGACCTCGATGGTCTCGAGCCGCGCCTGCGATGGCCCAGGGTCGCTCTCGACCTCACTGCCCGTTGATCCGCTCACGTCGAGGAGGATCAGTGTCGCCAGGTCCCGCCGATTGTGGTAGGGCTTCTCGTAGAAGTCGACCCGCGGGGAGGGCTCCTGATGCCGCTGCACCACAAATTCGGTCAGTCGATCGACGTTGATGGTGTCGCCTTCGGATAGGGACTTCTCCTTGGTGAGCTCAGGTCGCAGCATCTCAAAGACGCGACGCACCCGGCGAGCGAGCGGCAGGATCTCCGCTGGAAGATCGCGTGTGGCCCGGCGTGGCGGTCCCTGTTCATAGACGAAGCAGTAGTTCTGATAGTAATCCCGCTCGTCCTGGCTCCATTCATCGTAGACGTAGGCAGCCGGGACGCCTTCTGCTGATTCGTCCGACGCCTCTATTGTCTGCTCTTCATTTTTGGCCGCTCTGCTTCTCTCGTCTTTGCCTTGCTCGTCTTGCTCGCGAGCTGCCCGCCGCCGCTGCATCTGGTCCTTGAGGTCAGCGATCAGCGCATCCTCGGGCGGTTGGCTGACTGAACCGGGATAGAGAAAGTCGGGAAGGAAGGCGAAGGTGCGCAGCGACCGATGGGCCAGGCCTGGATAGGCCGCTGCAAGGGTCGCCAGCACGTCGTCGGTCAACAAGGCCTCTGTGTCGAAGGCGTTAATCGATGCGTCCGCCACGCAACGCAGTGACGCCAGCGCTGCACGTCCCCCGTCGTGCACGGTATCTGGGCGCAGGAGATCGAAGAAGAGCCGATCCGCCGCTGAGGCCGTCGATGGCCCGGGAGGAAGCTCGCGATATTCGGTCTCAATCCCAAGGTCGATCAGCCTGCGCGCTCCCGGCCACATCCGGCGGATCGCAGTCAGGACCCGCAGGTACTCGGCGATCTGGAAGCAGTTTAGGCGGAGCGTGTCGTCACCCACCAGATCGGCGCAGGTCGAGAAGGCGGGATGGCCGTGGATTCGCGGGAAGCTGTTCAGCGACAGGGCTCCGGCTGCGACCACCGTGCAGAGCCGGTACCAATTACGGTTCTGGGCTGCACTGCCGAACTGGCGGATGCGCAGCGGCACATAGAGCCACTTGTTCATGCACACGACACGCGTCGACCGCTCAATCAGCGTGTCGCTGTCCAGGCCGCCCAGATCCCCAATCTCGACCTCATAGCCCACCAGCGCCTGGAGCAGCGCCGACATCGTCGATTTCATATCGGCTAGCCGCGCCTCCTGCGTCAGGGAACGGATGATCATCTCCGACGACTTCAGCGCGCCCTCCATAAACCGCAGCCCGGTCTTGCGGTTCTGGTGGAACGCCCGCAGTCCGTGCTTGACGTAGACGTCGATCTCGTCGGACGTGAGCTGTGAGCTGAGGGCACGATAGCCTCGGAGAAAGGCTACCGCGAGATCCGCGTCAACGGTGCGTAGGCGCCCGAGCTGGGTCAGCAGGTAGCGCACGTGCTCGGGGCTATCCCCAAAGCCACCCTCGCCCAGCGTGCGGAAGTAGGTGATGCCATAGTGGAGCTTGTCATGCGCCAACTCGTAGCCTGTCCGGGTGACGTCCGCGAAGATGCCGGGTAGATCCATCAGCCAGGCCGTGGTCGGATTGAGCGCGCCGAGGAACTCCTTCAGCACGTAGTCGAAGTGGTGCTGGTCGGCGCAACGCATCAGCCTGAAGAACGACTCGGTGACCTCGGGGCGCGCGTCGCCGATGCTGCCCTGATCGAGGAGCCCCTCCAGCGCCTCGGCGAAGATGTCCCGATATCCCCAGCAGACGCTGGAGAGCGAGAAACCGTGGTAGCGGTCGGCCATGGGCGGGTTACCGAGACGGTACGACGCGCGCGTCCATCAGCGATCCGACGCTGCGGAGACGGGTTGGCTCTGGGTGTCCGCTTCCTCCATCAGGTCGCCGAAGTAGAGCGCGACGATATCTCCAATAGCTGCCAGCACCTCGGCCTCGTCGGTCAGGGTTTGCGCGATCGCATAGGTACATGCGTCTGCCGGTGTCAAGCCCTGCTCGATCAGCTTGCCGGCGTAGACCAGCAGCCGGCTGCTCACGCCTTCATCGAGCCCAAAGCCCGTCAACTCGCGGATCTTTGCGCCCATCTCAGCGAGATCGTGACTGAGCGACGCGGACAGCTCGGTCTCCGTCGCGATGATCTGCGTCTCTAGATCGACCGGGGGATGGGTGAAGATCAGGCTGGCAAAGCGCTGTTTCGTCGACTGCTTCAGGTCCTTGACGATGCTCTGATAGCCGGGGTTGTAACTGAGCACCATCATGAAATCGGGGTGTGCATGGACGACCTCGCCGGTCTTGTCGATGTAGAGCACGCGACGATAGTCGGACAGGGAGTGGATGATGACCGATGTGTCCTTTCGCGCCTCGACGACCTCGTCCAGGTAGCAGATGCCGCCGTGACGAACGGCGAGGGTCAGCGGTCCGTCCTGCCATACGGTCTCGTTGTCCCTGAACAGGAATCGACCGACGAGGTCGGCGGCTGTTAGATCCTCGTGGCAGGAAACGGTGATGAGCGGCAGCTCAAGCTGATAGGCCATATGCTCGACAAATCGCGTCTTGCCACACCCGGTCGGGCCCTTGAGGATCAGCGGGATGTGCGATCGAAAGGCGGCTGTGAAGACAGCTTCTTCGTTGTCGAAGGGAATGTAGTTCGGTTCTTCGACGATGCGGAACTGCTCGACGATGTTTGAGTTTGAACTCGTCACACGGATCCTTCCTGGGGTGCCATTTTGGGTCAGCGATGACGCACGGCATCCTAATTAGGGATTCTAGCCTCCGGTCATTGGAAGTCAACGCTTGGAAGCCGGTGTTTGGCAAATGGCATCCACCGTGAAGGCGCGTATACTGAGAGGGCGGTTTCCAACCATAAAAGGTGGTGTATGAGACCCATCATCGATCGGCTTCAACCCATTTCACCGGACTCAGGGTTCCGTCAGGCAGGCTACTACGTCTGGGGCGCGTCGATGATCCGCGTCGACAGTCTCTACCATCTCTTCGCCTCGCGATGGCCGGAGTGGACCGGTGATAAAGCAAGCTTCGTCGGCATCCTCGACGGATATCGCCAGCACTCGGAGATCGCTCACGCGGTAGCCGCCCATCCTATGGGCCCCTTCACCTTCGAGCGCGTCGTCCTGAGCGGTCGAGGAGGCGCCTGGTGGGATGGCCAGGCCTGCCACAATCCCAAGATCGTGCGGATTGGGGGGCGGTTTGTGCTTTACTACATTGGGATCGCGCGCGGCTCGCCGCTCCGCAAGATCGGCTATGCTTGGGCCGACGCGATCGACGGCCCGTGGCATAGACTGGGTGCGCCGCTCGCTCTGACCGAGGATGCCAACAATCCCGCGCCCTACGTGCACGAGGACGGCTCGATCCTGATGGCATACCGGGATCGAGGGCTTCATATGCATATCGCGCGGGCCGAAGCCTACGATGCGCCCTATGAGACCGTCGCCCACGATATCTACCCTCAGGGCAGGCTCGAGGACCCCGACCTTTTTGTTGTCGATGACACCTATCACATGGTGATGGAGGATAACGAGGGCCTGCTGACCGGTGACGTGCGTCACGGCGGGCATATGGTCTCCGAGGACGGCGTGACCTGGGTCCCCCACGATCCTGTCAAGGCCTATACCCACACGCTGGTGTGGACCGATGGAACGAGCACCCTCGCGACCCGCCGCGAGCGTCCCGACCTCTTCAACGCTCGTGCCGGTGTGAAGGGCAACGGCGAACCCAGTCACCTTATCACGGGCGTTCTCGCCGGCGGAAGCGCGTGGTCGGTGGTGCAGGCCATCGCGCCTGACTGAAGGAGGATGATCTATGGAGACACAAAGAACTATTCGCGTTGGCCTCGTTGGCCTGGGCGGGATCGCCCGCGGCCAGCATATACCCGGCTACCTGCTCTGCGAAAACGTCGAGCTGGCCGCGTTCTGCGATGTGGATGAGGACGCGCTGCGGGAGATGGGCGAGCGCTACGGCGTCTCGCGACTCACCCGCGACTATCACGAGCTGGTCGACTACGACGCTCTCGATGTCGTGGACGTGTGCACCTATCCCAACACCCATCATCCTATCTCGATGGCAGCCCTCGAGCGGTCCAAGCACGTCTTCTGTGAGAAGCCGCTGGCCCTCACCTATCCCCTGGCGCGGGAGATGACCGAGGCAGCCCAGGCCGCCGGCGTCCAGACCGGTGTCGGGTTCACGCATCGTCTGACCCCTGCTGCGCGCCTGGCGCACCTTCTCATCTCGACCGGCGCGCTGGGCGAGATCTATCAGGTCGTGGCGGTCTACTCGATGGGCTTCGCGGGCTTTGCCGAGGGCCCTCAAACTGAGCGCCGGACCAAGGCGGTGACCGGCGGCGGGCCGCGCTTTGAGCTAGGCCCGCATATGGTAGATATGGTGCTGTGGTGGACCGGCAAGGAGAT
>CAZPJP010000114.1:0-6009 GCA_964586915.1 uncultured Anaerolineales bacterium
AGGTCTGTCGGCTGGATGCGCCAGCCGGCGCCCCCCGCGTTCTCCCTCACCTGGACGGGACGCTTGACGCCCACCAGCGCCGTGGTCACCCCGGGTTGGCAAAGGTTCCAGTTGATGGCGAGCTGCGCCAGCGTTACGTCGTATGTCTCCGCGATCGGCTTAAGCTTCTCCACGGCAGCCAATCGCTTCCTGAAGAGCTCGCCTTGGAAGCTGCTGCTGTCCGATCGGAGGTCGTTCTCTGGGAATTCTGTGTCCATGCTGAACTTCCCCGTCAGTAGGCCTTTAGAGAGCGGAGCGTAGGCCATCATCCCGATGTTTTCCTCGCGGCAGAAGGGCAGGATGGGCTCGATCTCGGCGCGCCGAAACATGTTCAAAGGGTACTGCGCGGCGTGCAGCTTGATCGAGGCCTGCGCTTCTTCGATCTGCTCGCGACTGTATCGTGAGACGCCCACGGCCCGCACGACGCCTTTCTGGAGCAGCTCTTCGAGGGCTCGCATCGTCTCCGGAATCGGTGTGTCGGGGTCGGGTCTATGGATCAGGTAGACGTCGATATAATCTGTCTTGAGACGTTTCAGGCTGGCTTGCACTGCCTGCATAATGTAGTCGTAGCTGCAGTCGGTCCAGGTCTCACCCTGGTCATTCCAACGGTTGCCGACTTTCGTCGCGATGATGACGTCCTGACGGCGGCCCGCTACCGCCGTCCCGACGATGCGCTCGGCGTGTCCGTGGCCGTAGATATCGGCCGTGTCGATGAAGTTGATCCCCACATCCATCGCTTCGCGGATCGCCGCGATCGATTCGTCGTCCTTCACGTCTCCCCAGTTCTCACCGCCAATCGCCCAGGTGCCGACGGAGACGGCGCTCACCATCAGGCCTGACTCGCCCAGCGGTCGGTATTCCATGGAGTCCATAGGTTTCCTCCTTTGCGCTTTGAGTGCTGATGTTCACAAGGCTGCCCAGCTGCTCTAGGCCTGCTCCAGCGCGTCCGTCAACGTGTGCGCGACGGTGTGAACAGGCTCGGCGAGCATCGCCAGGGCCTGCAGGCTCTTCGCGTCCTCGATCATATGCGTGAGATCGCGCAGCTCTTCGACGCCATCGAGGGTTGCCATCCCATTGGCCTCGAGCACCTGCAGGACCCGTCGCGCACGGTCCAACAGACGGGCGCGGAAGTGCTCCAGCGACTCCGGGTTGAGCATCCCCGCCTCCCACGCCGGCTCGAACTCGTGGAACGCCGTGCAGAGCTTCTGCACGAAGATCAGCCCCACGCCCTTCGCCGGATCGTCAGCGCTGACGACCCGGGCCCACTGAAGCTCCTCATCGCGGCCGTGCGCGTTGGAGCTGGTGGTGACGTAACCCATATCGTTAATCTCCCTTTACGTCCGCCAGGTCGGGCAGCGACTCGAAGGGCGGTACGTCCACGACAAAGACCTGTCCGTATCCCTTTGGATCGGCGGTGTAGATGATCTGGGTGCCCTCTTGATTGAAGCAGGGGTGGAGGTGCACGCGCTGGATGTGGAAGGACCCCCGGTGCCAGACCAGGACCTTGGGCCCCTCAAAGGCGCCCTCGTTGAAGCGCCACAGCAGGAGATAGGGGTCCTTGGCGTCGCCGTCGCCGACCACCAGTTCCAGCATATAGCTGTGGAAGTGCCAGCAATGGCCTTCGAAGGGCGCCTCGACCTGATCCGTGTTATCATAGCGAATCGCGCCATAGACCGGCCCCTCTGCTGTCTGGCCATGGTAGCCGATGTGCTCGCCGTCCTGCATCCAGTACTCGTGGCCGATCGCCTCCCCGGGTGCGTTAGGCCGGATGGGCCACGTCTCCCCTGAGTCGATGTCCAGGCCCCAGATGCGGTTTTCCACCAGGGTCCAGGGCCCCTCGTGACAGAAGGTCATAATGTTGGGCAGCTTGGGCGAGGCGTTGAAGTGGCCCAGCCAGTAGTCCTCCTCGTAGACGACCTCGGCGTCGCCGCCCTCGACGGGAATCTTCACGATCGCGCAGTGTGGGTGCGCCTCCCACGTCTCGCGGAAGCCGACGTAGCCGTGACCCAGATCCGTCACGATGCGATCGGAGAGATCCTCGCGGTAGCCAGTACAGAGGTAAGCGCCGTCGGCGGTGGCGTTGGCGCCGCCCCCGACGTAGCCCTCGGGCCTCGTCCAAAGCTCCCTGATCGCCAGCGTCTCGAGATCCAGCGCCTTCAGCGTCCCGCCCTGGCTGAAGTAGACCTCCTCCCGCACCGGATTCTTGCTCAGCCCGCCCACGCGACCCTCGGCCGGATCGAGATCGGTAAGCTGGATAATGCCGCCCTCAACCAGATCCACGCCGAAGAGGTTGGTGCGATTCTCCCGGTCGGAGTAGAAAACGATCTTGCTCCCGTCGTCATACCAGCACGGATAGGTGAAGTAGAAGTGGTTGCTGTGAGCCTTGTAGTCGGTCATCTGGTGGATTGTCGCCCCGCTCTTGGGATCCTCGTAAACGTTCAGCTCCGGTGTCCACCGTGCTCCTATACCTGTCTTGACCATAGATGTTTCCCTGTTCCCTTTCGCTTGCTTCAGTAAGGATACTCGTACCAATCCAGCAGTCCCAGCGGCGTGGCTTCCCCCGCATAGAGCAAGAGAGACGTGTACTTGTCCGCAAAGATACGGCCACCGCCCTCGCCGTCGATGACGGCGCCGCTATCGTCGGCGTACTTCGCGCGGCGGCGTACGCCTGGGTCCTGATCCATCGCCGCAAACTGGCGCGTGGCCATCTTCAGATAGGTCTCATCACCGGTGATCCGGTAGGCGTGCGCCAGGGCTTCCAGCAGATGTTGGGTCGGGGCGGTGCGGCGCAGGGAGGGCAGCTCCTTGTAATAAGCGATGCCGTCCGGCCCAAGACAATGCGCCAGCATGTCGTCCACCGTGCCAACGATGAGCTCTTTCACGCGCTCGGCCAGCTCGCCCTCCGGCTCGATGAGCAGATAACGAGCGAAGGAGTTGACCGTGAGCGAGATCATAAACGTCACCCGGGGCATGCTGTGGCTGGTGTAGGGCGCTAGCAGGGCCCCGTACGCGTCGAACCAGTCGAGATACATCGTGATCAGGCGGCGCGCGGCCGATTTCCACCGCTCTTCCGCCGTCCCGATCCACATCCCCACCAAGGCCCGCAGGGCCCATCCACCCTCGCGCACCGAAGTCGCGCCCGGTGTCTGCATGTGGGGACGCTCCAGATGGCGAAGGATGTTCTCCGCCACCGACCTAGCGGCCTCCAGAGCCTCTGTTCGCCCCGTCATAAAGTAGTAGTCGAGGAACCCCTCCGTCCACTCGTGCGAGGGGGTGACGCCGCCGGTGACGTGGTAGCGAGTGTGGATCTTCAGACCGCCGTTGACCAGCGGATCGGGGCTGTAGTGGCAGAAGTCGACGTCGAGCCAGTGGCGCGCGCTGACCAGCGCGGAGTCCAGCACCCGGCGCTGTCCGGTCAGGGCATAGTAGAGCGTGCACGCGTGGGGACGGTCGTACTCGTTATTAACGAAGACCGTCTGCCCCTGACCCCGCCCCTGATTGGTGTAGCCTGCATCGGGTGCGTCCCCGAAGTGGAACATCCCCAGCGCCTTGGGGCGCGCGTCGTGCAATCGGTTGAAGAAGGTAAGCAGTCGGTCCGGGATCTCAGCGGGGAAGAAGCGCTCCAGCCAGGGGTTGTTGTCGCCGCCCTGCGGCTGGAACCACGCCCGCGACAGCGCCGGCCGGTCGGGCAGCTGGAACTGCAGGCTTCGCACGCTACTCTCCTCAAGCGGCGTGTCCGGCTCGTGAAAGTGGAGCTGGATCCGGTGCGTCTTGGCCATCCCCTGAAGCACCGGCGCCGCCGGGGCCTTCGGAGGGTAGAGCCAGCACGTGATCCCATCGGGATCGGCGCGGAGCGCCTTGGGGAAGTTCTGATGCGCCTGGTGAATCGAGAGGGTCAGGCCGGCCTGCTCATCGCGCCAGTCGACCCAGAAGTCACCGTAGAAGCTGTCGACGAAGTGCTCGTTGGACTGATAGAGAATTGTCTCCGTGTCGATCAGCATCTCGACCGGTTCGTCGTCGGATTCCTCGATGGCGGTGCGATAGTAGCCCTGTCCCAGAGCCATGTGCGGGGCGTCCGTCTCGTCCTCCATCTTCGGATTGAAGGTGAGCCCCAACGCCTTGAGGGAGATCTCCTCCTCTTCCTCCGCGTGGATGAACTGATGCTCGACACTGATGTAGGGCTTGCCCGCATAGGCCGTGATCCGTCCCCGGAAGTCCAGGTAACTCGACAGATCTGAGCTGCGGTGCTTGCCCTTGACCAGGACGACAGCGCGCAGCGGCCCGGCTTCCTCGATCTCCAACTCGACGGGTCCATTGGCCGTGGTCACGGTCTTGTCGTCGTAGCGCAGCTCGAAGCCGCTGAAGGGCGCGGCGTCCCAGAGCTCAACGCCGTTGAGCTGCACGTCACGCACGGGAAGGAAGCCCTCCTTAGGGATCAGGAAGGAGAGGGGGCCAGTGTCGACGATGATGCCCGTCGACGTCTCCTTGAGCTCGACCCTCGTGCCCGGTTCGGTCGAGGTCGGCTGTTCGGCAACATCGAAGGTCAACGTCTTGCTCCGATTGCCCGGCAGATCGGGTTGCAGGTGGACGAGCAGCCACTTGACGCTTCCGTCGGGCCACGTCGCCAGCACGCGCCGCTGACAGGCCAGGATGACCGGCTCTCCATCGTCGTCATCGCGAATCACCAGATGATCCGGGTCGGTCAGTTTCCCCTTAGCGAAGGGGATGCTGACGGTGGCGGGCTCTGCTTGGCGATCAAATCGTGAGATTTTTTCGAAAGTAAGGGTGTTCATCGTAAGAAAAGCATCCTTGTTGTGTCTAGGTTTCCTCAAAAGTGAGCCGCATGGCGATATCGCCGTAAATGATGTCCATCTGGGAGGCCGGGAGCGGCGTCACACAATAGGGATTCTCGATATGCTGATCGATCTCCAGCGTGACGGTCTCTCCGTTGCGAACGAAGGGACCGGCCCAGTCCAGCGCCAGCGCATCGCCTCGCAGTGTCGTCCAGCGAACGCTCAGATCCTCGAAGGAGACTGGCAGCGCCAGCACCTTCTCTTGGAAGGCCGCGAAGCTTCCATCCAGGGCCGCCCGGCCCATCTGACACAGCCACACGTTGTGGTGCCCATAGGACCGCAGCTCGCGGTACGCGGAGGGCCCGCGCGCCACAAGGTCGAAGCCTTGGGATGCCGTGAGCGCCAGATAGCCCTCGCCCTTTTGAGCGAAGGCCCAGCCATCTCGGATTTCATAGGCGTCGAAGGCGTGCACCGGGAAATAGGCGTGGGTGTAGCCCATCCAATCGTCCTCGGGGACTTGATACAGGGCCGTCAGCGCGTCTTGCCATTGCGCGACTCGCGGGAGAACGACGTTGCCCCGCCAGAAGTTGGGCCGGTGCGTGTCGTCCAGGCTCGCGCATCCCGGATGGTTCACGAAGACGGTCGCGCCCGGGCCCAGGGTGGCCTGCCAGATGTGCTCCTCCCCGCCGGGCTGACCTGGATGGTAGTCCTGCGCGGCGGCGAGCATATAGTCCGGCGTCTTGTAGGTCACCTTGTCGACCCCGTTCTCCTCGCCGTGGTGCTCGCGGTTCCAGATGGCGTCCGGCAGGTCGGCGGCGATCGTCTGGAGCATCACCGGAAGCTCGTAGGATTCCATCAGCGCCAGGCTGACCGCCTCCGCGAGTCGGAAATTGAGGACGCCCATCCCCCACATCAGCTTGCTGATGCCCGACGTGGCCTCCAGGTAGCCACCCAACAGCGAGGCCGCGGACGTGCGTCCACGGCTCGAGCCGAAGACGCCCTTGTAGGAGTTGACGGCGAGTAGGAAGAGCATCTTGTCCATCATCACCATGGCCATCTCCCAGACCGCGTCGGCCTCAGCGAGGTCGATGAGATGGGAGAGCGCCATCATGATCTCCGCAAAGCCCAGGTCGGAGTCCCACTGACTGAAGCCAATCTTAGCCTTCGCGCGTAGCCA
>CAZPJP010000114.1:6109-10353 GCA_964586915.1 uncultured Anaerolineales bacterium
AGCCCAGGTCGGAGTCCCACTGACTGAAGCCAATCTTAGCCTTCGCGCGTAGCCACGCAAGGGCCGCTTGCTCGCCCGCTTGTCGGTGCCATTGACCCGTCTGCCCGCTGCGCGGGAAGACGGCCTCGGGATAGAGCTGTCCCGCCAGGATCTGGCACGTCGCCGCGAGAAGCGTCCGGCTCTCGGACAACGCGGCTTCATCGCTGCGGAATCGGGCGCCGCGTACGGCGGCAGCCAGAGGCTCCCTCAGCGTGTCCGGGAACTCGTCGGCGTCGCCGAAGCGATAAATGATGCCCATCAGGGCAAGGAGCTCCTCATAGGGCGTCTGCCGGCTGTTCTCAACTCTGGTGGCGGCTTCGGTGATGACATCAAAATCAAGTCGTGACCACCATCCGATCGCCATCCTAGCGATTTCGACGAACAGGCTCCCTTGGCGTCTGGCGGCGGCGGTGAGGATCGTCTCGCGTCGTTCCGGGAAGGTAGCGAAAGGTGCGTCGGTGTAGCGGTTGTTGTCCAGTCCCCAGAAAGGCAGGCGCCGGGTGATGCGCATATCGCCCTCATAGTACTCCTCGAGGGCCGGCATCAGGAGTGCCTCCAGCGCACTGTTCGGATACTTAAAGGCTGGTTCCAGACGCTCCTCTTCCCCAGCTTTGAAGGGCCGCATGGCCTCTGAGTAGACTCTACCGGCCGGGGTTTGAACCCTCACGGTCAGGCGCGCCAGTTTCTCTAGGGCTTGCACCACCTCATCCTCCGGTGGCCAGGAGATAGCAGCCTTCTCCAGGCGGGTGAACACATACTGCTTGAGGTAGGCGGCCTCAAAGACGGACTCAAACAGGATCCGTCGCGAGAGTGGCGTGATCCTGGAGGGCAGCACCACCGACACCTCGGCCTCGGAGCCTGATTCCTCGTCCGGCGCGATGTGCAGGGCCATCACGTAGGGCTGCGTCTTCGTTCCCAGGAGATCGTAGCGCACCAGAACAGAAGTGGTGCCTTCCTCCAGCGCGACCTCGAAGGATCGGCTCAGGCGTTCGTGCAGCTCGGGGACCTGACGGTGGACGTGGTGCCCGGCAATCCACACGTCGGCCGGCCCGCTCGTGGTCAGCGTGCATATTATGTCCTGCGCCGTCGGGCTCTCAAGCTCCACGTAGGCCCACGCGCGCAGGTAGGCGTCGACATCGGTCGCGTGCGAGAGGTCGACGAAGTGGTCCTCACGGCAGCGCACGTAGCGCCAGCGGTCCTCACGGACCGCTTCGCCCTCCTCGAGCTCCACCACGCCATCGGTCAGCGCCGCTGGTTCGATCGGGTTGACGGGGATGCCGGGCGCCGAGCTTGCATGCGCTTCGACGAGGTCCGCATAGGCCTGCAGAGCCTCCAGGCGATGATCGCCTGCGATGGGAAGACGTTGGGGGCCGACGACGAGCCAGTTGTGAATGTAGCCGCCGTGTAGATCGTAGTCGAGGGTGACCTCGCTCATAGAGTGTTCTCCTCCGGTTGTTGGGGGTAGGTGTTATTGATTGAACCAGATCTCGTACGTCTCGTCTCCGTAGCTTAGCGTGAGCTCGCCCGAGCCGAACTCCGCCTGCGCCCACGGGCTGCCCACGAGGGGATAGCCACGCAGCTGGATCGGCTTCCCCTCGACCGTCGGCGTGCCCTCCCACCCGGTGGTGAAGCGCCCGATGGATGGGGACGAATAGGTGAGATTGCCGTCTGCTTCGGTCACGTTGGCAGCGAGAAGCGCGTCCACGAAAGCATTGAAGCTCCCCCAGTCAGCAGCGCGCCCGCACTCCACCAACCAGCTGTTCTCCTTGGCGGTGCAGACCAGCTCGCGACCCGCGTATTGCCCGTGGTCGCCCCACGTCAGGCCGTGCTGTGAGTGGATGCCGACGAACCCTTCGCCGACCCGGGCGAACGCCCAATGATCCTCCAGGCGCACCTCGTCGAAGCGGGTGGGCTCGAAGAAGCAATGCGTCATCCACGCGTACTCCGGCAGCCGCCAGGTCAGCGCCAGGACGTTGCGGTATTGGACGACGCGCGGAAGCGCGATGTGGCCGGACCAGTAGTCGGGACGCAGACCGGAGCCTTCGCCGGAGGTCAGGGGGCACGACCAGAAGATCACGGCTGGTTGCTCGGCCGGCTGTCCGTCGTCGCGCATCTTCTGCCCCAGGGTCACCTGCGCGACGTGCGAGGAGGATTCGGGCTCGCCCTTGCGATGGTCCTGCAGACCCGAGAGCATGTAGTCCGGTGTGCGGTAGACTGCGAAGTTGGCGCTCTGCGCTGGGCCCCGCAGCAGCCCCTGGCGCTCGCGGGCCTCAATGACGGCCTGATCGTCGTTGGCGATCTCGTTTAGGAGCGATGGCGCCTCGTAGTCGCTCGTCGCCAGGCAGACCGGCGCCATACCGCTGGTGCCCTTGGTGAGTGCGCCCGTCCCGTAGAGCAGCCAACAGGTCGAGGCGGTGCCCTCGAAGTCGGGGTATTTTAAATAGATGCCGTAACTGCGCCCGTGGGTCGTGCCAAAGACGCCCTGGTAGGCGTCGGCGGCGAGGTCGAAGAAGATGTAGTCCAGGACCGCCCCGGCCATCTGCCGCAGTTTGTAGTCCTCGTGGATCGCGAAGTCATAGACGTTGAGGAGCGGGGCGATGTCTATCGGAAAATAGGAGTTAGAGTGCCACTCGTCGAACCCAAAGCGTCCGCGTTGGCGCAGCCACTCGGTGATGTAGGTCCGGCCCTTCGTCGCGTGGTAGAGCCCGCGCTGGCGGCTGTTGGTGAACTCCTCGGTGGGGAAGAGCTGCCCCGCCATCCACTCCGCCACGTGGAAGAGCAGCCGGTGGTTCTCCGATCCCATATACATCACCGTGTCGCCCGGCTCGTCGACCCAGTACTTGAACCCGAGGACCGTGTCCTTCATCAGCGCGTTGATCTCTGTGGAGAGCCGCTGGGCCTCGCGCTCCCAGACCATCAGGCGCAGTATCCCCTGGATGACGAAGTCGGCGCAGTCCTTTCGGGCGGCGATGAACTCGCACGTCTCGCGGATCGCCTTCTCGTCGACCGGGGCGACATCGCTGACGCCGGCCCGGTGGAGGGCATAACGTGCCACCTGAGGCCAGATCGGTCGGCGCTCGGGGTTGTCGGCGTAGTGGGCCAGGACGCGCTCCCTGCGCGCCCCGTAGGCCTCGGGACCGGGCGGCGCGATCACGGGTGAGACCTTCTTGAGGTCGAAGGTCACCGCGGTGACCGGATCGCCCGCCTCGTCCTTCCAGGTGGTGCGGAGCCCGTAAGCCCCGTCCACCAAGCCGGCGGCGGAGCAGAGGGTGGCGGTGTCGGCCCCGTCGCCAGCGGCGTCGGCCCCGTCGCCCCCCGTCTCGGCGACGCGCTCTCCCTCATCGGTGAGCAGGTGCACGTCTACCGGGCCCCGCGGCGTTTTCTCGAAGGTGACCTCCGCGGTGTGATGAGGATAGAGGACATCCCGCTCGAGCCGCAGTCCTCTTACCTCCTCTTCGATCTCCAAGCGCCGTTCCGTGGTGACGCCGGACGGCGACGGCACCCGGACCACCACGTCGGCGTCCGCGATCTCCAGCCGGCATCCGATCTGCGCCATACGGCCCAGACGGAAGAGGGCGACTGTCACGACGTTCTCGCCCGCCTGCAGGGGGGCCTCGAAGGTGTGCTCGAAGACGCCGTACGCTCGTTCAACGGGATGCGCCGCGGTGTCGTAGACGATCTCGCCGTTGACCGCCACCAGCGCCCGGAGCGAGATGGCTGTGAACAATCGCCAGCGATAGGCGTCGCCGGCCTCGGAACCTGGCGTGATCCGCGTCGTCAGGAAAGCTGCGCCCAGGTGGTTTGAGATGTTATACTGTCCCCACGAGAGGTATTCCTCAGGGCGGCGCACCAAGCGCCAGCGCGCTGCCTCGCCGCGGAACGTCGTGGCCTCCGCCTCACGCGGCGCGGCGTTGAGGATCGGCTCCACGTCCGCGACGATCTCCTCCAACGCCGTGACCCCTACCGTGGCGCCAGGGCGCTCGAAGAGCGTCAACCCCTGCACCCGATCGGAGAGATCCTGGTAGAAAGGCCCCAGCACCAGCCACGGTCCAAGAATGTCGCCGGGGGATACCCGGCGTTCGAATGCTAGATGTGCATCGGTGTTCACAGTTATCCTCCTTCAGGTCTAGGTCTGTGATGACGTTTCGGCTTTGTGCGGATGGAATAGAGGAGCAGCGCTGCGCCAAGGATCAGCTCCGCGGGCA
>CAZPJP010000114.1:10453-12659 GCA_964586915.1 uncultured Anaerolineales bacterium
AATGGCATCGGCTCGCCGTGCTCCCAGAGGTGGCTGGCGTATAGGAAGCGGTAGACGTCGGTCACGTAAAACTGCCCGAACTCCTTGCGCGGCAGGACGTCGACCAGGCGGGAGGCCAGACGGTCGGCCATGGCCTCGTCCAGCCCGGATGCGACCTCGTAGTCGAAGTAGATCGCGAGATCCTGCTCCGGCGGCTCTGCGATATGCGTGATGCCGTATGCCTCCGGATGGAGGTGGGCCGGGGCATACCGCTCGAGCAGGAAGGCGCCGGGCGACCCGGAGTGGATCGCGTCCTGATGCGCGTAGACGAAATTGACCGTCTCCTGTGCTGCGTCCATCGTCTCGCCCGGGAACCCGAAGAAGAAGAAAGTGTGATTCCAGATCCCGGCCCGGGCGCTGTCCCGCAGGATCCGGCTCATCGTCGCCAGCTCGGTGCCCTTGTGCATGCGCTCGATCGTCGTCTCCGCTGCGGTCTCCAGTCCGAAGAGCAGCATGCGACACCCACCCTCCGCCATGGTCTCCAGCAACGTCCGGTCCAGGCCGGGGTCGAAGCGCGCGCAACCGCACCAATGGATATCGTCGCCGCCGTCGATGAGCTGCGCCGACATGACCCTGAGTATGCGCGGGGTCAGGGCCTCGTCGGCGAAGAAGATATGGCGCGCGCCGTACCGCTCCTGGAGCGTGCGCATCTGCGTCACTACTAGATCGGGGTCCAGCTGCCGGAAGCGCTGGGGGCCCCCATAGCCCACGTTGCAGAACGCGCAGCGGCCGTGGTAGCAGCCGTGGGACGTGAGCATCGGCAGCACCGGCGTTGGCGTCAGATAGCGGTCGAGCGGCAGCCCGTCGAAGTCCGGGGCTAGATCCGTTGGGCTCGCACAGGTCGGCTCGCCCAACGGATTGCTATGGATCCTGTCCCCGTCTCTATAGATCAGATTGGGCACGTCGGCGAGGTCCCCGCCGCGATCGAGCGTCTCGGCCAGGCGCAGCAGGGCCGTCTCTCCGTCGAAGACCACGGCGCTGTCGAAGAGCGCGAACATCTCCGGCGTCTCGGGAAGCTGCTCGCGCAGCATAGACACGTGAGGTCCGCCAATCGTGATATGACAGGGCAGTCCCGTCTCCTTGATCAGGTAGGCCAGCGTCATCCCCGCCAGCATCTGGTCGAGGGTGGGGATGGAGATGCCCACAATGTCCGGCGCCTCCTCGACGAGCCCCGGAAGCACGTGGTCGCGCAGAAGATCGTGAAAGAGGTTCCCCCGAGGGTCGCGCACGGTCCGCAGCAGCTCATGGCTTTGATCAGCGGGCACGTGAGGCACAAACCGCGTCAGCTCGAATGAGGTTGGATGAAAGGGCAGGGAGGCCAGCTCGAGGCTTCGAACGAGGGTAAGGAACGCCTGCAAACTGGTTCGCCCGTCGTAGAAACGCCTGTCGCGCAGCACGGCCTTGGCCGATTCGACCTGTCCCGTCAGGCGCACGCCCTTGCTTATCGCTTTGCCGATCGCCGGGGCCGGAACCGAGGACGGTGGTGCGTCCCTCAAGCGATCCACTGCTGTTTCCAGATAAGGCCTGCTTAGAACGGTGTCAAAGACTTCGACGTTCAGATCCCGTTGTATGACCTCAATTCCCTGCGCGCGGAGATAGGCGGTCAGGGTCGGTAATGCCAGGTGTGGCATTGCCGGGATCCAGTGAGGGGGCAGCGTCAGGAGTATCTTCATAGTATGGACGTGTGACAAAGCGGTGCGTTCTGCGTGACCCACAGGTCACGCATCACGCACCGACCACGCGTCTTTGAGTCTGTTCTACTCAAGACAACGCAAGCAGCGCGCCATGTGTCCCGGTTCGACCTCGACCATCTGCGGCACCATCTCATCGCAAAGGCCGGGCTGCATTCGGCTACAGCGTGGATGGAAGGCGCACCCTGAGGGAAGGGCATAGGGGTCCGGGACCATCCCTCGGATGGAGGCCAAGCGCCGTCGCTCGCGCGTCTTCTGTCCCAGGCGTGGGATCGACTTCAGCAGCGCTTGGGTGTAGGGGTGTGCGGGCCTGTGGAAGATTGTGTCCACGTCCGCCTCCTCCACGACCTTGCCCATATACATCACTACGACGTGCTCGGTCACTTGTGCGATCACGCCGAGGTTGTGGGTGATGTACATAATCGCCATCCCCAGGTCGTCCTGGAGCTCACGCATCAGTTTCAGAATCTGGGCTT
>CAZPJP010000115.1:0-12559 GCA_964586915.1 uncultured Anaerolineales bacterium
CATCCCGGCAAGATAATCCGGGACCCCATCATCGTGGTGAGGGAACCAGACGCCGTAGTAGGCACCATCGGTGCTCAGAGCGCGGATCGTCTTATGATGCCGCATGAACTCGTTCTCCCAGAGGGCGCCGAAATCCACCTCGCCCGGCATGCTGTGGACTTGCACCCCCATCACGGTGAACGCCTCCAGATCCAGAAACTTGGGGACCATCGCTTCTCTCCTTAGGTTGTCGCTCGCGAGAACTGCTGCGACGCTCGCTCAGAGAACTGGCCCACTGGCTGTCCTGTAGCCGACGGCCCAACCTCACGCAAGCCAAAAAGCCGTCGTCAAGATCGCGTTACGGACCAGCGACTAGAGCGGTTGGCATCCCGCGCAGTAGTAGATCGCGCCGCCGAGGTATGCCTCCTTGCAGATAATCGTACCGCAGGCCGGACAAGGCGTATTCAGCGTGTTCCGGCTCAGAACGGTCTTGTAGCCGCCGGAGCGACCAAAAAGATCTCGCTCCGTGTCCCGCCCACCCTGCGCCGTCATCTCCGCCAGCACGCTACGGACGGATTCGAACATCGCCTGGACTTCGGGTTCGGAAAGCGCGTCCATCTTCCGCTTCGGGTGAATGCGCGCCGTCCAGAGGATGTCCTGGAGCACGCCATTGCCCAGCCCAGGGATGCGCTGCTCCGTCGCCAGAAAGGCCTTGGCCGACAGCTTGGGCGTGGCATCGTCGAAGAGCGTGTCGAAGTAGTCTCGGTCAAAGGCGTCGGTCAACGGGGAGGGCCGTGTCTTGGCGATGTCATAGTCCGGGAAGGCACCCTTCTCGCCTGCCGGGAAACAGAAGAACCCACCCCACATCTGAGCGCTGGAGCTGATCGCCGTGGCGTCCTCAAACTCCAACAGGAGCTGATGCTTCTTCGGACGCTTCTCTCCCTCAGCGTGATAGCGAATCGGCGCGCTAACAGCGAGCACCATGTCCCCAGCCTTGAACTCGATGCAGCCCGCGACCCCGACCCCTGTCCCGATGACTTTGCCCGCGAGCCGGTCGTTGTACTCCGCCGGATTTCCCGTATACCAAGCGAATTTGTGGGGCGACGCGTTAGCAACCGCTTGCACAATCCGCTTACCGCCCAGTGTCTCCGCAATCTGCTGGGCAATCACCGCCGCCTCAGGTAGCTCGATCATCAATCACGCCTCCTATTCTCTCCAATCATCGATCTCACGCCTCGTTGCGTCGGGTTGTTTTCCCAAGGGCGCCCAGTCCTCGCTGCTTCATTACGCAGACAGACAACCATTAGCTTCTCTCGCGCTTCACCGGAAAACAGAGGAAGTAGGTGACGAAATCCAGGATAGGCCGCTCCCGCAATGCAATCACCTCGCGTGCTTGCCCTTGCCTTCATAAAACAGCCCAACCAACTTGAGGATCTCCTTCTCCACGATCTGAGGTGGTTTGTGTATGATCATTATACTACCCTTCTGTCTGTTTCCACACGCTCCCTATGACTGACGATATCCGCAAGTTGAGCCTATATCATCTGTCCGAGGACGGACATTCGGGTCTATTCCTGGGGAGGGATGGGACGATGCGTGACCGTCCAAGTTGATCTCTTATACGATCCGACCTATAGTTCATAGAGTAGAGTCATTCGACCAGGTGTGTCTATTGCCCCCGACATCGATCGAAAAAGGAGCTGTCATATGAGCGACCACCAGGATCTTCTGGCCCTCTATGAGGGCCTGCGCGTGACCGACGTGTGCGACGGGCTTGACGCCGTCGGCTTGATCGACTCGGGTACGATGGACTGGGAGATTCGCCCTCTCTGGCGCGACACGGAGACCTTTCGACACCGTATCTACGGAATCGCCCACACCGTCCGTTTCGTACCAACCAACCGCATTGTACCGCGACCTATGGAGTTGGAGGACTACAAAAAGTGGAAGCGTCGCTGGTACCGCGAGCTTGCCCCGGGCCCCAAAGAAGAGATCCAACCTGGGGAAATCATCGTCATCGACGCGGCTGAGGTCGCGGACGTCGGATTCATCGGCTCCAACAACGCCCAGGGATGGATCAATGCCGGGGCCCGCGGCGCCGTCACGAACGGCGGTTGCCGAGACACCGACGAGCTGATCAGGCAAAAAGTGCCGGTCTATTCCAAGCGTATCGCGCGAGGCATTCGACCGGGTCGCCTAGAATGGGACGCGGAGAACGTGCCCGTCGGATGTGGCGGCGTCCGCGTCTTCCCCGGTGACGTTGTGGTCGCCGATGGCGACGGGGTGATCGTTGTCCCACGGGGCCACGCCGAGGTCGTAGCCCGGATCGCGCGCGAGATTGCCAATGCCGACAGACGCAGCCGCGCTGCCAAATTCGACGAAGCGGGCATACAGGCCGACTTCACCGTCCGCCCCCTCGAATGAGACGTCCCATGGCCTGCCCAAGTTCGCCGTCGATATGTCAGCATTCCTGAGCAGCAGCGTCGCGCTGGTCGCCGCGCTCCTGCTACTGGACAGCCTGCACTTCGTCTTTGCGCGCCTGCTCTACGCGCGCATCGCCCCGGGTATATCGGTGATGTACGTGCTGGCAATCAGTACGGTTGAGGTTGGGTTCTTTGGGTTCTTGCGCGGACGTCTGGGAAAGGGCAAGGGAATCGACACGGGAGCAGCAAAGCGTCACTTCGGGTTCTTCCTGGCGATCGGGGTACTCATCGCCGTGAGCACGGCGGTCAACTATGAGGCCGTGGGCTATATCGACCCTGGCACGGCGTCCCTGCTGAGCCAAAGCTCGGTCCTCTTCAGCCTGGGATTTGGGGTGTTCTGGTTGCGGGATCGTCTGAACACGGCGCAACTGATAGGCGCGGGGCTTGCTCTGCTTGGCGTCTTCGTCATCGCATTTCAGCCCGGTGACTATCTACGGTTAGGTGCGCTCCTGGTTGTGGGATCGGCGCTCATGTACGCGTTTCACGCCGCCCTGACGAAGCGCTACAGCGGGGAGATCGACCTGCTCGACTTTTTCTTCTATCGGCTGCTCTTCACCACCGCCGTGCTGGCGGTGCTTGCCGTAGTCCGAGGCAAGGTCATATGGCCCGATGGTGGGACCTGGGCGCTGATCCTGCTGGTCGGTACCGTCGACGTGGTCCTGAGCCGGGCGCTCTATTACCTGGCTCTTCGGCGGCTGACGATGAGCCTGCACACCATCGCCCTGACCCTCAGTCCGGTCGCAGCAATCTCGTGGGCGCTGTTGCTCTTCGGCACTTTCCCGCGGCCCCAGCAGGTCCTGGGAGGCATGGCGGTGATCGCCGGCGTCCTCATTGTCTCGCTCAATCGCGGCGTCAAGAGGCCCGAACAGATGTGCGTCAGTCGTGCAACGAGGAATCCGAGCAAGTAGAAGCTGACCCTTCCATAGCAGATAGATCGAAAGGAGTGCATTGTGAACAACGTAATCAGATTTGAGGAGACGTTCGAGGACGACTTGTCCGAGGGCTGGAGTTGGATCCGTGAGGTGCCGGAGGCGTGGCACATCGAGAATCAGGAGCTCCATATGCAGGTCCTGCCAGGCACGCTGTGGGGAGAGCGCAACGACGCACGTAACATCCTCTTGCGCCCCGCCCAGGAGATCAAGCCAGGTCTCACCAGCGAGGTGCGGGTCGCAAACGAGCCGGTCCTCCAGGGCGAGCAAGCGGGCCTCATCTGGTACCTTGACGAAGGGAACTATATCAAGCTTGTGAAGGAACGACTCGAAGGCCGCATCTGGATTGTGCTGGCGCGCGAACAGGACGAGCAACCGGCCCTCGTGAACCGGGTGCCGATTCAACCGCAGTCAGTGCGCCTCCGCCTGACGCTGGTTGAAGGTGTAGGGGCAGTGTCTGCCCTTGGACAGGTGCTGGCACCTGAGGAATCCGAGTGGAAGACCGTGGGTGAGTGCGATCCCATTCCAGCGCCGGCCCTACAGGTCGGCATCTTCACCCACGGCGGTCCGAACGACACGCGACGCTGGGCGCACTTCTCCCGCTTCAAGATCTACAAATCGACGCCGTAAGCAACAGTCAGACCGAACCAAGAGGTAGGGGCAGGTCTTGTACCTGCCCAGGTCTTGTACCTGCCCTGAACCGAGCGATAAAGGAGGCCTCAACATGAAAGGTGTTGTCTTTCCTGGGGATCGACGAGCCGACGTACAGCAATTCGCCGACCCTCGTCCCAGTGATGGAGAGGTGGTGGTTCAGATTCGGGCATCGGGCCTTTGCGGAAGTGATCTCCACCTCTATCGACAGACGGCACAGGCTAGGCTCGGCAACCGCACGATTCCAGGACACGAGCCCAGCGGCGTCGTGGTGGAAGTTGGATCCGGGGTGACGAATGTCAAGCCTGGGGATCGCGTCTCCGTCTACCATTACCGCGGTTGTGGGCACTGCAGACACTGTCTTGCCGGCAACATGATGTGGTGCAACGAGCGTCGGGGCTACGGGGGGCCCATTCACGGATCACACGCGGAGCTTCTGCTCACCGACGAGCGTAACTGCCTGCCCCTGCCCGGCGAGTTGAGTTTCGCCGATGGCGCGATGATTGCGTGCGCGGCAGGCACAGCCTTTGCATCGATGCGTAAGCTGTATGCCTCAGGCGACGCAACGCCAGCAGTGAAGTCGACGGTCCTCATCTTCGGCTTGGGGCCGGTCGGTCTGTCGGGGGTCCTCATCGCACAAGGTATGGGCAGTCGCGTGATCGGCGTCGAGCCACTGGCCGAACGCCGTCAGCTTGCTCAGGAGCTTGGCGCCGACGTGGTGTTGGACCCCAATGACAGCGAGCTGATCGACCACATCAAGTCGCTGACCCAGGCAGAGGGAGCCAGCATGGCCTTCGAGACCTCCGGGAGTGCCGAAGGACGGAAGAACGCCGTGGACGCGTTGGGTCTCGGAGGCAAGGCGGTCTTCGTGGGATTTGGCACGTCAGAGAAGACCCTCAATCTCTCGCAGATCATCGGTCGCCAACTTACGCTGATGGGATCCTTCGTGATGCCCATCTATATGTACTGGGATCTCGTTGACTTTATCCTCGACCACGGGATCGATCTGGAGAGCATGGTGACCCATCGCTTTTCCCTTGACGCGGCGGAGGAGGCCTTCAAGCTCTTCGACCTCGGCAGGACGGGCAAGGTTATCTTCGAACCCGAGGGGGCAGCGTGAGGACGGCAGTCCACGCGCCTCTCATACCTAATCATACTAACAAATCAATGTGAGGAGGACCAACATGCATGCAGTCGTTATCGGAGGCACAGGCCACGTTGGGACCTATCTGGTCCCTCGCCTGGTTGAGGCGGGCCATGAGGTGACGGTCGTGAGTCGTGGGCAGCGCGATCCCTATACCCCCCACGGCGCCTGGGTCTCAGTGCGCCGCGTCGAGCTGGATCGCGCCGCGGAGGAAGAGGCTGGGTCGTTTGGGGGCAAGATTCGAGACCTGGAGCCTGACATCGTCATCGACATGATCTGCTTCACCCTTGAAAGCGCTCAACACCTCGTTGAGGCCTTGCGGGGACACATCCAGCACTTCGTCCACTGTAGCACGTGCTGGGTACACGGCAGAACCGTCACCGTGCCGGTCACCGAAGACCAGCCACGACGTCCGATCGGCGAATACGGAACGCGGAAAGCCGCCATCGAGGCCTATCTGCACGAGGAGGCCCGACGCAACGGCTTTGCTGCTACCTGCGTCCTGCCTGGGCACATCGTAGGCCCTGGCTGGGTGCCTCTCAACCCCGCGGGCAACTTCAACCCGGATGTCTACACGCGGCTCGCTAGTGGCGAGGCGGTCACCCTGCCCAACGAGGGACTGGAGGTCGTCCACCATGTGCACGCCGACGATGTCGCCCAGGTCTTTATGAAGGCCCTACAGAACTGGAACGCGGCTGTAGGGGAGAGCTTTCACGCGCTCTCGCCAGCGGCCCTGACGCTGCGCGGCTATGCCGAATCCGTGGCCGGCTGGTTCGGGCAGAAACCGCAGCTGGCGTACAAACCCTTCGAGGCGTGGCGGAAGGATGTCGATGAGAAGGACGCCACGGCGACGCAATCGCACCTCGAGCACAGCCCCAACTGCTATAGCATTGCCAAGCCGCAGCGGCTTCTGGACTATCACCCCCGATATACATCACTGCAGGCCGTCCGCGAGGCGGTCAACTGGCTCGTCGAGCACGACACGGTCTCAGTGAAACCTACGGGCACGCTCTAGAGGAGGCGTATGCAGCCCCAAAAAGTGAAACTCTGGGAGGGCCCTCCGCCCTTCGGTCTGGTGTCCGAGGCGTTGGAACCCTGGATGGATCTGTATTTGCTCCCCGGACAGCGCCGGCGGGGAGCCGTTCTCATCTGCCCCGGCGGTGGGTATGGAAGCCGGGCACCGCACGAACAGGATCCGATTGCCGAGCAGTACAATGCCGCCGGCTTCCACGCGATGGTCCTTCAGTATCGAGTCGCGCCGCATCGTCACCCGGCTCCCCTTCTCGACGCGGCGCGAGCAATCCGATTGCTTCGCCGTGAGGGTGGAAGGTGGCCCATTGACCCTGAGCGCATCGCCGTCTGTGGGTTCTCGGCTGGCGGCCACCTCGCGGCAAGCCTTGGCGTCCATTTCGACAAGGACTTCGTCAACACGGGTGAGGCGCTGGATGACATCAGCGCCCGTCCGGATACCTTGGTCCTCAGCTATCCCGTCATCTCAGCCGACGCCTATGGGCATCGGGGGTCCTTCGCGAACCTGCTGGGACCGGACCCGGATCCGCAGCTGCTCACTTTGATGTCGCTGGAGAAGCAGGTGACCTCACGGACACCCCCCACCTTCCTGTGGCACACCGCAGAGGATGCCGCCGTCGACGTGAGGAACAGCTTGCGCTTCGCCGAGATGCTCAGTAACGTCGAGGTCCCGTTTGAGCTGCACGTCTATCCCCACGGCGCGCACGGCTTGGGGCTGGCGCCGGATGACCCCCATGTCGCAACATGGATGCAGCTGAGCATCGAGTGGCTTGAAGCGCTAGGTTGGTGATGCAGTGGACGGGCACAGGATGAGAGCTTACCGTTATCTCGGCCCGTGAGGTCAAGAGCGGAGAGAGTATAGGGAGGCTTATATGGGTATCAGTCTAGGGCTGGTTGGCCTGGGTTCGTTCGGCAGCGCGTTTGCGGACCTTTTCATGAGCCATCCCCTCGTCGACCGTATCGCGCTTTGCGACCGAGAGCCCGAGCGCATCAAGGCCTTTGCAGATAAGCCTTCGTGGCAGGCGAAGCTGCACCCGGATGATCTCTACCCCTCCCTCGACGCTATTTGTGCCACATCAGGGCCCCGCGAGGTCGACGCTCTGGTCATCATGACGCAGCCCTGGCTCCACGCCCCTCAGGCGATCCAGGCGCTCGAGGCCGGAAAGCACGTCTACAGCGCCGTGCCAGTGATCAGCATCCCCCACGCCGATGAGATCCTGGATTGGTGCGATCAGTTGGTAAGGACCGTGGAGACTACCGGTCTCCATTATATGCTTGGCGAGACGAGCTACTACCGCCCACAAGCTATGTACTGCCGGCGGCGCGCCCGATTGGGAGATTTCGGAAACTTCGTCTATGCAGAGGGTGAGTACTTCCACGACGTGGACGCCCGCACGAATCTGCGCGAGGTGCGACGACGTCGTTTGGCAAGCGCAGCCGGAGAGGAGTGGGTGGCTCTCGAGGCGACCTACCGGCAACGAGGCGTCAAAAACGGACCGATGCACTATCCTACGCACTCCACCAGCGGCCCGATCAGCGTGATGGACGCCCACCCGGTCTCGGTCGTCGCCTGGGGGTACGCCAACCGGGATGACGATCCATACTTCGCCGACTACGCATTCAGCAACGAAACCGCGCTCTTTTATATGAGCAATGGCGCAACGATGCGCATCTGCGAGTTTCGCGAGATCGGTCACCCGGAGCGCGAGATCTTCCGAATCTACGGCACGGAGGGCAGCTTCGAAAACGACACCTGGACCGACACACACGCGACTACCGCCTTGACCGTTGAGGAGATGCGCAAGCCACTCCCACCCGAAGTGGCTGACGCCTTTAGGTCAGCTGCAGGTCCGAGCTTCTACGGCGGACACGGCGGTTCCCACGCCTATCTGGTCCACGAGTTCGTCGACGCCATCGCGCACGACCGGACGCCGGTGATCAATGTGTGGGAAGCGGTCCGCTATATGGCCGCTGGCGCCACCGCCCATAAGTGCGCACTTCAGGGCGGGCAGCCCCTGGACGTACCGGACTGGGGCGATCCACCGAGCGCCTGATTCAACGCACGACCTGCACGCGTATAGAAGGAGATAAGAATGAAAACGATCCGACGAATCTTCACCGTCGATGGCGAGCCCTTCTTTCCCATCGGCGGGCAGACTCAGAACTCCAGCGGCTACAACGAAGCGGAGTGGACCACGGCGTTTGACGCGTTGGCGCTGCTACACGGCAACACACTGGAGATTCCCGTCTACTGGGAGCAGGTGGAGCCAGAGGAGGGCGTGTTCGACTTCACACAGCTCGACGCGCTGATCGAGACCGCGCGCGACCGGGATGTCCGCCTCGTCCTGCTCTGGTTCGGTACGTGGAAGAACGGCAACATGGAATATGTGCCCGACTGGGTCAAGACCGATCCCCAGCGCTTCAAGCGTGTGGTTTCGCCAACGGGACAGCCAGTCTGGGTCCTTTCCTCTCACTGCGCCGCCACCTTCGAGGCCGACCGCCGCGCCTTCGAGGCCCTCTGTCGCCACCTCAAGGCCGTGGACCGCGACCGGCGCACAGTTATCGCGCTGCAGATCGAAAACGAGCCGGGTATCCTCGGCTCCGACCGGGACTATGGCCCTGAGGCACAAGCGGTTTTTGACAGCTCTGTGCCGGAGGAGCTCCTAACTCACCTGACGGAGAGCGAGGATGGGCCGGTATACGAGCTCTGGCAGTCGGCAGGCGGACGCGACACGGGCTCCTGGTCCGAGATCTTTGGTGCTGCTGCCGGGGAGTTGATGACCGCATGGACGATCGCGAGGTATATCGATAGGCTTTCCGAAGCCGGTAAGGCTATCTACGATCTCCCGATGTACCTTAACGTCTGGCTAGGGGAGAATGGTTGGCGCATACCCGGCGAGAGCTATCCCTCCGGCGGCGCGGTAACCAAAGTCCTGGACCTCTACAAGTGGGCGACGCCCCACGTCGACCTCGTGGCGCCCGATATCTACATCGGGGACGCTGAGGGCTATGATGCCATCTGTGAAGCGTACGCGCGCACAGACAATCCGCTCTTCGTGCCGGAGTCCGCCCCGGGTGGGTCGAATCCCCTGCGTATGTTCCGGGCAATCGGCCTCTACGACGCCGTCGGTTACGCCTTCTTCGCTATCGAGCGGGTCATCGACGAGGAGGGCGAGGTGCGTCCCACGCTTCAGCCCCTTGTCGACAGCGTCCGGTGTGTGGCCACGGCTGTGCCCCTGTTGCTCAAGTACCAGGGCACGGGAGGCATCCACGTCGTCGGTCAGGAGGCCGATTTGGGCGACCAGTATCTGGATCTTGACGCCTATCGGGGAAGGGTCGAGTTTGGAGGGGGCCGGCTTCCCTTCGCCGGCAAGGATTGGCGCCATCCCAGACCGCACGTGACCGTGGACCAGCCACCGGGCACGGGGCCCGGCCGTGGGCTGATCGTGCAGGTGGACCGCCACGAGTTCTACCTGGTGGGCGCGAACTACCGCCTTCACCTGCGACCCAAGTCATCCCCGACCGAACACCTGGTGGCAGCTCAGACCAACGAGCGCCTGCTGACGCGGCTGGCGCACTACGTGCGGGTCGATGAAGGCCACTTCGACAAGGCCGGAGCCTTTGTTGTGGATCGACGTCGGAATGGAGATGAGACGGACCACGGCATCTGGGTGGAACCGGACGTCGGCGTGGTTCACATTGTATTGTGTAATTGATCAAGCGAGGAGATGGTATGGCTGACATGGAACAAGACTACAACGATATCCCGGCTCGATATCCCGAGCTATCTGGCAAAGTTGCCATCGTCACCGGTTCCAGTCGTGGGATCGGCAAAGAGATTGCGCTGCGGCTGGCGAAAGAGGGTATGAAAGTCGTGATCAACAGCCGCACCCCCGAGGATGTGGAGGCCACCACCCAGGAGCTGCTGAGCTATGGGGCGGAGGCCATCGGTGTTGCGGCGGATCAGAGCGAGACGGCAGAGATCGAGCGGCTCTTCGAGACGACGTTGGAGGCCTTCGGAACGGTGCATCTCGTCGTCAACAACGCCGCCGATCTGCGGCGCAGGCACTTCTTCGAGGTCGACGAAGCCCTGCTCGATAGCTCGTTGACGACCAACATCCGGGGACCCTATCTTTGCGCTTACTACGGCGCAAAGCAGATGCGCGACGCCGGACACGGAGGGAACATCATCCACATCAGCTCCGTCGGCGGTCTGCGCGCTCACTGGCGAGGGCTCCCATACGACATCACCAAAGGCGCTTTGGACGCGATGACACGCGCGATGGCGCTAGAGCTGGCACGCTACGATATTCGGGTCAACGCTGTAGCCCCTGGGGCGACACTCACGGAGCGGTGGCCCGATCCCGAGCTGCCGCGAATGAGGGAGGTCGCCGAGCGGATTCCGTTGAAGCGCTTCGGCCAAGGACTGGATATCGGAGCTGCGGTCGCGTTCCTCGCGTCGGCGGATGGCGACTACATCACCGGTCAGGTGCTCTACGTCGACGGTGGAATCACCGCCCAGCTCTCGCCGCCCGGCCAGCCGATTTAGGTCCACCGGCAAGTGCAACGGACTTCCGGCACACCATCGCCTTGAGGAGACCCATGCCGTCAAAGGCATCGTCAATCGCACACTGCCCGTAAGTCCGTTGCACTTTCCTTTTCACATCTGCGACGCCAGATCGAATCTCTCCTTCAGAGCTTCGATCAAAGAGCGTGCCTTTTCCTCCGTGTCGGCCTCGGCGAAGATCCGGAGCACCGGTTCCGTGCCCGAGAATCGCATCAGCGCCCAGTTATCGTTCTCAAAAAAGAACTTGGCGCCATCCAGCGTAGAGATCCGTTGAACGGGATAACCGCCCAACTCTATTGGTTCCGTCTCGTGTTGCTCGATCAGCGACGCCAGACGCTTAGGGATGATGACCCGCATCTCGGATGTAGCGGGCACGTTGGCCTCCACAGCAACCAAATGTCCGGTGATCTCGTAGACCGCCTCCAAGAGCTGTGAGATCCTTCGGCCGGTCTTTGCCAGCATTTCCACAACGAGGGCTGCAGCAAAAATGCCGTCCTTGCCGCGGATATGGCCCCGGATCGTCAGGCCACCGCTCGATTCGCCGCCTAGCAGGGCATCATGCTCGATCATTGCCGCCGAGACGTGCTTGAACCCAACGGGGACTTCATAGGCTTGCTCGCCAAAATGGTGCGCGAGACGATCCAGCAGATGTGTAGTCGCCAGGTTTCGGACGACACCCCCGCGCTCCTCACGGACCTCGTGCATATACCAATAGAGGAGCAAAAGGATGTCGTTGACGGTTACATAGCGCCCTGTCTCATCAACGATCGCGATGCGATCGGCGTCACCGTCGGTGGCCAGACCCAGATCGTAGCCCTCGTTACGGACGTGGGTCATCAGCAGGCGCAGCGCCTCCATATCCGGGGCCGGCGAACGTCCACCGAAGAGCGGATTATGCCGCTCGTTGATAAACGTAACACGGCACCGGGCCTCGGTCAGGATGATGCCCAATGTAAGCTGACCCACCCCGTACATCGGGTCGACAATCACCCGCAAGCCAGCCTGTCGGATCACGTCCAGGTCGATCAACGCCTCCACGGCATCGACATAGGCATTCGTGAAGTCCCGCCACTCGACGACGCCGGCGTCCTCGGCCAGATCCAGATCGATCTTCACAACATCCTGGGTCGTCAGGCGATTCGCTTCCGCCTCAATCAGCCGGACCTCCTCATCCTGCAGCAGCGACCCATCGCTGCGGAAGACCTTCAGGCCGTTCCACTCAGGGGGATTATGACTGGCCGTGAAGCCCAGACCGTAGGCCGACCCCAACTTAGCCGTGGCGTAGGTGATCAGCGGCGTCGGTGCGTCCTCCCTGAGCACCGTGGCTGGAATGTTATTGCCTACAAACACCTCGGCCGCCGCTCGCGCGGACCGATCGGACAGGAAGCGTCGATCGTAGCCGATGAGGACGCCCTTGGACTCATCGCCACGACGCGTGATCGCGTTCGCGAGCGCCTGGCAAAGACGACGCACATTGTGCAGGGTAAAACCCTCTCCAATCACCGCACGCCATCCGCCCGTCCCGAAAGCAATCACATTGCGCTCCTCGTGCCGGCGCGGCCGATAGATGCGCTTCTGAAGGATGAAGGAGGCCTGCGTCAGATCCTCCTGCGTGTTGATGCCAAGGACTTCATCCTGGTCGTAGATCTGGTAGCTATCGACCCGCATACCGCTTCGGATTAGGCGATGTGCGCAGTCCGTCAGACGGTACTCACCATCAACCGGCGAGGGCGACAGCGTCTTGAGACACGAGAAGATGGCGGGCGCTTGCACGAGA
>CAZPJP010000116.1:0-12499 GCA_964586915.1 uncultured Anaerolineales bacterium
GCGAACAAGACAGTTCGCCCTACGGGGGGGCGTCGCGCGCACAGGTGGGGCGCACCAACTGCAGGTGCACCCCACCACACGTACCTGTGAGGTCTTCACGCGATCTACATCGGTCCTTCATCGTTTCTTCACATGTGCTGGCTATACTGAGCGCAGTCAAGTGATATAGATCGATACCGTAGGAGGTACGAGATGCTGAAGAATAAGTGGATGATCGCGCTTGCAGGTTGGGTATTGGCGCTCGCAGTGGCGCTGACGCTGCCGACGATGGTCGCGGCTGCTGGCGGGCCGCCGGATAACCGGGGGCGAGGATGGGGTCTGCGAGCGCCTGTGGCGGAGGGCGAGCTCGACGCCGAGGAGCAGGCGATACTGGTTGAATTCCTGATCGACGAGCACAAGGCGCTGGCGACGTACGAGGCTGTGATGGCCGAGTTCGGCGAGATTGCGCCCTTTGCACAGATTGCCCGCGCTGAGCAGCAGCACATCGCGGCGCTGGAGCGGGTCTTCGCGCGCTACGACGTGACGTTGCCTGAGATTCCGGACTTCGATGTCCCGAGCTTCGCGACGCCGGAGGCGGCGGCTGAAGCGGCAGCGCAGGCCGAGATCGATAACGCCGCGCTTTACGACGAACTGCTGGGCGAGATCGACAACGCGGACGTGGTGCGGGTCGCGACCAACTTGCGCGACGCATCGCTCAACAATCACCTGCCGGCCTTTGAGGCCTTCGCTGAGGGCACGTACGAGGTGGGCGAGGCGCGCCAGGCTATGAGGGGCGGCGCCAGGGGAATGGGGCGCGGTTTTAGCCGAGGCATCACCGGCGAGGCGCCGGGCGCTCGGATGCGCCTGATGGACGGGACCTGCCCAGGTTACCGCGAGGGTGGCTTCCGCGGGCGATAGTTAGAAGACCGCAGAGAATGATATGCGCAGGATCGGGCCGGCGGCCCGGTCCTGTTTTTTCGTCTAGCCGAGGTACTTGATTAGCTGCAGGGCGGGGTTGGCTGGATCCCAGAGGTCGGGAAACTCCTCCAGGATGGAGAAGCCGAGGGCGCGGTAGAAGGCACGCGTTTTCGCGTAGTGCTCGTCGGGATGAGCGGAGCTCAGGGTCTTGACCTGCAGAAAGCGCACGCGATGGGCGCGCAGGTGCGCCTCGGCGGCGGCGAGGAGGGCGCGACCGATGCCACGCCGGTGATGCGACGGCAGGATGCCCATCACGTAGATCTCCGCTGCATCGTCGCTGTGCTGCTTAAGCGATAGGAAACCTACTGTCCGCCCGTCGACGGTGGCGACGAGCGTGGGCAGGGCGTCGACCTGCTCGATATAATGCTGCGTGGCCTCCTCGACGCCGAACCACTGGGGCAGCGCCCGCAGAATGGGTGCGCAGCGGGCGCTTTGGCCCTTGGCCGGTCCGTGGATCACCGGCTCGGATGGCATAGAGCTGGGCTGCGGATTACGTCACTTTCCGGAGGGGCATCAGGAGCTCCCGATGGAGCTTGTCACCCTCGATCAGGACGGCGCTCAGCCCGCCGCTGCCCGCCTGAACCCCGTGGATCTCATCCTTGTTCCAGAAGACGGCGACGCCCGGGGTTACGTCCACCCGCGCGTTCTTGTCGCCAGTCACTTTGGCGCTGCCCGCCATGATGATGAGCAGCTGATCGGTCGCGAGCTTGTGCTCTCCGAGGGTCCCATTGGGCCCCAACTGCAGGGTCGCCACGTGCCACTTCTTGCTGCTCATGACCGTAGAGATGGTGACGTCGCGGGAGCCGAAGCTGTCGATTCGCTTCCCCTTTGAGAGTCCGCTGTCGTAGACGCGCATAGGTATTCTGTCTCCTTGCCAATTGGCGTTCGGGGCGGGATCGGCCCGCATGGCGCGGACCCGACCTGAGGCCCCTAGAGGGGATAGTGTACCAGGGTCGGCAGCGAGGGCCAGTCTCGCATACACGGGGCCGGAGCCTTCGGCTGAGCGACTATTCTCCCCCTTGAGGGGGGAATACAAGGGGGGTGGGCGCGACCCAGCCACCCCGCGCCAGCGCCGCCGCCTCCTCAGTCCTCCCCTCCGTGAGTAGGAGAAACGGGGACAGGCCCCAGAGGGGGGAGAACCGGATCTTCCTCCCTTGAGGGCGGAAATACAAAGGGGGGTGGGTGCGACCCAGCCACGCCGCTCCAGCGCCGCCCCTCCTCAGTCCTCCCCCGAGGGGGGAGGAGGCGGGTGGTCCCGCTTGCGCTGGACCAGCGGGGCGAGGATCAAGACCGCGAGAAATAGGAGGGCGGCGCCGACGAGCAGGGCCTGTGCGACGGGTCCGCCCCGCGCTGTCACGAAGGCGTAGAGGGCGGCGGCGTTACGGGCGAGGGTTTCGGCCTGGTCCGGCGTCATCCAGAAGGGCGTGAGGACGACGAGAGCCGTGCAGACGAGAAGCGCTCCGGCGACGGCGCCGAAGAGGAGACCTGCCTGGCGCTCGTTCATCGCGTCGGGGGCGTGGGCTGCCGCCGGATCATCGCGGCGGCTGTGGATGATCATACCGATGACGAACCAGACGCCGACTGCCAACGAGCCCATGGTGCGGAGGGTGTCGCCCCAGCTGATGGCGATGAACCAAGCTAGCGAGACGAGCCAGAACAGGACGGTCCACAGCAGGCGGCCCTCCTGCTTCTCGGTGAGCGAGGCAAAGAGATCGTGGGCGAACTTGCCCCCGTCGGAGAGCTGCCCTATGGGGAGGAGGTTGAGCACCGTCAGCAGGGCCGCGAAGTCAGCGACGCGGAGCCAGACTCGATAGGGGCCGCCGGGAACCAAGGCTGAGAGGGCGTAGATGGCGAGGGCTGCGAAGGCCTGCGCCAGGTTGGCGAGCGGGCCCGCGATGTGGATCAGTGCGTCTTGAAAGCAGTCGAGCGCCTCACGCTCGTCGCGAGGTGTGATGGTCGCGGCGCCGAAGAGACCGAACCGGATCTCCCAGCGGATACCGTGGCGCTGGATGAGGGCGACGTGGCCCAGCTCGTGGAGGGCGAGGCTCAGGGTGAGCAGCCAGCCTAGCTCCCAGCTCTGGAGCAAGAGCGAGGCCGCCACGCCGAAGAGAAGGGCGGAGGTTAGGCTGCGGAGGGGCGGCATAGGGGCGAGCCTTCAGCCGTCAGCCCGCAGCCGTCAGCTTTCAGCGAGGCGGAGAAATAGGAAGTAGAGGAGTAGGGAGTAGGCTTGAATTGTGTCATCGTACTTCTTGCTCCCTACTTCCTACTCCCGTCACTTGCTGACGGCTGAGAGCTGAAAGCTGACAGCTTCCTCACCAACTCTGGCACCTCTCCGATATGGTCCAGCTCGACGTAGCGCGGCGTGTCCGCGAGCGGCGCGTCGACGTGCTCGTGCGCCCAGAGGATGTCGGAGGCGATGTAGACGCCGTAGCCGCCGAGGGCCAGCACCGGCAGGATGTCGGATTTGAGCGAGTTGCCCACCATCAGGAATTGGTCGGGGGTGATGTCGTATTTTCGAAGCAGGCGCCGGTACGTGTCGACGGTCTTGGTGCCGACGACCTCGACGTAGCGGAAGTATTGAATGAGCCCAGTGCGGTTGAGCTTGGGCACCTGTTCGGAGGCGTCCCCCTTCGTGATGACCATCAGCTCATGGTCGGGCGCCAGGGCCGCGAGGGTCTCCTCGACGTGGTCGAGGAGATGCACCTGGGCCGAGAGCATCTCGCGAGCGATCTCGAGGGCGCCGCGAATAGCGCGCGCGCGGACCTCGCCGTCGGTGCGCTCGACCACGGTCTCGATCATGCTGAGCGCGAAACTCTTGGCGCCGTAGCCATAGAGCCCGAGGTTGTCGATCTCGGTGTGGTCCAGGTGTTGAGCCAGCGTCTCGGGGTCAGTGTAGTCGGCCAACAGGGCAGCGAGCTTGTCCCGCGCCTGGCTGTAGAGGTACTCAGTGTGCCAGAGGGTGTCGTCGGCGTCGAAGGCGATTACGCTTAGGCGCACAGGATTCTCCTTTGGTTCTCTTGCTGGGTCTACGGCAGGGTGCTCAAAGTAATCTACGTTCGAGGACATCGTACGCCTCGACGGCGGCGTCCGCCACGCAGCTGGTGGGGTACTCATCGGCGAGCATCGTCCAGATCATGCCATCACGATAGTCGTCCTCACCGGCCTGGAGGAGCTGGCGGCGGGTCGCTTCGTGAACGAAACCGAGCTTGCGGGGCACCGCTGCGCTGCGGACGTTCTCGGGCAGGCACCGGATTTCGACGCGGCGCACCCCCTCGATCTCGAAGGCCACTTTGGTCAGCGCCGCTGTGGTCTCCGTCGCGTAGCCGCGATTGAGGTGGTCAACGTGAATCCAGTAGCCGATCTCGCGGACGTCGGGGCCGCGACGCGTGTGCAGACCGGTGCTTCCGATGACGGCGGTCTCATCGGGGCTCAAGATCCCCAGGACGAAATCACGGTCCAGGTCATAGTCCCCACGCCAGCGACGCAGCAGCGCTACGGTATCCTCCAGTGCCGGACGGGGACCGCGCGCCCACGGCATCCAAGGCGCGAGGTGGTCCCAGCTGGCGTGAAGGGCGGCGTTGAGCAGGGGAGCGTCCTGCGGTTGCCAACAGCGGATGAGCAGCCGCTCACTCCTGATTCGATAGGCTGGGTGTCCCTGCAGATCGGTCGGTGCCATCTACCTGCTCCTCCTTCCCGCGCTTGGGTGGTGCATGGTGACATAGAAGCGGCTGGGACAGAGGCTTGCGCTGTCCCAGCCAAGTCGTGCTGAGTTGTGTGACCGGCGGCGTAACCAGCGGCGTAACCAGCGGCGTAACCAGCGGCGTAACCAGCGGCGTGATCGGCAACCTACGCCGCACGGTGGCTTCGCGTCATTCGGTCGCCCGCTTGAGCCAGAATTGCTGAGCGCCGTTGGGCATCGTCTTGATCGTGACCAACTCCCAGCCCTCGCCACCGAGGCGCGCGAGCGTGGCGCCCAGGTCGACGATCTGCTCCTGGTCGTCCTGCCCGAGATACTCGACGGTCCCCATCTGCGCGACGGCAGCGCCTCCCTCAGCTTCCTGGATTCTGCCCTGGAACCCGGCCTCCTCCAGATCTTGCCTCTGTTCCTCTGAGACGAGCCCCGCCGTCCACGTGATGGCGCAATACGCCCACTTCGTCATTTGGTCCCTCCCTGCGTCTGAACGAACTATTTCCTTTCGATGAGTGGACCGGGCGCGCATACCATCGGCCCGCGCTGGTCCGCCTCACAGAAAGTATAGGGCCATATCGACCCAGGTCAAAGCCCTGTGTCGCCCACAGCCTGCTGGGCCACGCGTCGAAGATATTCGCAGTAATTGTTGTCGTTGGAGCGGTTGGCAATGGCGAGCAGCTGCTCGGTGCCGATGTACCCTTTGCGGAAGGCGATCTCCTCGATGCAGCCGATCTTGAGGCCCTGGCGGTGTTCGATCGTCTGCACGAAATCACTGGCCTCGAGCAGGCTCTCGTGGGTGCCGGTGTCGAGCCAGGCGAAGCCACGACCCAGGAGCTGGACCTTCAGCTCGCCGCGTCGGAGGTAGGCGTTGTTCAGGTCGGTGATCTCGTACTCCCCGCGACCGGAGGGGCGAAGCGATTTCGCGAGATCGACGACTTTGCCGTCGTAGAAATAGAGGCCGGTGACGGCGTAGTTGGACTTGGGATTCTCGGGTTTCTCCTCGATGCTGAGGGCGTTGTTCGCTGCGTCAAACTCGACGACGCCGTAGCGCTCCGGGTCCTGCACGTAGTAGGCGAAGACCAGCCCGCCCTCGTTGAGGGTCCCAGCGCCCTCCAGCATATCGGAGAGGCCGTGACCGTAGAGGAAGTTATCGCCGAGCATCAGAGCACAGGGCTCGCCGTCGATAAAGTCCTCGCCGATGATGAAAGCCTGGGCGATGCCCTCGGGTTTCGGCTGGATGGCGTACTCAATCTGCAGCCCGAGCCGCTCACCGTCGCCGAAGAGCTGGCGGTAGAGGTCGATGTGCTGGGGCGTCGAGATGATCAGAAACTCGCGGATGTCCGCCAGCATCAGGACCGAGAGCGGGTAGTAGATCATCGGCTTGTCGAAGATCGGCAGGATCTGTTTGGACAGCGAGATCGTGAGTGGATAGAGCCGGGTGCCCATCCCGCCCGACAGGATTATACCCTTCACGTGGCCTCCTCTTGTGACTTGGTCTGTGGGTTGATTCGCTGTGGAGTATAGTCGGAGATGCCGCGAGGTCAACGCGGCGCCGGAAGACGCGGCAAAAGACGCAGAGTGTTCCTGAGGGGCGAGGCTTTGACGCGGGTCGGGCCGGTCCCTATAATGGTAGCAGGCGAGCATGTCAACAGGCCCGGCGAGGACGCCGGAACGAAAGGAGAGGGACCAATGAACGCGGAACCTGTACGATGGGGGGTTTTGGGGACGGCGGCGATTGCCGTGAACCGCCTGATCCCGGCGATGTTCAAGGCGGAGCTGACGCAGCCGGTGGCGATCGCGAGTCGCACGCTGACAAAGGCGGAGCGCGTCGCGGAGCAGTTTGAGCTGCCGAAGGCCTACGGGTCGTATGATGAACTCTTGGCCGATCCGGAGATTGAGGTGGTCTACATCCCGCTGCCCAACGGCCTCCACGCTGAGTGGAGCATCAAGGCGCTGCGGGCGGGGAAGCACGTGCTGTGTGAGAAGCCGATCACGGTGAATGCCGAGGAGGCGGCTGAGATCGAGGTGGTGCGCCGCGAGACGGGGCTCTATCTCCAGGAGGCGTACGCGTCGCGGTTCAACCCTGTGCAGGCCAAGGCGGTGGAGATCGCGCAGTCCGGCGTGCTGGGCGAGTTGCGCTTTATGCACACGGTCTCGACGTTTCAGATGGGCGAGCCCGATCCGACCGACGTGCGACTGCAGGCCGATATTGGCGGCGGCGCGCTCTACGATATGGGCTGCTATGCGATCGACGCCCAGCGGATGATGGCGGGTCGCATTCCGCGGACCGCGTGGGCGACGATGGCGTGGTCGCAGCGGTTCGACGTCGATATAGCTGGCGCGGCGATGCTCGATTACGACGGCGACCTGCGGGGCACGATCCAATGGGGCTTCAACGCGCCCTGGGGCGGACCGTTCAGCGTGATCGGCGAGAAGGGCCGCCTGACGGGGCCCTATGGCTGGGGGGCGCCTGCCGACGAGCCGGCGATGCTGCTGCATCTGGGTGGAGAGACGGAGAAGCTTCGGGTAGAGTCGGCCGATGGGCATATGCTGGAGGTCCAGGATCTCAGCGAGGCGGTGCGGGACCTGCACGCGCCCCGGTTCGTGGACGAATCGTTGGTTGCCGACATGCGCGTGATCGATGCGTGCTACGCCTCGCGGAAGCGCGGCAGGGCTGTCAAGGTCTAGGAGGAGGGGCCATGGTCAACATCACACGGCTGCTGGTGGGTATCTTGCTGCTCCTGCTGGGGCAGCGCTTGTATTGGCTCTTCGTCGGGCTTTTGGGGTTCATCGTGACGACTGAGATCGTCGCGGGCGCGCTGCCGCTCCAGCCCGAGTGGGTGGTCTTGATCATTGCCCTGGCCGTGGGCGTGGTGGGCGCGGTGATCGCGGTGCTCGTCCAGCGGGTCGCGATCGGCATCGCCGGTTTCCTTGCCGGTGGGTATATCGTCTTCAGCCTGATGGGACAGTTCGGGGTGGGGACGGCGACGACGTGGGCGTGGGTCGTGCAGCTGATCGGGGCGATCATCGGCTCGGTGCTCGCGGCGGTGCTCTTTGACTGGGCGCTGGTCGTGCTGTCGTCGCTGGCGGGCGCTGGGGCGCTGACGCAGGGGCTGGGCCTCGAGCAGCCCGCTGCGACCCTCGTGTTCATCGTCGCGACGGCGGTGGGCGTCGCCATACAGGGGCGGATGCTGCAGCGGAGGAGGTAGGGCGCGGTTGCGCGGCGCTGGCGTGGGGTGGTTGCTGGAGTTGGGCGAGGCATTCCCGCGCAGGTGGCCGGTGTTGTGGGGTGGTTCCGCGGTCGAGGATGATCGCGTGTGCGGAGAAGGTTGTGGGAATGCCTCGCCCCTACCCGTAGATGTTGCATGTGGTGTGGTGAGGTGACGTGGGGTGCACCTGCGACGCGATGCAGTCTATCGCCGGGTGCGCCCCACGTGCATCGATGCAGGGCAAGCTCGGGTCCTTCCTACTCCCTGTTCCTTCTTTCCCTGATGGCTGACAGCTGACAAGCTGACAGCCATCGGCGGTGACTTGACCACGGCGCGCCGTCATCGGTTGGCCAGGCGCGCTGAGGCTAGGCGCCTTGGGTGAGTTCGGCGAGGCGGTAGAAGAAGGCGCGCTTGAGGCCGGTGTTGATGCCCCAGTTGACGGGCACGGTCTGGTAGCCGCTGAGGTGCTCGTACTCGGTCTCGCGCTCGTGCTGAGGCCACTCGTAGCGTCCGTGGTCCCACCCGCCGGCGCCGAAGCCCTGGATGTAGAAGCCCCACGAGGCGTATTCGTCGACGGCGGCCTCGAGGTTATTGAGGTACATCGAGTCCTCATTGATAAGGATCGGGCGCGGGTTCTGCTGGAAGGTGTCGGTGGCCTTGAGCTTCTGCAGGTTGGCGCGAAGCTCCCGGGCCCAGAAGCTGTTGCCGTGGGGTAGATAGAAGTCCTGCACCGCGTGCCACCGTCCCGGAGCCAGCATCGCGTTGGGCATGGTGCTGCTGCTAGCGAGCAGGCGGCGTCCGTGGAGCGTCGTCCCTTGGACGATCTCGATGAGCTCGTGGATGCGGGCCGATTGGGTGAGCCCGCTGCCCTCCGTGAACTCGTTCCAAACGTCGACCAGGATGTTGCGGTGGTTCGTGCGGAGCAGCCAGTCGGTGGCTGCCTCGGTTGCCCGGACGATAGCCGCTTCGCCCGCCATCTTCTCGGCCTGGCGCCAGTAGAAGAGGTTGACGATGACGACCATGCCGGCCTCGTCGGCGGCCTTGAGCACACGTTGGAGCCGGTCCAGATACGCCGGTTTCAGCTCGCCGGCGGGGGTGAAGGCGGAGTTGACGTAATGCTCGTAGACCTCGGGCCGATAGATCGATCCGCCCCCTTGGAGCCCGACGGTCACCGCCAAGAGGCCGTGGCGCCGGTATTCGGGGAGCATCGCGCAGAACTCGTCGGTGTTGCGGTCGGGGTCCCAGATTCCGGTGTCGGGGTAGCGCCAGTGGACGGCGGTCTCGGGGTTCTCGTCGTCGAAGATGGCCTGGACCATTCGACTGTTGAAGAGGAGCCCCTCGATGGGGCGGCCCTGGTGGGCCATACCCTCGTACGTGGGCGCGCCGTTGAGCAGGAACTTGCGACCCGCGATCGCGATCTCTGTGGTCATGTTGTCCTCCGTCGTTAGCTAAGCCTGCTATGTCTCGAAGTAGACGCCATCGCGCTCCAGGGCCTCGCGGAGCACGCCGTAGGGCAGCTCACGCGTCGACACCTCGCGCAGCGCGCAGAGCGCGGCGGCGGTGCCCGCGGCCTGGCCCTGGCCCATACAGGCGACGGTGTTGCGCGTCGACATATGGGCGTCGTGGTCCGAGGTGATCATCATCCCTGTCGCGAGGAGGTTGTCGAGCCCGGCGACGCGTAGCGCCCGGTAGGGGATCCCATAGGTGCCGCCATCCTTGATCTGCAGGCGTGGCGCGGAGTCGTGGAACCCGTAGGCGAGGACGTCGTCCTCGAAATGACGGCCCTCCAGGACGTCGGCGCGCGTGAGGTCGTAGTCGCAGGTGATGAGGCGACCGCGACGGATGGTAAGCGAGGGGCTGGTCCGGGCGATGAAGGCCTTCTTGCAGCCGGGTACGTAAGCGCGGAAGAGCTCGACGGCGCGCGCCTGACGACGACGCAGCTCGACCTCCGCCTTCGACGCCGCGTCGCGGTCGGTGGGGCTGACGTCCATCTTGTAGTTGATCTTGACGAACATAAAGTAGTCGTCGTGGACGGTCGTGGTCACCATCGACATCCCGATCTCGGCGGCGCCCTCGTTGAAGCCGGCGGGCATCAGCGTGCGACGTCCATCGAGCCGGACGATGCGATCGTCCTCGTCACTGCGCCGACCGCGGGCATATTGAGTGAGCGCGTTGTGCTCGGTGATGAACCGATAGTAGCCCTCTAGGCTGACGTTGGCGAGGCCGATGCTGTTGACGACGGGGTAGTCGTTGGGCTCGGTGTAGTCGGCCCCCGCGCGGGCGCAGAGGTCGCCATAGCCGGTCGCGTCGACAAAGGCGCCGCCCATCAAAGCCTCGCGCCCCTGGTGGCTCTCGGTGATCACGCCCTGCACTACGCTACCGCCAGCGTCCACAATGGCGCCGGTCACCATCGTGTTAAGGCAGAGGTGAACGCCCGCCTCCTCGAGCATCGAGAGGGTGACCCGCTTGTAGATCTCGGTATCGATCGCTGTACAGACGGCGTCGTAGTCATCGCCCGCTAGCATCGCGGCGTGGCCTGTGGTGCCGCCGGCCTCCCAGAGCCGGTCGACGATCTCTTGCGGAATGCCGCGCACGACCTGACGTTTCTCGACGCCGGGGAAAGCGGTCCAGAGATTGTAGAAGCTGTGCAGGGCCGTGCCGCCCTCGACGGCGATGCCGCCGGTGTAGCCCTTCATCTCCACGAGCGCCGTGCGGGCGCCCTGGCGCGCGGACGCGAGGGCGGCGACCACGCCACCGGTGCCGCCCCCGGCGACGATGACGTCGAAGCGGCGGCTCGGAATTTGTCTGGATGCTTCTGTGTAGAAGGTGGTCATGATATCTCCCTGTCTGTTGGGTCTGCCGGTGTGGGGGGACGCCAGGACTATGCGTGGCGCTCGGTGGGCGGTTCGGTCGCCTTCCGCTCGGCAGCTTCGTCGTCGGTTATCTCCTGCGCCACCTCCTGTTCGAGGCGGAGCTCCCGCTCGCGCTGATAGGCGTCGTAGTCGGGCACGACGCGGTTGTACTCGGTCTTCATCAGGGGGGAGGAGAACATAAAGTCGGCGGAGGCCCGGTTAGTCGCCGCCGGGATGTTCCAGAGGACGGCGAGGCGGAGCAGGGCCCGGACGTCAGGGTCGTGGGGCTGCGCCTCCAGGGGATCCCAGAAGAAGACGATGAAATCGATGTCGCCCGCGGCGATCTTGGCCCCGATCTGGACGTCGCCGCCGAGGGGGCCGCTCTGCATGCGGTGAATGTCAAGGCCGATCTCGTGCTTGAGCAGCCATCCGGTGGTGCCGGTGGCGTAGAGGTCGTGCTGGATCAGCGACTGGCAGTTGAATTTCGCCCATGCCAGCAGATCGTCCTTCTTGCTGTCGTGCGCGACCAGGGCGATCTTCTTGCGCTCGCCCATCGGCAGTGTCTTGAAGTTCATCGGTTCTCCTTTCTTGGTGGGGGGTACGCTGGTGAGGCTCGCGTCTCCTGCAGAGTGAGTATAGCCTGCGGGGGGAAGGGGTCAATCGGAGGGAGCTTCGGCGCACGTTGATCCGCGGAGAGGTTTGGCCTACAATGTGGCCTACAATGCAGAGGAGGCGCGATGGGCGCCTTGAATAGAGTGGGATGAGAGGAGAGTTTTGCCATGGTAGCTGGAGTTATGTCAGGGGACGTGCAGGAATATCTGCAGAAACTGGTGCCGCCGCGATCCGCGGAGATGGAGAGAATGGAAGCGCACGCTGCGCGGACCGGGTTTCCTATTGTGGGCCCGGTGGCGGGGTATTTCTGTTACCAGACGGCGCGGATGATCAAGGCGACGTCGATCTTTGAGATGGGCTCGGGCTACGGTTACTCGACCGCCTGGTTTGCGCGGGCGGTGGCGGAGAATGGGGGCGGTGCGGTCCATCACGTGGTCTGGGATGAGGCGCTTTCGCGGCGGGCCCGTGCGCACCTGGACGAGCTCGGCTATGAGGATGTCGTGACATACCACGTGGCGGAGGCTGTGGAGACCCTGCAGGGCGTCCCGGGCCCGTTCGACTTGATCTTCATCGACATCGTGAAGACAATGTATCCCGACGCGCTGCCGATCATTGAGGAGAAGCTGCGTTCGGGCGGCGTGTTGATCGCGGATAACGTGCTGTGGAGTGGGCGCGTGCTCGACCCGGCGCACGCGTCGGCGAGCACGGAGGCGATTCTGGCGTTTACCGAGCGACTCGTGGAGGATCCGGGCTGGATCGTGTCGGTCGTGCCGATTCGGGACGGGTTGGCCGTGGCGTACAAGGTGTGACCTGTAGAGGACAACAACGGGAGGTGAGACGTGATGAGCATCTCGGGACTGGTTCTGCTGATGCTGGCCATTGGTCTGGTGGTGGTGGTCGCCGTGCTGATCCTGATCTATCTGCTCACCAAAGGGGCGCCGGCGCCCGGTGTCGAGGACGCCGTCGAGATGTCGCCCATCGAGATGCGGGCAATGGCCCGGCTCCGCAGCATCGACAACAAGTTGACGGCGGTCAACCTCGTCGCCATTCTGACGCTTGCCGGATGGCTGCTTATGTGCGTTCTGGTCGCCCTGAGTCTCGCCTTTGGCGATCAGGTGCTGCCGCGATTCTTCCCGCGCCTGTTCCGGCTGTGGTAGCGTAGCGGCGCTTGCGTGCCG
>CAZPJP010000117.1:0-1272 GCA_964586915.1 uncultured Anaerolineales bacterium
TGGAGCGTTTTGAGGAGGGTGTTGAGCTCATCGAACAGGGGCGCGAGCACGTCACCAAGGTGCTGATGGTGCCTTGACACGACGGCGGACTATGGTAGGGTTGTGGCAATGAGTGTAAACACTGTGGTTGGCGGATGGCACCATCATGCGAAGGGATGCATCCCAATTCGGGAGGCACGGCTTCGCGTGCTAAGTCCGGCCTGACCAGATCGTAACCCAGAGCCCCCCGAATTGGATCGGGGGGCTTTTTCCATGTCCTGGAGGTGAGAATGAGCGAGCGAGATGAGGTTCGGCTCTCTTTGCCCAGCAAAGGGCGGTTAGCCGACGATGCTCTAGAGTTTATGGCGGCGTGTGGCCTGAGGGTAAATAAGCCGAATCCACGTCAGTATGCAGCGACGATACCGGCCTTGCCGGCGCTGACGGTGCTCTTTCAGCGTCCGACCGACATCGTTATCAGCGTGCGAGACGGCAGCATGGACTTCGGTATCACTGGGCTCGATGTCACCCGGGAGTTTGGGGGCGACGACGAAGAGATACTGGTGCTTCACGAGGCGCTGGGATTCGGTGCTTGCCGGCTCGCCGTGGCTGTCCCCGAGGCTTGGGAGGAGGTGGAGACTGTCGCGGATCTGGCGGCGCTCGCTTCCTCTTGGGATCGACCGCTGCGTGTCGCCACCAAGTTCACCAACCTGACGGAGGCCTTCCTCTCCGAACACGATGTCACCCCCTTTGAGCTGGTCTATGCGGAGGGAACGTTGGAGGTCGCGCCGGCGATTGGCTACGCGGACTGCATCGTCGATCTCGTCTCCTCCGGACAGACGCTCCGCGACAACCGGCTTCGGCGCTTGATGGATGGCGTCATTCTGCGCTCGCAAGCCGCTCTGATCGCCAACCGGGAGGCCCTGCGTCGTCGTTCTGAGGTGCTCGATGTGGCCCGGATCCTGCTCGAGTTCACGGAAGCCCATCTCCGGGCACAGGATCATCTGCTGATCGTGGCCAATATGCGAGGTGAGAGCCCGGAGTCTATCGCGCAGCGGATGTTTGAGATGAAGGTCTTGGGCGGCCTACAGGGCCCCACCATCTCCCCGGTCGTCGTCGCCGATGGCAACCCCAACTGGTGGGCCGTCCAGATCGCCGTCAGGCGCGATCGTCTGATTCAGGCCATTGCGGAACTGCGCGACATCGGCGGCAGTGGCGTTATCGTCACGCCGGTCACGTACATCTTTGAGGAGGAGCCAGACCGCTATCGCGCGATGATGGCGGCTGTCGAGGCCG
>CAZPJP010000117.1:1372-6995 GCA_964586915.1 uncultured Anaerolineales bacterium
GATGATCAAGATCTATGAGGATCTGAGGGATGCGGCAGCTATTCTGGTGCGCAGAACGATGTCGACGGTGGAGGATGTTCCGGACGTCGTGCTGGCTAGCATTGAGCGGGTCTTTGGGGAGGCGCTGACGCCGGAGGCGGCGGTGGCTCGCCTTCTTGCCGACGTTCAAACGAACGGCGATGCAGCGTTGCGCGAATGGACGGAGCGCATCGATGGGGTCGGCGCCGGGGCGCTGGAAGTACCGGCGTCGGCGTGGGAGTCCGCCTACAACGAGCTGCCATCCGAGCTGAGAGCGGCTCTTGAGCGGGCAACGGGCCGAATCCGTGACTTTCACGCCCGTCAACCGATCCCAAACTGGACGACGGAGGAGATGGGCGGGATTCTGGGCCAGCGGCTGGTGCCGTTGGAGCGCGTCGGCGTCTACGTGCCCGGCGGCACGGCGCCGCTCCCCTCCTCGTTGTTGATGGCTGTCATCCCGGCGCGCGTCGCGGGTGTTGACGAGGTCGTGGTCTGCACGCCCGCGGACCGAGAGACGGGCAGACCGTCCCCCTTGATCCTGGCCGCCGCTCACATTGCTGGCGTCGATCGGCTCTTTGCGCTGGGCGGCGCGCTGGCCGTTGCTGCATTGGCGTTTGGGACGGAGAGCGTACCCAAAGTGGACAAGGTCGTCGGCGCTGGTGGGTTGTTCACGACGATTGCCAAGCGGCAGGTCTATGGCATCGTCGGTCTGGATGGGCTCTATGGCCCCACGGAGACCGTGATTGTCGCCGACGACACCGCCAATCCGACGTGGGTGGCCGCGGATCTTTTGGCCCAGGCCGAGCACGATGTCCTCGCCACGGCGATCCTGTTGACGCCCTCCCGCAACCTGGCAGCCGCCGTTCAGACCGAGGTGCTGCGGCAGGCGGAGCAGCTGAGCCGGCGCGACGTCGTCGAGGCCGCATTGGCTGGGCAGGGTGGGATCGTCCTCACGCCCGACCTGGCGACGGCGGTTCGCCTCGCCGATGAGTTTGCGCCGGAACATCTTTGCTTATCCATCGAGGATCCGAACACGTGGGTGGCGCAGATTCGCAACGCCGGGGGGATCTTCCTCGGCGAACATTCCTTCGAGGTCCTCGGCGATTACGTAGCGGGACCCAGCCACATCATGCCCACCGGGGGCACTGCGCGCTTCAAGGGTCCGGTCAACGTGCTCGACTTCGTGAAGGTCATCAATTTGATCGGGCTGGATAGCCAGACGGCGCGCCGCCTTGTCGCGGATGCCGATCGTATCGCTATGGCTGAGTCACTCTCGGCCCACGCTGCCGCGGCCCGCTGGCGCAGGACCACGAAGGAGATCACGTGAACGGTCTGTCTCTTGGGATGAGCTTGGACGTGTTCGGGTCACGCCCATCATAAGGAGCGTTGAAATGGACCCCGTTGACTACATCCGACCGGACATCGCGACGATGGAGCCGTACACGCCCATCTTCCCCTTCGAGGTTCTAGCCGCGCGTTTGGGCCGCTCGCCAGACCGGATCGTGAAGTTGGACGCAAACGAGAATCCTTATGGACCCTCTCCCTGCGTGCGGGCGGCCCTGGCTAACCTTGAGTACACGCACATTTACCCGGATCCCGAGAGCCGGCTGCTGCGCACGGCCCTCTCGGCGTTCACGGGCGTTCCCGAGCAGAATCTGCTGGCGGGAGCCGGTGCTGATGAGCTGCTGGATCTGATCATGCGTCTCTTCCTCCGCCCCGGTGATAGGATCGTCAATTGCCCGCCTACCTTCGGGATGTATCCTTTCGATGCGGCGATCAGTGGAGCTAAGGTCATCTCGGTGCCGCGGCGTTCGGATTTCTCCCTGGATCTTAACGGCATTGAGGCGGCGGTGAGGGCGCAGAACCCGAAATTGATCTTTGTGACCTCGCCCAACAATCCCGATGGCAGCTGGCTGCCGGATTCGGGGCTGGCTAGGCTTCTGGCGCTCCCGGTCGTCGTCGTGCTCGACGAGGCGTATGTGGAGTTCGCCGGCATGGACCGCAGCCGCATCGGGCGCGTGGTGAAGCACGATAACCTCATCGTCCTCCGGACGTTCAGCAAGCTAGCCGGTCTGGCTGGGCTGCGCGTGGGGTACGGTGCCTTTCCGGCGCCTCTGATGCCGCATCTGTGGAAGATCAAGCAGCCCTACAATGTCTCTGTCGCTGCGTCGACCGCTGCTATAGCTGCGTTGGAGGACCTGGACTGGTTGACCGACAAGGTCGAGCGGATCGTGGCGGAGCGCGCGCGCTTCGGTGAGTTGTTGAGGTCGGTGTCGTATCTACAACCCTATCCCTCAGAATCCAACTTTATCCTCTGCCGGGTGGTGGGCCGTGAGGCCAGCGCGCTGAAGGCGGCATTGGAGCAGGAGGGTATTCTGATTCGCTATTATCGTAAGCCGCGTCTGATGGATCACGTTCGGTTTACGGTGGGAAAGCCTGGACAAACCGATGTCGTGCTCGAGGCGCTGCGGCGGCTCGAGTAGGGGTGACTGAGGCCGCTGCGCAACGGGAAACTCAGAGGACTCTGAAGAAAGGTTGGGGGCTATGCGTCAGGCAGATGTGAAACGCGAGACGCGTGAGACCAAGATCGCGATCTCGCTAAGTCTCGATGGGACCGGCGTCTATGAGATCGCCACGGGGTTGGGATTTCTGGACCATATGTTGGGCCATATCGCCGCTCACGGGCTCTTCGATCTCAGCGTACGCGCCAAGGGCGACCTGGATGTGGATCCTCACCATACGGTGGAGGATGTGGCCCTCACGCTGGGTACTGCCTTTGATCAGGCGTTGGGAGACCGTAAGGGCATCGCACGAATGGGATCGGCATATGTGCCTATGGATGAGAGTCTAGGTTTTGTCGCGGTTGATCTTTCGGGACGACCCTACGCTGTGTGTGAGGTGAGCTGGGCCGGCCCGATGACGGGCGCGGTCCCTGTGACGCTGTGGGAGCATTTCCTCGAATCATTCGCCGTAGCGGCGAGGGCTAACGTGCACGCGCGCGTCCTCTACGGTCGGGATGACCATCACAAGGTGGAGTCGCTTTTCAAGGCCCTGGGCCGCGCGCTCGATGTGGCAACGCGACGCGATCCGCGCCGCAGCGGATCTGTCCCCTCGACAAAAGGCGTAATCTGATGATCGCGTTGATCGATTACGGCGCGGGTAACGTACGGTCGGTACATAAGGCGCTCCTGGCTGTGGGCGCGGAGGTGGCGCTGACGCAGGCGCCCGATCTGGTGCGTGAGGCGGAGAAGGTGGTCCTGCCGGGCGTTGGTGCCTTTGCCGACTGTATGGAGAGCCTTGAGCGGTTAGGCCTTATCGAGCCGATTCGGGAGGTCGTGGCACGGTCCGTGCCGTTCCTCGGCATCTGCGTCGGGATGCAAGTGCTCTTCGATCACGGTGAGGAGCTGGGTGGGCACGCGGGCCTGGGTTTGTTGCCCGGACGGGTTGTGCGTTTTAAGATCGCCCCCGCCTTGAAGGTGCCACACACCGGCTGGAACCAGGTTCGACCGATACGGACGTCATCCCTCCTAGAAGAGTTGCCGGACGGTGCCTGGGCCTACTTCAACCACGGCTACTACTGTCAGGCCAAGCCCGCGCACACCCTTGCGATGACGGACTACGGCGGCGATTTCCCATCGGTGGTGGGACGGGGCGCGCTCTATGGCGTGCAGTTTCATCCGGAGAAGAGTCAAACAATGGGTCTCCATATACTTCGGAACTTCGTATATAACGTGAGCAGCGGAGGTCGAGAGGACCAATGAGCGACTTCACGATCTATCCGGCGATCGATCTACGTCGGGGCAAAGTGGTGCGACTGGCGCAAGGGGATCCCGACCGCGAGACGACCTATGGTCAGGACCCGCTCCTGGTGGCCAAGCGATGGGAGGACGCGGGCGCTGAATGGGTCCACGTCGTGAATCTGGACGGCGCCTTCGGAGAGCGGGGCCGCGAGAACCAGCAGGCCTTGGCCCGGATCCTGACGACTGCACTCGCGGCACAGTTCGGGGGTGGCATTCGTGACGGTACATCGCTCTCTCGCGCGTTGGAGCTGGGTGTGGCGCGTGTCGTCGTGGGAACCGCCTTTGTGGAGGATCCCGATTTCGTGCGTACGGCCCTCGCCCGTTTTGGTCCGGATCGTGTGGTCGTCGGCATTGACGCGCGAGAGGGCATCGCGCAGATTCGTGGCTGGCAGGAGGCGGCGCCGCTCCGGGCCGTCGACCTCGCGCAGCGCTGGGCCGATCTTGGGGGGCGGTGGTTGGTCTTTACCGATATCTCACGCGACGGCATGGGTAGCGGTGTGAACCTTGAAGCCACCAAGGCGTTGGCGAAGTCGACCGGACTCCACGTTATCGCTTCGGGCGGCGTTCGGTCGCTGAACGATGTTCGATGCGTTCGGGACGCAGGGTTGTCAGGTGTTATCATTGGCCGGGCTTTGTATGAGGGTCAGGTCCGGCTTGAGGATGCGCTCCAGATCCAGAAGGAGGAGAGATGTTAGCGAAACGAATCATCCCTTGCCTTGATGTCAAGGAGGGGCGTGTGGTGAAAGGCGTCAACTTCGTCAACTTGCGTGATGCCGGGGACCCGGTTGAGCAGGCACGCGTCTACGACGCGCAGGGCGCCGATGAGTTGGTCTTCTTGGACATCTCAGCAACCCACGAAGGGCGCCAGACGATGATAGATGTGGTCAAGCAGGTCGCTGTGGAGGTCTTTATGCCCTTCACCGTCGGCGGTGGCGTCCGAACTGTCGAAGATGTGCGGAATCTGCTGCTGGCCGGCGCCGATAAGGTCAGCATCAACTCCGCTGCCGTTCGCACGCCCGAGATCCTGACCGCCGGTGCGGAACGCTTCGGCAGTCAGTGCATCGTTCTGGCCGTCGATGCCAAGCGTGTCAGCGAAGATCCGCTGCGCTGGGAGGTCTATATCAGCGGAGGCCGAGTTCCGACCGGATTGGACGCAGTCGAATGGTGCAGACAGGGCGTCGATCTGGGTGCCGGTGAGATTCTGCTGACCAGTATGGACTGTGACGGGACATTGGGCGGTTACGACATCGACTTGACCCGCGCGGTGGCGGAGTCCGTCTCGGTACCCGTTATCGCCAGTGGTGGTGCTGGCACGCCGGCGCACTTTGCTGAGGTGCTGACCGTTGGAAACGCCGATGCGGCCTTGGCCGCGTCGCTCTTCCACGATCGGGTTCTGGAGATTGGCGAGGTCAAGGATTATCTGGCGTCGCAGGGCATTGCCGTGCGACGCGGGGAGGCGCAGAGGTGACGTCGTCGATCCCACTCAAGTATGACAGTCGGGGGTTGATCCCCGCGGTGCTGCAGGATGCGGCAACGGGCGAGGTTCTCATGGTGGCCTGGATGAACGAGGAGGCGCTTCGTCTCACCCAGGAGACGGGCGAGGCGCACTTTTGGAGCCGTAGTCGTCAGGAGCTCTGGCACAAAGGAGCGACGTCGGGGAACGTGCAACGTGTCCATGAGATCTGGGTTGACTGTGACGCCGACACGTTAGTGCTGAGGGTCAGCCCGGCCGGCCCCGCATGCCATACTGGACATCGGAGCTGCTTCTATCGACAAGTGTCGCCTCGACAAGTGTCGCCTCGACA
>CAZPJP010000117.1:7095-12482 GCA_964586915.1 uncultured Anaerolineales bacterium
CGCCCCCAATGAGGATATTCTCGACGAGCTCTTCAGCGTGATCCTCGATCGCCAGGCTCACCCGTCTCCTGACTCCTACACAGCAAAGCTGCTGGCTGGCGGGGACGAGGTGCTCAAGAAGGTGGGCGAAGAGGCGGTGGAGGTGATGCTCGCCGGAAAGGGGCAGGGCGACCAACGACTTGTCGAGGAGTCCGCCGACCTGCTCTATCATTTGCTCGTACTGCTTGCCTCGCGGGATCTCACGCTGGACGATGTCCGCGACGAGTTGGCGCGTCGGCGCAGGTGATCTGGCGTACTTTGGAGGCGCGAGCAGGGCGTCAAGGCGTCGCTGCCGCACGAGCGGCGTGTCTCCTGACAGATGGGGTACCTTCTGGGCTGTCTACCGGGCGGGGTTCAGCGCTCCCCGGAGCAGTGAACGTGCATCACGGTTAGCTCTCAGGTCGCGTCGTCGCGTCTCACACTGGCGGCAGAGGCTCCAGTAAGGATGGCCACAGATACGGGGCTTCTAGCCGCGCTTCGCTTTCGTGGGCCAGATCTATGATATGGTGCATCATCTGGCGGGCGACCCCGCGCACAAATGCCCGATCCTCGATGTCTCCGCTGAAGCGGATTGGCTGGCCGACGGTGATCCCATAGGGGCCCTTGTGCGCCCAACGACTGGTCACCCATTGACCGCCGATGGTGCTCTCCATATGCCAAAGCCCTTTCGGCGAGAGGCTGATGCCCATCGGGATAATCGGAGCTCCGGTCATCAAGGCCAGACGCGCGGCGCCGGTACGGGATTCCTGAAAACCGCCCTTTCGCGGGCTGAGCGTACCTTCGGGGAAGATGATCAACGTCCCTCCCTCGCGAACGTGTCGTATGGCGGTGTCAAAAGCCTCGCGCCCGTTCCCCGGTACGACGGGGATGTGTCCCGAGCCTCGCAGATAGGCGCCAAAGAGGGGCACGTCAAAGGCGTGGTCGATCACCAGCATTCTGGCGGGCTCCGCTGTGACCAGCGCCACAAGAAACGGATCCGACGTGCTGGGATGGTTGGCGACGATGATCTTTGGTCCCATCGGTAATTCAGCGTGACGATATACGTTTAATTTCAACAGGCGACCGTATAGCCCGATCAAAGGCTGTGATAGCCGGTAAATCAAGTGTCTCAACACGTTCTTTCTCCCGATCCTCTTCGGTCGACCGAATGATCGATCGCTAGATGCACACTCAAGTCCACGACCTCGCATGAGGCTATGGCTCGGCGACAGAGCCGTAAGTATACCCGATTATGTCAAATCAGGGTGAGGCAACCTGGGCGCAAGAAGGGTGGAATACCCTCTGCAGTTTCACAGACGCGATTGCCTCCTTCACCTATACAAACACCGGAAGGGCGCAATAGTTACGCGCCATCTCTCTCCATAGCAGCCCGAGAAGGCAGAGGCCAATGTCGAACGCACTAGAGGATGAGCCTGGCACCAAGATGATGGCGAACACCGGTGCGGACCAGCGTCAAATCCCCAAAGCCAGCGTCGCAAAGATTGGGGGAACTGACCACCCTCGTGCTATTGACTCTGTTTACCTTACCTCATTGGCGGTGCTGCAGCCTAACAACCAGCTAACAACTGACTAACGGTTGTCCGGGGGAGCGTAGGGGTAGGGTAAGAGGGAACTCTATGGACTAGCTGGATGATTCCAACAGTCCACTTATTAACGTGGAGGCCAATGCTGCGCCTTGTACGGCAAGCGCAGCGATCACGGCGGCGACACCAAAAGCCCAGCCCAGCAGCTGGCTCACTCTGCGAGCGTTGGCGGGCTCGCGTGCGAGATGAATCGACGTGATCACCGTGGCGGCTGCCATCCAGGGTTCTATGATCCACAGAAAGATCCAATGGTGCCAGTTGCCCGTGAGAGAAGTGTAGGCGAGGAGCAGGCCATTGGCCGTGAGCATACCCGCCGGAATGGCCAGCCAGATCGTCTCAGTCGCTGCCATGAGCATGAAGAGCGCACCGCCGACGAGAAGGAGTTCCATTGGCCAACCGACCTCAAAGATTGTCCAGCTGTTGAAAACGGATGAAATCAAGACTCCCAGGAGGTTCCCCAGGGCGACGATCCCGACGGCCATAAAGATCGCCTTTGACAGCTCGCGTTTGTGCGTGGGGGCGGCACCCGCCTCGATGATCGGAGCTCGTGCGTCCATCAAACGCTGCTCAAGGTTCGGATCGGTATCCGCCTCGGCGACGCTGGGATCCACCATCCCCTTGCCCGCTGGCTCGGAGACCACGGCAACGGACTCCGAGGGGGATTCTCGGGTCCTGAAGGACATAGGAAGCGACACTCGCGCGCGAAGCTCAATATCAGCCTCGATCGATGCCTGCATTAAAGCCTCGGCCATCGCGCCAGCTCCTGGATACCGGTCCTCGGGTTGCTTCGCCATCGCCTTCAACACAATTTGCTCAAGGGGCTCGGGGATGCGTGGATCCATCTCTCGCGGGAGCGGCAGAGGGTCATTTACGTGCTTCAAGAGGATGGCCAGCGGGGTCTCGGCGTCGAAGGGGATGCGCTGTGTCAGCATCTCATAGAGGATGACCCCAATCGAATAGAGATCGCTGCTGGGGTGGCTCTCGCCCTGCAGCCCCTGCTCCGGCGCCATATACTCGGGTGTGCCCATCAAGGCTCCCGTCGAGGTATACCGGGTGCCGCCGACGATTTGGGCGATTCCGAAATCGGTGAGGACCGCCCGCCCGCTACGCGTCAACAGAACGTTGGAGGGTTTGATGTCTCGATGGATCATGCCTTTGCTGTGCGCGTAGGCGAGTCCATCCAGGACATCCAGCACGATTCGGACGACTTCACCCCAGGGCATCCGCTCGCCGCGGATGCGGTAGTCATCCAGGCGTGCCTTCAACGTGTCGCCTTCTAGATACTCCATCACCATATAGTACGTATCGCCCTCGACGTCGAAGTCGTAGACCTGAACGATATGGGGGTGGCGTAGATTGGCCACGGCGCGGGCCTCGCGCTGGAAGCGTGCCAGAAAGGCCTCATCCTCCAACAGATCGGATCGAAGGAGCTTGATGGCGACGTAGCGGTCTAGCTGGGGATGGTATGCGCGGTAGACTCGTGCCATCCCGCCACGGCCAAGGGGCTCCAACACACGATAGCGACCTAACATCTGTCCTTCCAGGCTTGTCGGTATCACAGGGTCTCTCCAGCTAGACCGGCTATCGCTCCAGCTCCCTCGGCTCTGAGAAAGGGCTTGCTTTCAGCAGCTACGAAGACAGCGCTGTCTTCTGCCCATCAACCACGTCTCGATGAGCTATCGTGCGATGAGTTTGTAGCCCAATCCACGGATCGTGACCAGCAGTTGGGGATCGCTGGGATCCGGCTCGATCTTGGCGCGCAGGCGCCGGACCAGATTCTCAATCTGGTAGTCATAGACGGCGCTCTCATACTCTGGCCAGACCGCCCGGGCGATCTCATCTTTGGAACACACTTCGTTGCTCCGTCCGTAGAGGTAGGTAAGGAGGATGTATTCCTTGGGGGATAGCTCCACAACCTCTCGGTTCACGCGGACGACGCCAGCTGTCACATCGATCTCAAGTTCGGGGAGGACGGTGTCACGGTAAGTGATATCCGGGTCGTGAAAGACGAAGATCACATCCCCGATCTTAATCTGGTCGCGGTCGCGCAGCTCCCTGGCATCCAACACGCGCTCGCCGTTGAGGAAGGTGCCGTTCGTGCTACCGAGATCCTCCAGGATGCGCCGCCATCCCTCTTGACGGATGCGGGCGTGTTCTCGGGAGACGCGCTTGCTGGTGATGACGATGTCATTGTCCACCGCTCTCCCGATCGTGACAAGATCCTCGGCGAGCAGGTGCTCCCGTCCCGTAGGATCCTCAAGATAGGGAACCGGTTTCTCCCTGGCATTGCTGGCCATCCGTTTACCTCCCTCGACAAGTCTACCTTCACAGCGGTGAGTGTCAACGACTTCTGTCGTGAGGACCACGCGAGAGGATCGGGTGAGGTAAGCTGCGCCATTCGGCGCGACCCCGGACACGCTGAATGTCCCTACGCAGGTCACTGCCGAGCAGCTAGACTGTCATCGAATCGGATTGGACTTGATGATCGTGCATCGTAGAGTAGGGAGGCAACAATGGCACAGAGGGTTCGAGATGTCGTCTGTGGGATGATGGTGGATCCGGAGGCCGCTCCGGCCAAGGCGACGTATGACGGTGAGACCTATTACTTCTGCGCGCCGGGCTGCAAGCGGGCGTTTGAGCAGAATCCAGAGAAGTATCTTCAAGAAGAGAGCGCTGAGGCCCATCACCACGCCCACCACTAGGGAACGCGCCCCGATTTCAGAGCGCCTGCGAGCTCGCAGGCGCTCTGTGATGTATAGGGATCGTGGATAGGAGCTATCCACGCCTGCGGAATGGGCCACGACGATACGGCTCAATTCCCGGAGAACGCCGTGCAGTCACTCGCGTTCTTCGGCTGGCGCTTCCATCAAGCACGCTCCTTGGGATCGGGACATCAACCTACGCCTGCGTGCGCAGACGGGGCTGGATCTGGAAGACGGCCAGCCCAGCACGTATGTTCGCCAAGGAAGCGCCAATTTGCCGACCGGGTGGGGCGAGGAAGATCTCGCGCAAACGCTCCAGGCCGAGCTCTTCGCAAAGTAATCGGAAATCGCGCACGGTACACAGATGGACGTTGGGCGTATCGTACCATTCGTAGGGCAGCAACGGTGTCCTGGGCATACGGCCGCCGAACAGAAGCTGCAACCTTACCCGCCAGTAACCGAAGTTCGGGAAGCTGATGATCGCTGTCCTGCCGACGCGCAGCATTTCCTGGATCACGCGTACCGGATCGGACGTCTGCTGTAGCGTCTGGCTCAGAATCACCAGGTCGAATGTCTGGTCGTGGTAGAAGCCCATGCCCTCCAACATGTCGCCATGGTAGACAGCCACGCCGCGCTCGATACAGGCCAGCACAGCTTGATCGTCGATCTCAATGCCGCGCCCTGTGCAGCTCTTCTCCGCCTCCAGCTCGGCCAGCAGGCGCCCATCACCACAGCCCAGGTCGAGCACGCGCGCTCCATCGGGCACGAGGGACGCGATCAGTTCGTAGTCTAGGCGTCGTTTCGTCGCCTGCTTTCCACCCACAGCTCCCGAGCTCATAGCTCGCCCTCCTGTACACGGCGGTGCACGTTCGCCAGGAACCCGCTGATCGTCGCCGATAGCTGCTCGCTGGGAAGCAGAAACGCGTCGTGGCCGTAGGGGTTGAGGATCTCCAGGAACGTGGTTGGGACGCCGTTCGCCTGCAAAGCCTTGACGATCTCCTTCGACGCCGATGTCGGGAAGAGCCAATCGCTGCTGAAGGAGACGACCAGAAACTCCGACCGG
>CAZPJP010000118.1:0-12364 GCA_964586915.1 uncultured Anaerolineales bacterium
ACGCCGGCTCGATGAGCTGCCAGCAGCTTCTCCTTAAGCCCGCCCACCGCCAGCACCCGTCCCCGCAATGTGATCTCCCCAGTCATTGCGACCTCACGACGGACAGGATGGTCAGAAAACGCGGAGACCAGCGCTGTAGCGATGGTAATGCCGGCCGACGGGCCATCTTTAGGGATGGCGCCCTCAGGCAAATGGATGTGGATGTCCGCTTTGTCGAAGGTCTCAAGCTCGATATTCCACACCTCCGCCTGCGATTTCAGATAGGTCAGCGCTGCTTGAGCTGACTCCTGCATTACGTCACCGAGCTGTCCTGTCAGCTTCAGGTTGCCTTTGCCTGGGGTGAGAGCCACCTCAACGGGCAGCAGGTCGCCGCCATTGACAGTCCAGGCCAGTCCCATCACCACCCCTACGGTGTTCTCGGGCTCCAGGTGTTCTTCTTCAAATTGCGGCGGCCCGAGATAGCGTCGCACTCTGTTAAGCGTCATCGTACGAATTGGTTGCTTCTCCTCCGCCAATCGCCGAGCCGCCTTGCGGCAGAGAGCGCCGATCTCGCGCTCGAGGTTGCGAACGCCTGCCTCATAAGTGTACTGTCGTATCAGTACCTGGAGCGTGTCCTTGGGGAACCTGGGTTTTGCTTTGGTCAGGCCATTCTTCTCAATCTGGCGAGGGACCAGGAACCGATTGGCGATCTCGACCTTGTCCAGTTCGGTATACCCAGGGAACTCGATCACCTCCATACGATCCAGGAGCGCTGGTGGAATCGTGTCGAGGATATTGGCTGTGGTGATGAACAGCACCTTCGATAGATCGTAGGGGATCTCCAGGTAATGGTCGGAGAAGGCGTGATTCTGCTCGGGATCCAACACCTCTAGCAAGGCCGAGGAAGGGTCTCCACGGAAGTCCAGTCCGATTTTGTCTACTTCGTCCAACATGAAGACAGGATTGACTGTTCCGGCCCGACGTATAGTCTGGAGAATGCGGCCCGGAAGCGCCCCAATGTACGTGCGGCGATGTCCTCGGATCTCGGCCTCGTCACGCACGCCCCCGAGCGAGACCCGGACAAACTCTCGGTCAAGGGACTCTGCAATAGACCGGCCGAGAGAGGTCTTTCCCGTTCCCGGTGGGCCAACAAAGCAGAGGATCGTGCTCTGCTGCTCCGACGGTACCATCTTGTGAACGGCGATGTATTCAAGGATACGCTCTTTAGCTTTGGGCAAACCGTAGTGCTGTGACTCGAGCACCCGCTGTGCGTGCCCGATGTCCAGATTGTCCTCAGTCTCATCGTGCCAGGGTAGGCTGAGAAGCCAGTCCAGATACGTTCTGATGATGCCAACGTCAGGTGCCATCGATGGCATCATCGAAAGTCGTTTGAGCTCGTCTTCCGCCCTTTCCTGGACGTGATCGGGCAATGCGCAGTCGGTTAGCTGTTCGCGAATCTTCAGGACGTCGCCCGTAAGTGTATCGCTCTCGCCGAGTTCCTGTTGAATCGCGCGCATCTGCTCTCTCAGGAAGTACTCGCGCTGACTCCTGTCCACCTCTTCCTGGACCGTAGTCTGGATCTGGTTCTCGAGCTCCAGGACGTCCAACTCGTGCGCGAGGTAACCGCTGACCCTTTGTAGTCGCTCTGCCACATCGAGGGTTTCAAGCAGGTCCTGCTGCACACGCGTCTCGAGCGCGAGCATCTGCGCAACCACATCCGCCAGCTGTCCTGGCGCGTCTACGTTCATCGTGTAGACATACGCCTCCTCAGGCAGCGTCTGGTTCAACGTCACGACTTTTTCGAACATAGTCAGAACCGCTCTGGTGAGGGCTTCGGTGAGTGCGTTGTCGTCTGCAGGCTCGGGCAGCGCCTCAACGGTGGCAATCAGATGAGGGTACTGCTGTACGTACTCCTTGATGCGGACCCGCCCCATACCGTGAGCGATCGCGCTCGTTGTTCCGTCGGGCAGGCGGATCGACCGCGCGATCACAACCTCGGTCCCTACCGCATAGAGGTCTTCCGGGGCAGGGTAGGTTTCCATCGCGTCGTCGCGCTGCGCGATGACCACGACGGGCCAATCTTCCTCCACTGCCGTGGAGAGCGCTTGGAGCGACCGATCGCGCCCGATGTAGAGCGGGGTGACCATCTGGGGATAGACGACCAGACCCCGCAGAGGTAGGATGATCGCTTCGAAGGGCCCTTCCTCAATAGGGCCGGTGCCGAACTCGTCGCCAAAGAGATCCTCTGGCGTCAGTGGTAGCTTTTCCCAATCCATAGGATTCGTCTACTCCCAGGGCTCATCGACCCAATCACCCAACGGCAGGTCGAGTTCCGCCTGTTTGGACCACGCTTCTCGGACATCGGCTACAATGAAAATCGAGCCCGTGGCGATGATGCCCCATCCCGACTCGAGTTGCCGATACGCTTGCTCGAGCGCTCGCCGGGGATTCACCGCAATCTCTGCGCCCTGTCCGAGGTCTGCGCAGAGGTCCGCCAGGGCATACGGGGCGGCTGCTCTCGGGTGATAGGAGCGCGTCACGATCGTGTGCTCGCTAAACGGCAGTAGGACTTTGAGCATGCCTTCGATATCTTTGTCATTGGAGGCGCCATAAATCAGGACCCACGAGACACCCGGAAACCAAGTCTCGAGCGAATCGACCAGAGCCTGGGCAGAGTAGGGATTATGCGCGCAGTCGACCACCAGTAGCGGGTCGTCGTTGAGGATCTCCATTCGGCCCGGCCACGAGACCTCCGTCAGGCTTGTCCGCAGTGCATGCGGATTGGCCCAGGTATGGCCCTGGTCGTGCAGGACGGCGGTGGCTGCAATGGCGACGGCGGCGTTCTCCTGCTGGAAGTCCCCCAGCAGCCCGACCTCGTAGAGGCCCTCGAAGGGCGAGGGGCCATCTGGACGATCGACGCGTATTCGTTGGCCGTTTCGTGTGCGCTCTTCAGGCGCGAAGACCCAGTCCTCGCCGACGACAGTCAACGGCGCGTTTCGTTCCTCCGCTATCCGGCGGAGGACGTCGAGGGCCTCCGGCTGCTGCGGAGCGGTCACCACCGGAACGCCGGGCTTGATGATGCCGGCCTTCTCATAGGCGATCTCGGCGAGCGTGTCGCCGAGGAGATAGGTGTGGTCCAAGCTTAGGGAGGTGATGATGCTGATCTCGGGTGTGATCACGTTAGTGGCATCTAGCCGCCCACCCAGGCCTACCTCCATCACCGCCAGATCCACCCGCTCCCGCTGAAAGTAGAGGAACGCCAGCGCTGTGGTAACCTCAAAGGTTGTCAGCTCGGGCATCGTCGCAACGATAGGCTGCATCTCCTCGACGAGTGATGCCATCATCGACCGCGAAATCGGTTGCTGGTTGATCTGCATACGTTCACGGTATGTATGAAGGTGAGGGGATACATAGAGGCCGGTGTCCAAGCCGCCGCTTTGTGCCGCACTGGCCATCATAGCCGAGACAGATCCCTTACCCTTTGTGCCCGCAACGTGGATCGTAGGATAGGCTTCGTGCGGATTGCCCAGTTCCTCCAGCAATTGGACGACCCTATCAAGCTTGAACTCCCTCGGCGAGTAGCGCTCGATGCGGCGCTTCTCGTAGTCTACAAGGCCATATAGGTAACGAAGGACGTCGTGGTATTTCATAGCGTTACGCCAACTTTCAGCTTTCTGGTTGGTGGGTTAAGTCTGGGGTGCTTCGCTCCAGCGTGCTGCGCGCTGAGCTGCGCAGCGAAGCAGGTTGGTAACAGCTCCGGATTCTGTATGCTTATGCTTTGAGTGCCCAAGTCAATGCCGGATTGTACTTCTTTTCGAGGTCCTGACAAGATTTCCCCTTTTCACTATTGTGTGCTAAAGTCACGTTCACCAATGTGGCCTAGAGGAGGAGGTGCATGGTCGGCGTTCGAGTCGGGCTCTTAGGATTCTACCTGGTGAGCAGCTACGTCCTAGGCCGATACCTCCGTGAGCATCTTCCCACCTTCGGTGACACATTCATAGCACCCGAACGACGCCCTTGGGTAGCCGTCTTCTCGATCTGGGGTGCGTCAATGTGGATGTTCCCCGGCGCTCTTTGGATTGGACTGCTCTCCTTGTCGATCGTGCATATCTTGACACTCAGTTTTCTCCTGCCGCTCAGTTGCTTTCTTGTTTTCTGGCTCGTTGTCGGTCCCTCCTCTGGAAGAAGTCAGGACAAGATCGCGGCCTATGTAAGTGGTGGGGGTGTTCTGCTTTTTACAGGCCTAGCTCTGCTTCTGGCGTTTTTATCTCCAGATCTGTCGTATGTGAGATTGGCGCTTTTCTTGCTCTCAACGATAACACCCCCGATTTTGTCCATTTGGTTACTCTCCATATGGGCGCCAGCTGTCGTGCCGCTAAGGCCGGAGCTTGCCCGGAGATCGCGACACGGGCTGGCGTTGATTCTCAGCTTCTTCACCCGTTCGCCACGGACGACTTGGGTGGTTGAGGAAGGTAAGATTGTTTCACGGATCGAGGGTCGCCCATTTGGCGGGTCTGGGCCGGGTCTGCTGATTACCGAGCCGGAGAATGTGGTCGTCCTTAAGTCCGGCGCGAGCATTACGCGCGTAGCAGGTCCTGGTGCTGTGTTGATGGGACCCGGGGAGACTCCGTATCGGGTCGTGGATTTGCGGGATCAGCTTCGGACCACCACGGTCAACGCGATCACCCGCGATGGTATCGAGGTGCGGGCCCCGATGACCTTGCTGTTCCGGATCAAACGGGGGTACAAAGACATCTCTCTCGGTGAACCTTGGCCCTACCGCAACCAGCGTGACGTGCTCCACGCTGTGTTTGCGGAGGAGGTCGATCCGACCGGGCGCAGCCCACTGGACACCCACAACGCACACCCCTGGGAGGATCTCCCGGCGAAGATCGCCTCACACCGACTCGAACAGGTGATCTCGTTCTACAGCCTCGATCAACTCTACCTCGGCGCGGCTGATGACGGATCGTCTCAGATAGGCGGCGACTCCCAAACTGATCTGTCCGCGACCCACCGGAGAGTTGAGACGGCATTGGGACTGCATCCGGTTGAGGAGGTGCCAGATACACTTACGAGGTTGGCGATAGGCAAGCTGGTGCTGCGCGCGGCTCGTCAGATGGTGGGGCCCAAGGGATTTGACCTCCACGGTGGGGGAATCGATGGTCCTGTTCAACCTCTGCGCCGTACCGTGACCGAGCAACGTGTCGAGGCTTGGAAGTCACGGTTCATCGCCAAGGTGATGGACTGGCACGCTAGCGTGGAGCGCCGGCGCTTCGCCGATCTCGGGAGGATTCATCAGGCGGCGCGGGAGAAGCTTCTCACGGAGATGGTCGAAGAGACGAGCCGCAAACTTGAGGATGCTGAGGGCCTTGAACAACGCGACTTCGTCGTCTATCATCTGTTGAGCAATCTGATTCAGATCGCCCAAAGCCCTGACGTGCAGCGCCTGCTCCCGGAGTCGGCCCTCCCAGCGCTGCGACGATTGCATCGACAGGTGACTGGAAGCACGACGTCTGGAGATGAGCAGTGAGACTCCAGAAGATTATCGTGCCGCTGGGCATTGGCGTCTTGTTTCTTGCCTTTGCTGCCACGCTGCCGCTTGCTCTTTGGGGGGAGCAAGGTTACGTGGTCGGGTCGTCAGATCGCGTGGATTTCTTGCTGTTGGTGGGAGGTTTTCTGATCGCTTTGGTCATCGCGTCCGCGCAGATGGTCAGGGCGCTCAGCCAATACGTTCAGGCTCTTCATGACTTGAATTCTGAGGATGCCCAGGCCTTGACGCAGCGCTTGCTTTTCGGCTCGGCTCAGGGACCCATGCTGCAGGTCCAGTCCGGACAGGTTGATCTCCACGGCCCGCCGGTCGTCTACGAGGTGGGAGGGCCAGCCAGCTTGAATGTCGATCATACGAGTGTCGTTGTGACCAGCCGCCTCGGCCGGCTTTGTCGGGTATTGGGTCCCGGTTTCCATAGTTTGTCACCGTTTGAGCGGGTTTGGGACGTGATTGATCTTCGCCCACAGCGTCGCACGGTGACGGCGGAGTTCATGACACGAGATGGCATTCCGGCGTCGTGTCAAGCGACGCTTGTCTGCCGTATTGCCGCCCCTAGCACTGCTGTGTCCGACCGTGATGGACGCGAGAGCGCGCCACGTCCCTTCGCCTATTCGGAGGACGCCATTCTCAGCGTCGCGACATCGAAGTACGTGCGCAAGGGTGAAGGCGGCGAGCGCGTCTCCGATTGGGTTCGGGGAATGGCGGATCGCGTCCTAAAGGGGACGGTCCAGAACGTGCTGGAGCAATACCGGCTCGATCAGTTCCTGAATCCTCAGTATTGGCTGGATGAAGAGGAGGGGCCGCCTCGGGCCGCGGCTAGCCCTAAGGATATCCCGGAGCTGGAGGCCGAGGTGGAGGCCATCGTGCGTGCGGTCGCCCGTGATCACTACATCGACGTCGATCGCGTCGAGCTTGGCACCGTCCGTCCTGTTGAGGATGCGATCCCGCGCCAGTGGTTGGAGTTTTGGCAGGCAAAGCTGCAAAAGGGCATCGATCGCTATGCGATGGAGGTGGAGACGACGCATGAACAGCTGGCTGAGAACGCGCGTATCGAGGCCCAGGTAACGTTCATCAACCGGGTGCTCGAGGAGATTCAGCAATTCCAGGCAGCGGATATCGCTGTGCCACCTGAGTTAATCGTCGCTAGTTTCCTGGAAGCGTTCCACTCGGTGGCGAACCGTGGGCCCGAGGTGCAGGGTTTGCTTTTTCGCCAGGCTGAGAACCTGATCCGTGTGGTTGATATGATCCAAACGGAAGACTCATCCTTCTCCCTCACCGACGATACGCAGTCCCCGGCGCTTACGTCCGAGCCTGAGGACGAGTAGGTCCCCATAGCCATGCGTTGGGTCTCTGTGCCAGAAGAGCTTGCCGTCCCTCATCTCCTGGACGTGCGGGAACTCTCATCGTCCTACCGTGATCTGTTTGCTCAATGCACAACACAAGTGGTCCACGGAAACACAGATGTCGCCCTCGATCTCGCTGAACGCTGCTACGAAATGGGCAAGCAGCGGCGAGACTACTACAGCAGTGCACTTGCCCTCGTGCTTCAGGCTGACGTCTATCGACGTCTCCAGCGTTGGGAGGAGTGCTTGGACGTGATCCGGAATGCGCTCCACTGGATCGAACTACAGGTTGGATCCGTCGCGCGCTACAACGAGGCCGTCGCAGTCTATTTGGAGGGTTTGGCCCATTACACACTTCGGGCTGAGGCCAAGCTCTCGGCGACCTTTTCCTATGCTCAACACAGCCTGGGGGACGGTGAACGGCATTGGGCCTTCGAGCAGAACGTGTCTCGGGTAGCAGATTGCCGTAACGTGCTGCGTTGGATGCGTCAGCTCCTCGATGTGGGCACCACGTTGCGCTCGGACGATCCTGCCCTGATCGTACCGGTCTACGAGGCCGTGAACCGCGCAGTGATTCGCACCGAGGTCTTTGTGATTCAGCCATTTGAGGTTATGATGCCGGGTGAGGTGATGGCGCACTATCTTCCCCCTCATTATCTGCCGGTGCAACTGGATACGCTGCCCTTCCTTTGTCCGCGACCCAATCGACAGTACGTCGCGATTCGCTTGCCGGAGGCGGGGATGGTGTTGCGGCGAGCGCGCAAGGGAGACCTGCTGATTGTGGAGGTGATACGCTCCCGCGTCTCATCGAGCGAATCGCATCTCTCGGCAGCGCAGCCTTTTATACGCAGAAGCGACGGGAGGATCGAGTTTCGGTCCGCGCTAGGAGAGGACGCACCAGGGACTGGCCTCGTTGCGCGCGGGTCGATCGGGATACCGCGTGTCTTGATCAGAGAGGGGGAGGAAATATGAGTTACGGAGAACACCGTGTGTTGGTGGTGGGAGCTGCCGGACTCGATCTCAAAGTGCGACCACGTGACGAAGTGGTGGTGTCAGGGCGCTCCAACCCTGGCGTGATTCGGTGGGGATGGGGCGGTGTCGCGCGCAACATCGCCGAGAATCTGGCCCGCCTGGGCGTCGAAGTACATCTCATCACCGCAGTCGGCGACGATTGGTGGGGCCAGGCGTTGCTGCAGCAACTCCAGGAGCTCAATATCAACACCGACGCCTGTTTGGTTGCCTCGGAGCAGCCGACCGCCTCGTATGTTGCGCTCTATGAGCTGGATCAACAGCTTCGGGTAGCGTTCGATGATATGCAAGTGATCCAGGCCATCACGCCCGGCCATCTTAACCGCCTGCGCCGTCTTGTCCAAAGCACCGATATCGTTTGCATTGATGCCAACCTGTCGCCCAGATCTCTCAAGACCTTGTTTCGCTTGACAGCGCAATACCATATCCCGGTCTGCGCTGACCCCACGGCTGCGCTGCTGGCACACCGCTTGCAGCCTCATCTCTCTGGTATCACGGCGATCACGCCTGATCCCGACGAGGCCGAAGCGCTCTTAGGCGAGAAGCTTGATGATGATGAAGCCATCAGCCGGGGTGCTCGGCGCCTCGTACAAGCTGGGGTCGAGTTGGCGATCATCACGCTGGGTGCGGAGGGCATCTACTACGCCACCTCCGAGGAAAGTGGACGTATTCCCGCGTTCCCGGTCGAGGTGGTCGATCCCACCGGAGTGGGCGATGCATTGACGGCTGCGGTGGCCTATGGCCTCCTGGAGGATGTATCTCCCGAGGAGGCCGTGCGACTTGGTATGGCGGCGGCTACATTGACGCTCACATGCCGCGAAACCGTCTGTCCGAGCATCAGTGCGGAGCTGCTGTACGACCGTCTCGTCCTTTAGGTAGAAACACGACATCGGCATCATACAGTCAACAACTCATTGAGGAGGTAATGCGGTGAAGCTTGTCATGCCCTCTATGGCGGAGTTTCGGGAAGCGCACGCCGACGAGCCCTGGGCCCCGGCCCGGATTCCGGGATCGGTGCATACAGATTTGCTCGCGCTCGGGCGGATTCCCGATCCGTTCGTGGCCGATAACGAACTGGAAGTTCAGTGGATACATGAACGCGATTGGGCGTACCGTGTGCGGTTCGAGGTTGACGATGCACTGCGTGCAGAGGATCACGTGTTCTTGGTGTGCGATGGACTTGATACGCTGGCTGATGTGGCTTTGAATGACCACTTTCTCGGGCATGCGGAGAATATGTTCCGGCAGTACCGTTGGGATGTGACCGAGACGGTAGCGCCGGGTCAGAATGAGGTGCTCATAGAGTTTCCCTCCACCGTGGCTTACATGCTTAAGCGACAGAAAGAGGAGCCCTTGATCGGTCCTTCGCAATCGATCCCCGGGGGCGCCCATGTTCGCAAGGCTCCGTGTCAATTCGGATGGGATTGGGGCCCTCAGCTCCCCCCTGTCGGGATATGGCGTGAGATGCGCTTGGAAGGCTACACGACGGCTCGGCTTGATGACGTCCATATACGCCAGTTTCACGATCCCACGGGCGTGACGCTGCAGCTGGGGATTGTGATCGAGCGATGGGAGCTGGCGGATCTTGACGTCGTGCTCCAAGTAAGGGCGCCGGATGGGAGCCAATTGGAGGGCTCCACAGAGCTAGCCGGCTCGGAGATCCGGAGCGAGCTTGCTCTCAACATTGATGATCCGGCGTTATGGTGGCCCAACGGATTGGGACTCCAGCCTCTCTACACGGTCGAGGTTGCGCTTTACGAGGGCGATACTTTGCGCGACCAGCGGACGTTCAGGATCGGCCTGCGCAAGCTTGAGCTGCGACGGGAGCTGGATGACTTCGGGACCTCCTTCACCTTTGTGATCAACGACGTGCCGATCTTCGCCAAGGGCGCGAACTGGATTCCGGCGGACTCTTTTCCTCACCGCGTCACCGATGCGCACCTGGAGCACCTGATTCGCAGTGCTGCCGAGGCAAATATGAACATGTTGCGGGTGTGGGGCGGCGGGCTTTACGAGGATGACCGGTTCTATGACCTGTGCGACGAGTATGGACTCTTGGTCTGGCAGGACTTCATCTACTCCTGCAGTGTCTACCCGGGTGACGACGACTTCGTTGAAAATGCCCGCATCGAGGCGATCCAGAATATCCAGCGTCTCCGCCATCATCCAAGCTTGGCGCTCTGGTGTGGCAACAACGAGATGGAATGGGGTTGGGTCGGCTGGGGGTGGTCGGAGCGTATGGCCCCGGAGTATAAGACCTACTATGATCGGATGTTTCACTATATGCTACCCAGCCTCTCTGCGGAGCACGACCCTGACCGTCCGTATTGGCCAAGCTCCCCTTCCTCCGGGATTGCTTTCGAGGACCCCGGCGGCGTGCGGGCGGGAGACACCCACAACTGGGAGGTCTGGCACGGCGGGCAGCCCTTCGAGCACTACCGTGACCACCCGTCGCGCTTCGTCAGCGAGTTTGGCTTTCAGTCGCTGCCTCCGCTGGAGACGATTCGGACCTACGCCGATGAAGCCGACTGGAATATGACGTCGTATATTATGGAGCACCATCAGCGGAATGCGTCCGGTAATGGCAAGATCATCAACTACATGACCGACCATTTCCAACTGCCGAAGGATTTCCCTGCGCTCGTCTACCTTACGCAGGTGCTCCAGGCCGAGGCGGTGCGGACCGGCGTCGAGTTCTGGCGGCGCAACAGCGCTTGCACCAGCGGAGCGCTCTACTGGCAGCTGAATGACTGCTGGCCGGTGGCCTCTTGGGCGAGCCTGGACTACTTTGGACGCTGGAAGGCGCTGCACTATGCGGCCCGCCGCTTCTACGCGCCGGTGTTGCTCACGGCTGAGAAGCGCAAGCACGAGGAGGGCAGTGCGACTACGACGCACGCGACCGGCTATCTGTTTCAACCCGAGCCGGGTCCGTTTGTGGATCTCTTCCTGACTAACGATCAAGTGGGGTCGTGGACCGGTCAGGTGCGGTGGTCCCTCGAGACACTGGCTGGTGAGGTGGTGCAGGCAGGCTTGGAGGAGACGACCGTCGCCGGGCTCAGCGCTGAGAAGGTGGTCTCGCTGAGCTTTGAGGACGTCGTGACGCCCGTGAACGAGCGCTCGGTGGTGCTCGTCTACGAGATGCTGGAGGACGACGCTCGAAAGAGCTTGGGAGTTCTCCCGTTTGTGCCCTCCAAGCATCTGGCGCTATCCGATCCAGAGCTGGATGTCGCGGTGTCGGAGAGCGCGACCGGCTTTGAAGTGACAGTGACGGCGGGGAGCCTGGCGCGCTTCGTTTGGCTCTCGCTTGACGACGATGCCGAGGCGTTCGGTGGGTTCAGTGACAACTTCTTTGATCTGCCCGCTGGACGTTCGGTCGACATCACGTTGCCGGCGATGGAGGGCTGGGATACCGAGCGCGTTCGATCCGCACTCACGGTGCGTAGCCTAGTGGATAGCTACTGAGGACGAGCTGCCGGAGGAGCGTGACAATAACCATGCGAGCGTTAGTTATACGACAACCGGGTCAGAGCGAAGTTCAGGAGATGGTGAAGCCGGAGCCCGGTCCCAAGGACGTTCTCGTCAGGGTTGCCGCCTGTGGCGTCTGTGGCACCGACCTCCATATCTTCCGCGGTGAGTACATGGGTGACTACCCGATCACGCCGGGGCACGAGTTCTCCGGTGAGGCCATAAAGGTAGGGGACGACGTTAGCCGGATCGGGGTTGGCGACCGTGTTGCGGTCGAGCCCAATATCGCGTGCGGCAACTGCTACAATTGCCTGAACAACCGTCAGAACTTCTGCCTCAACTGGCAGGCGATCGGTGTGACGCGCCCGGGAGCGATGGCTGAGTACGTGGTTGCGCCGGAGGAAGTCGTCTTTGACATTGGAGCTCTCTCTTACGAAGAGGCCGCTTTTGTAGAGCCGCTCTCTTGTGTGGTGCATGGCATCGAGCGGGCGGAGATCAGCCTGGGTGATCGGATCGCCATTCTGGGCGCGGGCCCCATCGGATTGCTCCTGCTGCAAGTCGCCCTGCACCGGGGAAGTGTCGACGTGACGGTCTTGGAGCGCCAGGAGGCGAGGGGTGAGCTGGCAGAAGCGTTGGGTGCCGGACGATGGGTTCGGGATCTCGACGCGATGTCAGAAGGTGCCTACGACGTGGTGATCGACGCCACCGGGGCCCTCCCGGTGATGGCGCATACGCCGGCGCTGGCGCGGAAGGGGGGCACAGTCCTGCTCTTTGGCGTGCCGCCTCGGAGCGCAAAGTTGAGTCTGGACGCTTTTGCGATCTTCGAGAAGGGTTTGACTCTGCGTTCGTCCTTTACGTCGCGCCGGAACTCTTATCAAGCGATCGCGTTGCTACAATCGGGCGACGTTCAAGTCGCTGATCTCGTCTCGCACCGCCTTCCCCTGGAGCGTTTTGAGGAGGGTGTTGAGCTCATCGAACAGGGGCGCGAGCACGTCAC
>CAZPJP010000119.1:0-6190 GCA_964586915.1 uncultured Anaerolineales bacterium
CCACGTCCACCTCTGAGCAGTATAAGAGGAGGCTAGTTGCCGTCAACCACATAGCCTGACGCACGCGTGAGTCCTAGAGAGCTTTGAGCACGTCCTGCGGTTGACGCTTTGACCAACCCGTCTTAAGATGGCTCCACGTACAGCCGTAGTGGAGCCCGGCAACCAACAACATAGGAGATGGTATGCGCCGAGACTTCCCCATCCTTGAGTTCGACCCGACCCGTAGGGCCGTCGTCGAGCCCACCGAGATCATCAAGCCCGCGGAGATCGCAACAAGCTGCGTCATTTGCTTTTTCCAGGAGGTCCTCACAGCCTTAGTGGAAGAGGGCAGACTGCGGCAAGTGAGCCTCACAAAATCCGAGATTGGCGAGCACCCCTTCTACGAGCTCGAGATGGAGGGCCGTCGCCTCACAGTCTTTCATCCCGGCGTGGGAGCACCGCTGGCAGCCGGACTTCTGGAGGAAGCGATTGCAAAGGGATGCACCCGATTCATCGCCTGCGGGGGCGCCGGCGTGCTCAAGCGCGACATCATTGCCGGTCATCTCGTCGTACCAGTCTCTGCCGTCCGGGACGAGGGCACCTCGTATCACTACATGCCGCCGGCGCGCGAGGTCCATGCCTCGGGCGAGGCGGTACAAGCCATCCAGGAGGTGCTGGAGCGTCACGAAGTCCCCTACATCGTCGGGAAAACCTGGACGACCGACGCCTTCTACCGCGAGACGCCGGGAAAGGTAGCCCTCCGCCGGGAAGAGGGGTGCCTGACGGTGGAGATGGAGGCCGCCGCGTTCTTCGCCGTGGCGCGCTTTCGCAGCGTCACCTTTGGGCAGATTCTCTATGGCGGCGACGACGTGAGCGGCGACATCTGGGATTCGCGTCAATGGGACAAACGCGCTTCGGTCCGTGAGCGGCTCTTTTGGCTCGCAGCCGAGGCCTGCTTGAAGCTTTAGCAAAGGAGCGCTATGCGGATCTGCGTCTATTGTTCATCGAGCAACGCGGTTGCGCCAGTTTTCTTCGAGGCAGCCCGGCAGTTGGGGCAACGGATCGCCGAGCGCGGGGACGCCCTCGTCTACGGCGGCGCTGACGTCGGATTGATGGGCGCCCTGGCCCACGCCGTCAAGGCTGGCGGCGGGCGCGTCATCGGCGTGATGCCCGAGCGGATGACGGCGGAGCCGATCGCCTTCAAGCTCGCAGATGAGTTCATCGTCACGCGCGATATGCGGGAGCGCAAAGCCCGCATGGCATCCTTGGCGGATGCCTTCGTCGTCCTTCCGGGCGGCTTCGGGACGCTGGAAGAGCTAGCGGAAATGCTGACGCTGCGGCAGTTGGGGGAGCACCGAAAGCCCATCGTGCTGCTCAACGTCCGCAGCTTCTACGAGCCGCTCGTCGCGCTCTTCGAACACTACTACCGCGAGGGATTCGCCAAGCCCTGGCGGGAGCTCTACTTCGTGACGCCCGAGGTGAGCCAGGCCCTCGACTATCTCGATCACTACGAACCGATCACACCGCCGGACAAGTGGGTGGGCTTGGAGCGTGACGACGGCTGAAGGTCTGTTCTTCGTGGTATAGCAGACCGTTGCCGCGTCAGCAGAGCATCAGGAGAGACGATGGGGGAGAATCAAGAAGCTGTGCGATCCCAATACGCGACGGAGCAAAACCTCAACGCACGAATCGCGCTCCACGCACGGTTCAGCACGAATCCTTACGGCTGGCACCGGTGGGTCTTCGACCATCTGATGGCCGTGCCGGCGCACGCCCGCATCTTGGAGCTGGGCTGTGGCCCTGCCGACCTCTGGAACACCAATCGCGATCGCGTCCCCGCCGGCTGGGCGTTGACCCTCACCGACTTCTCGCACGGCATGCTTGACGCGGCGCGCGAGAAGCTCCAGACGCGGGAGCATGCGCCGACCTTTGAGGTCGTCGACGCGCAGGAGATCCCTTACGATGATGCTGCCTTCGACAGCGTGATCGCCAATCATATGCTCTACCACGTGCCCGACCGCCCCCATGCGCTCAAAGAGATCCGTCGTGTCCTAGAACCCAAGGGCAAGCTCTACGCGACAACGGTGGGCGAGGCACATATGCACGAGCTATGGGCGCTGGTGGCGCCTTATGTCGACGATATCGCCGAGCGGGTCGGTCAGGTATCGCGGGGCTTCACGCTGGAGAACGGCGCAGAACAGCTGGAGCAGGTCTTCGCTAGCGTGGAGCGCCACGACTACCCGGATGACCTAGAGGTGACAGAGGTGCAGCCCGTCATCGACTATCTAAGATCCTCCACTGCGCTGAGCGACTCCGCGCTGACGCCCAATCAATGGGCTGCGGTCCGCCGGCAGGTCGCGGCCCATATCGAGGTCAAGGACGCCTACTATATCCACAAATCCTCGGGGTTGTTTGTCGCATTCTGAGGGATCTGGAGAGAGGAAACTGAGGCATGACGGACACGCCCATTGATCCTACGTACGCACTGGTGGATCTCCATCGCCATCTCGAGGGTAGCATGCGGCTTGAGACAATCTGGGAGCTCGGCCTGCAGCACGGTCTGTCATTGCCAGCCGAGGATCCGGAGGCCCTAAGGCCTCACGTCCAGGCGATGGTGCCGCAACCAGGCGTCATGGCCTTTATCGAGAAGATCGACCGGAGTGTGGAGGTCCTCGCGGACCTCGATGCGTGCCAGCGCATCGCCGTTGAGTGTGTCGAAGACGCACACAGTGAGGGCATCGACTACGTAGAGATACGATTCAGCCCGCGCTACATGGCCTTACCTCACGACCTGGACGCGGCTGGCGTCGTCGAAGCCGTCATCGACGGCGTGGAGGCAGGCACCCGCCAGCACGGTACTCAAGCCAGCCTCATCGGCATCCTTAGCCGAACCTACGGCGTCGAGGCGTGCTGGGAGGAGTTTGAGGCGCTACGCCAGCACTACGATCACATCACGGCGATGGATATCGCCGGCGACGAGGCAAAATGGCCGGCAGAGCACTTCGAGGCGCACTTCCGACAGGGCCGCGCGCTAGGATGGCAGATCACGGCCCACGCCGGGGAAGCCGCGGGGCCCGAGAGCATCTGGGTGGCCATTCGTGATCTGGGCGCGGCGCGGATCGGCCACGGCCTGCGCGCCCTCGAGGATCCTGCCCTGATGGACTACATGGCGAAGAACCAGATTGGGCTTGAGATCAGCCTGACCAGCAACGTCCAGACCAGCTCCGTCGACGACTACGCCAGCCACCCCATCAAAACGTATGTCGAGCGGGGTATGTGCGTCACGCTGAACACCGACGATCCGGCGGTCAGCCGGATCACGCTGCCGCACGAGTACACCGTTGCCGCCCCATCGGCGGGCCTGACGGTCGAGCAGATCCATCAGATTCAGCGGAACGGCCTGGACGCAGCCTTCATCTCAAACGAGGAGAAGGCCGTGCTGATGGCAAAGGCTGCGGGGAGCGCGTAGCAACCGCGAGACGGCCCTCCTAAGTTGCCGCCTCGCGCCCCAATCTGAAGGCAATCTCGTTGACGTCATGGTAGTCGTTGGGCACACGGCGCAGAATCGCCTTCCGCCAAACCTCGGGATTCGTCTCCAGGAGCGAGGAGAGAGCCGCAAGCATAATGGTATTCACCGTGCGCGTGCTCCCCGCCTCCTCGGCCAAAGGCAACGCGTCAACGAGAACGACCTTGCTAGCCCGCGCACGCAGCGCGTCGATGATGTCGTCCTCCTCGGGATAGACGGCCTCTCCGACGCTGACCGACATCGGGACTATCATCTGACGGTTCACAACCAGCGTTCCGCCAGGCGTGAGCCAGTCGATCCACCGCGCGGCCTCCAACAGCTCGAAGGCCATCAGGACATCGACCGTCCCCTTTTCACAGGTCGGTGCGCCGACCTGAGGCGCCCAGCGGATGTGGCTCTCCACGACGCCCCCGCGCTGCGCAAAGCCATGTACCTCAGACTTCTTCGCATCCAATCCCAGGTCCAGGCCGACCTGGGCTGCAATATCCGACGCCGTGAGAATTCCCTGCCCTCCGACGCCGACGAAGAGCATGTTCAGTTGCTGAACCATCTGACCTCCTTGACATGCACCCATCCGGCGACCAAGCGCGAGTAGAGAGCCGCGCGCCTCATCGATCCGACCCTCACTCGCTCGCCCGGCCAATCGCCTCCACCGGGCAGACCTGCATGCAAACCGTGCAACCCGTGCAGAGCAGCGGGTCGATCGCCGCCTTCTGCTTCCCGCTGACCTCGTAGATCTCGCCGCTCTTGATGATCGCGGGACAGCCTACCTGGAAGCACATGCCGCAGGTAACGCATGTCTCCGGATCGACCTGCATCTTGGGCTGGAGGTGGAAATGCGGCGTGAAGACGCACGCCCCTCGAACGACCATCACCGCGGGCCCCTCCTCGTGCGCCATAGCCTTGCGCAACACCGAGTTCACGGCGTCCACGTCCCAGGCATCGACCTCCTCAACGAAGGTGGCGCCCATTGCACGGCAAACGGCGGCGATATCGATCTCCTGACTCTGCTCACCCTGAAGCGTGACCCCGGTTCCGGGATGTTGCTGCTGCCCGGTCATCGCCGTGATGCGGTTGTCGAGCACGGCAACGGTGATGTTGGATCCGTTATAGATCGCCGAAGCGAGCGGCGCGAGGCCAGAATGAAAGAAGGTGCTGTCCCCAATCGTCGCAATCGCGGCCTCCTGGCCGCCGGCCTTCTCAAAGCCGTGCGCCATACCGACGCTGGCGCCCATCGAGATCAGCATATCGACGGCCTCAAAAGGCGGCAGCACCCCCATCGAATAGCAGCCGATATCGCCGGCAATGATGGCCTTACGCTTCTGTCGTCGCAGGTTGAAAAAGAAGGCTCGGTGTGGGCATCCCGGACAGAGCGCCGGAGGGCGTGGAGGGACGCTAAACTCGTCAACAATCGAGGTCCCTGCAGGCGCCTCCACAGACTCATCCAGCAGCCCCGCAGACCTGCCGCCTTCCCGGACCTTGGCCAGGGTCAGCTCACCACAGGCCGGAAAGACATCCTTGCCGTGGGCCACTGCGATACCAGCGGCCTTGAGTTGCTCCTCAATAAAGGGATCCAATTCCTCCACCACGATCAGCATCTCCATCGCGTCGGCGAACTCGCGGATGCGCTCGATGGGCAAGGGATAGCTCATGCCGAGCTTGAGGATGGACCTGCCGCTGAAGACCTCACGCACGTACTGGTAGGCCATCCCTGTCGTTACGACGCCCACGGCCCTATCGCCCCACTCAATGCGGTTGAGGCCGCATTCGAAACCCTCTTCGGCCGACCACCGAGCGATATCAAGCAGCCGCTGTTCGATCTCGGGATGTCGACGGCGGGCGACAGCAGGGATGATCACGCGTGAGGCACCACGGGTGCGGTCGTAGGGGGACAACGGCTCGAAGGCCCGCTCGCCCGGCACCGTCGCTTCGACCGCGGACTTCGAGTGCGATAGCCGCGTCGTCGAGCGCAGCATCACCGGTGTCTTGAAGGTCTCGCTAATGTCAAAGGCGATGCCGACAAAACGACGCGCCTCCTCGCTGTCGGAGGGCTCGACGCAGGGGAACTTGCCGTGACGGGCATACTGGCGATTGTCCTGCTCGTTTTGCGAGGAGAAGGCACCGGGGTCATCAGCGCTAACCAGCACCAAGCCTCCGCCCACGCCAGTGTAGGAGACCGACATTAGGCTGTCCGCCGCGACATTGACACCGACGTGCTTCATCGCCGCTAACGTGCGCGCCCCTCCAAATGACGCACCGATTGCGTTATCGAGCGCGACCTTCTCGTTGCTAGCCCATTCAGCGCGAATGCCGGGATAGCGGGCGAAGTTCTCAAGGATCTCCGTCGATGGCGTACCGGGATAGGCGGAGGCATACTGGACCCCGGCCTCCCACGCCCCCAACGCGATGGCTTCATTTCCCGAAAGCAGTATTTTCATTGACATTGAGCGTGGCCTCCTATATTGAGTCATATCCGAGGGAGCGCTTGGCCGCCGCCCCAGGATCGGGCGACGGCAAGGATTATAGACCGAGAGAGGGGCCTGTCAACGGTCTAGAGGACGAATACCTATGAACTGACGTAACACCAGAACACCGACACAGCCTTTGCGAAGGTGGATGATGTTGGCGCGGTTCACGACCGGCCCTGAACAGGCGGTTGTCTCTTCGGGCTCCCCCACTATAATG
>CAZPJP010000119.1:6290-12340 GCA_964586915.1 uncultured Anaerolineales bacterium
GGCTCTCCTAACCCGGCGACGTAGCCCCCTTTGAGCTATGGCGCTTAGAACACTCTATCAGACCTTACTGGACAGCGACCCTGCACGCCTCCGCGTCATCGCCCGCCAGTGGACTATTACGCTGAAGGCCACCCGCAAGGCCGACATGGCCGCCGAGTTGGTCGACAGCCTGGCCTCGAGCGAGGTGATCAGCGATCGCCTTAGCCAACTCACGCCTGAGCAACGCGCGGCATTGAACGATCTCCTCCGCCGAGGAGGCGCGATCCCCTGGGCGATTTTCACCCGAGAGTGGGGGGAGGTTCGCACGATGGGCGCCGGGCGGGTCGAGCGGGAGGAGCTCTGGCGCGAGCCGGTCTCCGCTGCGGAAGCCCTATGGTATCTGAGCCTGGTGCAACGAGCCTATGACGAACGCTTTGGTCATCCTGTGGAGATGGCCTTCATCCCCGAGGAGTTGATGCTCTATATGCCGGCCCCGCCGCCGATTGAGATCCCACCGCCTCCCGAGACCGCGCCGCCTCCGCATCAAGTACCGGGTCGGGACACCCTGGCCGACGATTTGGTGGCAGCCTGGGCGATGCTTCACCTACCCGATGAGGCGCGACAGCAGTTGCGGACGCAGCTGCATACGCCGGCAGAAGCGCGCCACAGCCTGCTCCAGACGCTGTCAATCGAGCAAGGCTGGCTCCGCATGCACGATGAAGACCTCAGGCCCGTCGCGTCCGCAATTCTGGACTGGCTGCAGGCCGACACCTGGCACCAGTGGTCGACCCTCAGCAAAGCCTGGATGACCAGTGACGGCTGGAACGACCTGGCACACGTGCCCGGGCTGGCCCCAGACCCGGTGAATGGTTGGCTCAATGCCCCACAGGCGGCACGACGCGCATTTCTGGAGATCCTGGCAATGTGCCTGCCTGACACCTGGTACACTTTTGAGGCGTTCATAGCCTACGTCAAGACGCATGCAACCGATTTCCTGCGCCCCGACGGAGATTACGAGACCTGGGCGCCTCGAGATGCGGAGACGGACAAACCCGTGCGAGGATTCGAGGCGTGGGAGGCCGTGGAAGGTCGGCTGATCGTCTATCTCGTCACCGCGCCCTTGTCCTGGCTTGGTCTGGTGGATCTCGGTGCTCCCCGCGAGGGCACACCGCCCACGTGCTACCGGCTGAGCGACGCGGGCGCCGCCTTACTGGGCTCAGCATCCCCGCCCGAGCTGCCGGAGCCCGCGCCGGTCGCGCTGCAGCGGACGGGCGTGTGTACCGTGCCATCTCGGCGGCGATATGAACGGTTCCAGCTCACCCGGATCGCGGATCCCCTCCCGTCAATCGACGCGTCGGTCGACGCGTCGATTGACGCCTATCGCTACCAACTGACGCCCAGCTCGTTAGGTCGCGCCCGACAACAACGCATCCCTTTAGAGCGGATCATCGCTTTCCTTAAAGAAGCCGCTGGCTTGTCGGAGCTGCCCGCACCCCTGGAGCGCGCCGTCCGGCAGGCATACCAAAAACAGCTAGGGGCCACGCTGAAGCGGCGCTGGCTCCTACGTGTGTCAGACCCGCAGATCCTGCAGTCACCCGATATTCTCAGCTTGATCGACGAGCAATTGGCGCCCGATCTCGTCTCCATCCGTGACGAGGTTGCGCGCGAGCGTCTCGACGAGGCACTTGCAGACAACGGGATTCTGACGGATGTTGCGGATGTCGAAGAAGGTTGATCACCGCCACCGCCCAGCGCTACGATGATTGGTGGATTTGTGGACTGCATCTATAATTTACGTCTGTATCCGGGAGGTTTTTGATGACCGAAGAACACGCTCTGCACGAGAAAGTAAGAAAAGCTTTCTACGCTCGATTCCAGGAAACACCGGAGATCATCGTACGTGCTCCAGGCAGAGTCAATCTCATTGGAGAGCACACCGATTACAATGACGGATTTGTGTTTCCCATCGCCGTCGACCGCGCGGCCTGGGTCGCGGCTTCGCCCCGAGAGGACGCCTGGGCGACCGTTCGCGCGTTGGATATGAGGAACGATGAGGAGACTTTCCCTGTCGATCGCGTCCCCTCCTCGAACGGAGGATGGGCAGACTATCCCAAAGGCATCGTCTGGGCATATCTTGAGCGGGCGATGGAGCCGGTAGCCATCAACGGCGCTCTGACCTCCGACGTCCCGGTCGGCGCTGGGATGTCCTCCTCAGCGGCGGTTGAGGTTGCTTTTGCCTACGCGTGGGCCCAGCTCAGCGGGTTTGAGCTCAAGCTGTCCGAACTGGCGTTGCTCTGCCAAAAGGCAGAAAACCAGTATGTGGGCGTCAACTGCGGCATTATGGATCAGATGATCAGCGCATGCGGCAAGGCCGGCCACGCGATGATGCTCGACACCCGGACACTGGAGCGCGGCTACTTCCGCATGCCAGAGGGCATTGCCGTCGTCGTGGCTGACAGTATGGTACGGCGAGCGCTTTCCGGCTCGGAGTACAACGTCCGACGATCTCAGTGCGAGCAGGCAGTCAGCATCCTGCAGGAGCACTACCCTGACGTGAAGGCGTTGCGCGACGTGTCGCCCCAGCAGCTTGAGCGCCATCGAGACGAGTTTTCGGAGGTCGTCTACCGTCGTGCTCGCCACGTGGTCACCGAGGATCGGCGCGTCCTTCAGGTCGCCCGCGATCTCTACGACGGGAATATCGAGCACGTCGGGCAGCTGCTCGTCGAGGGGCACAACAGCCTCCGCGACGATTATGAGGTTAGCATTCCTGAGCTGGATACGCTCGTTGAGGCTGCGGTCGAGGTGGAGGGCTGCTACGGCGCGCGGCTGACCGGCGCCGGTTTCGGCGGTTGCATCATCGCCCTCGCCGACGAGGATGCCGTCCCCGACCTGGAGACGCATCTTGACAAGGTCTACGAGGATGCCTACGGCAAAGAGCCGGCCGTATATGTGACACGTCCCGATGACGGTGTAGCCAGGATGGCATAGGGCCACATCGGCCCAAAGACAAGGAGCGCACTATGGACATCGGTATTCCTAAGGAGAGACTTCCCGGTGAGCAGCGAGTGGGTTTGACCCCCGCGAACGTCGGGCTGTTGGTTAAGGACGGCCACGAGTGCTTGGTGGAAAGCGGTGCTGGCAGCGGCGCCGGCTTTCATGACTACGACTACGAGCGTATGGGCGCGACACTCATCCAAGATGGGGAGGAGCTCTATACCCGAGGGGCCCTCATCCTCAAGGTACTCCGGCCCACCTTGGAGGAGATCAAGTGGATGCCCAACGGGCAGACGCTGATGTGTTTCCTGGGACTGCCTCAGCTCCCCGAAGAGGATGTGAGCGAGATGCAAGCGCGGCGCATCACTGCCCTCGCCTACGAGATGATCAGGAAGGACAAGCACGACTATCCTATTCTCAAGACGGTCAGTGAGGTCGCCGGGCGAATGGCCCCCTATATCGCGGGGAACCTGCTGATGCGCCAGAACGGGGGGCGTGGGGTCCTGCTCAATGGTGTGCCGGGCGTCTCGGCAGGGGACGTGGTGATTCTGGGATCAGGGACTGTGGGACAAAACGCAGCCCGCGCCTTCCTGGGCTTGGGCGCGAAGGTCTTTATTCTCAGCCGGTCGCTGGAGCGACTGCGGCTTCTCGACACCCAGTTCTGCGGTCGCGTGACCACGATGATCGATCAGCATTTCAACGTAGCGTACGTGACCCGCTTCGCTGACGTGGTCATCGGTGCAGTCCGCAATCCCGGGAAGCGAGCGCCGGTCATCATCACACGGGAGATGCTGCGGATGATGCGCAAGGGATCGGTCATTATCGACTTCGCCATCGATCATGGGGGGTGCGCCGAGACCAGCCGGCCGACGACCTTCGACAATCCGACCTACGTTGAGGAAGACGTGGTCCACTACTGCGTTCCGAATGTGCCCGGTGCGGTGCCGCGCACGTCGACTCATGCCTTCAACAATGCGGCCGGTTCGTACATCCGCCACGTTGCGGCGATGGGCGTCGCCTCAGCGATCGCCCAAAACGACGCCCTACGTCGAGGCATCGTCCTCCGGAATGGCGAGATCGTCGATGATGAGAGCGCGCCCGTCGCGTACGGAAGCGCCTAGCCCTGTGGCGGTGACAATGAGTTGGCAGAGTGCCTATGAGAGCAAGATCACCACGGCGTCCGAGGCCATCGCAGCAACCATCCGCTCGAACTCCCGCGTCTTCCTAACCGGCAACTGCAGCGTGCCACGGGCGCTCACCGACGCGCTTGTTGCCTACGCACCCAACGTCGAAAACGTCGAAATCGCACAGACCCTCACAGTAGGGCCAGCCCCCTGGAACGCGCCGGAGTTACAGGGGCATCTACGCTCCAACGTGATGTTCATCGGGCACAATGTCCGCAACGCAGTGTGGGAAGGCAGGGCCGACTATACGCCGGTGCTGCTCTCCGAGTTCCCGCTGCTCTTCCAGAAAGGATACCTGCCGATTGACGTCGCCTTCGTCCACCTCTCGCCGCCCGACGAGCGCGGGTTCTGCTCGTTCGGCATAGAGACCGGCTTGACCAAGACGGCCGCAGAATCCGCCGCGTGCATCGTTGCTCAGGTGAATCCCCAGATGCCCTATATCCTGGGCGACACGCTCATCCACGTCAACGATCTGGATCATATCGTGGAGGCCGATGCCCCCCTCGACCAGTTCAGCATGTCCGCCGTCCCGGACGATCCCATCGCGGAGCAGATTGCCCAACACGTCGCCGAGCTGATTCCGGATGGCGCGACGCTGCAGATGGGAATCGGAGCGATTCCGGATTCTGTCCTGCCCTATCTTGAGGACAGGAAGGACTTGGGCGTCCACACGGAGCTCTTCTCCGATGGTGTGATGCATCTCGCCGAGAAGGGCGTGATCACGGGCGCGCGAAAGACCTTGCACCGCGGGAAGATCACGGCGGGCTTTATACTCGGATCCCGGGAGCTCTACGGCTGGCTAGATCACAACAAGATGGTTGAGCTTCACCGAACCGATTACATCAACGATCCGTGCGTCGTGGGGCAGAACTACCGGCAAGTCGCCATCAATGGCGCGATCGAGGTTGACTTGACCGGCCAGGTCTGCGCGGACAGCATCGGTCCGAAGTTCTACAGCGGCGTGGGCGGTCAGATGGACTTTATCTACGGCGCCTCGCGCAGTGAGGGCGGCGTTCCGATTATCGCGCTGCCCAGCACGGCCAAGGGAGGGACGATGAGCCGCATTGTGCCTCTGCTCAAGCAGGGCGCTGGCGTGGTGACCTCCCGGAATCACGTTCATTGGATCGTCACCGAGTACGGTGCCGTCGACCTTTACGGCAAGAGCATCCGCGAGCGGGCTGAAGCGCTCATCAGCATTGCGCATCCCCGCTTTCGGGAGGCACTGACCGAGCAGGCTACAGCGTTAGACTACGTCTAGGCACCATCCCGACGCCGCCGGCCTGGCGCCGACCCAATCCATAGTGTCTTAGCATCTTGAGTAGTGAGGAGGTGTAGTTTGTTCCACGCACTTGTCGCAGTAAAGCAGGTGCCTGACACCACCAACATCCGCATCGATCCCGACACCGGGAATCTGGTGCGCGAGGGCGTTCCGGCGATTATGAATCCCTACGATGCCCACGCCCTGGCTGCGGCTGTTGAGTGGAAGCACAAGCTGAACGGAAAGCTGACCGTCATCTCTATGGGTCCGCCTTCCTTCACCGCCACAATCCGCGAGGCCATTGAGTTGGGCGCCGACCGCGGTATTCTGGTGTCGGACCGGAAGTTCGCCGGCGCCGACACATTGGCGACCTCGTACGTGCTTTCAGAGGTGATCATGGCCGTCCATAAAGAGGACCCAGTCGATCTGATCTTCTTCGGCAAGCAAGCCATCGATGGCGACACGGCCCAGGTCGGACCTGGCGTGGCGGTGCGATTGGATCTCCCGATCGTCACGTATGCCGTCAATATCCGCAGCATCGATCTCGATGATGAGACCGTCGTGGTCGAGCGCAAGACGGAGAGATGGACAGAGGTCGTTGAGACCCCCCTCCCCGCGCTGCTGACCTGCGAGAA
>CAZPJP010000120.1:0-12115 GCA_964586915.1 uncultured Anaerolineales bacterium
CGAGGGCGAGTTCGAGGAACGGGACGGACGCTTCCAGATCGAGATCGTTGTGAGCCCGAAGTTTGACCTGGTGGACTACCTCGAATCATTCAGCGAGCCAGGGCGCTACCGCGAGGCGAAAGCCGAGGTCGTCGCCCTCGAGCTGTGAACTGGCTGCCGCCACCGCCCGACCGCGGGGGTCGCCAGGGTCCCAGCGGAGGAGCGATAGTGACCCTGAATCATCTCGGTCAAGCCGAAAAGTCGCGTCACGGGTATGCCTTGGGGCAGGTCGACGGCCTGCTCGGTTAGGGTTGCGCACGGCGGCGATCCTCTGGCCCCTGGGCGCATGCCGCGGATCCTATGGATCGCTGCAGCGTGCCGCTCCCACTCTGAACGCGGTTTGCCGAGATCGTCCGGCCCGGTACACTTGTGGCATCGTGTGCGTATCAAGGGCCTAGGAGGCTGAGGGATGTCGCGCTATCTCATACCCGCGCGAGAAATCCGCATCGAGATGACGGTGGTGAACTCGCGCTTTATCGCGTCGGCGGGCCCAGCCTTTGAGGTTGAGGGGGCTCGCGCCTTTATCGATCGGGTACGGGCAGAGTTCGATGATGCCTCGCACAATGTGCCGGCCTTTGTCGTCGGTCACGGCAGCAGCGTGACCGCGCACTGCAGCGACGATGGCGAGCCCTCGGGTACGGCAGGACGTCCCGCCCTTTCGGTGCTGCAGGGCAGTGGCATCGGCGACGCCGTCGTCGTGGTGACGCGATACTTTGGCGGAACAAAGCTCGGCACCGGCGGCCTGGTGCGCGCCTATAGCGGTGCTGTAAGGGAGGCGCTCCGGGTCCTGCCCCTCGCCGAAAAGGTGCCCACGCAGACGCTGATGATCGCGGTACCGTACAGGCTCTTCGAGCGGGCCCGCCTGCTGATCAGCGAGCTACAAGGGGAGATTCTCGACGAGGACTTCGCAGGGGATGTGACCCTCACCGCCCGCTTCGCCGCCGACCGGGTTGCGCCCTTCCAGGCCGCGCTGCAGGAGCTGTCCGCCGGCACGGTAGAGGGTCTTGTTGTCGATGAGGACGAAGAGACGATCATGCCCCTCGGCGTGCTCGGCGGCGACCTGCTCAATCTCGGGTCCTGACCTCGAGGCCTGTTCTGCATCCCACTAGCCAGGGACGGAACGCTTAACCGACGTGACCTAGCCTGTTGCGCATGCTAGCTCGATGCGCGTGATCCCTCAGCCCACGTTCAACAGAACGACTGCAATCACTGCCACGAACACGCCAACTCGGTTGCGGCGGGTCAGCGGTTCCCGCCAGATCAGAGCTCCGGCCAGGAACGTCAGGATCACGCCCAAAGCCGAGTAGAGCGCATAGACGACGGCAGAGAGACCCGCGAAGAAGGGTGTTCGCAGGCTCTCCATCAGGAAGTAGGTGGAGAAGAAGTTGGGGATCCCCAGAAGGAGCCCACGCAGGATCGCCTGACGGTCCAGTCGACGTCGCTGTATGGCGACCGCGAGCGCAGAAAAGATCGCTGCCCCGGTGAAGATCAAGACGATGAAGAAGAACCGCTCCTCTCCCGGCGCAATCGCGTTGAAGAGATTGACCCACAGATCCACGAGTCCAAAGGCCAAGACCAGCACCGGGAAGTACCAGAGGGCTTGGCGATCGAGCTTGCGCTCAAGGTTGCTCCTAAGCCTAATCGGTGCGAGAAGCGCAAGCGCAAGGAAGGCACCGGCGATGCCTAACGCAATTGCCGGCGTCAGCCGCTCCCCGAGGAAGATCACGGCGAAGAGCAACGGTATGCTGAGCGAGAGACGCGAGATCGAACCTGCCAGAGACACACCGTAGCGCCGGATCCCCCACATCATCAGGTAGAAGGTGCTGGGCCAGAGCAGCCCGCCTCCCAGCCCTAGCAGGAGCGTCGTCTGGCCGATCTCGAGCGATCCACCGACTCTCATCCTGTCCAGTAAAACGAAGGCCCAGCCGAGGGCGCTGGCGGAGAGATAGTTGCTGGCGAGCACCATTTCCGTGCGGGCGCCGCGTGTTTCGTTGTCTTTGATGAGCAAGGCGATGCTAAAGGAGGCCAGGATCGCCAGTATCAGGAGCCCCATATGCGTCAACCTCTATGTCACGCCACGGGTCGGTGGCGCATCCTCTCTATGTCCAAGAAGCATAATACCACAAAAGCGTTTGGGGTAGGCCGGACGCGACCAGGCGAAGAAGGTGTAGCTGGAAGATTTCTGCCAGGCGCGTATATTAGAGCGGTATGCTCACTTTCGTTGGATCTATGATGAGCCGTTGAGCGTTGCCACAAGGGGGAAAGATGGCCCTGGTTGAGGTAAAGGACCTCGTTAAGCGCTACACGACGGATGGCCCGAATGCCGTCGATGGTATCTCGTTTGAGATCCGGGAGGGGGAGCTGTTCAGCCTGCTGGGGCCCAATGGTGCGGGCAAGACGACGACAATCTCCGTGATGAGCACGCTGCTCACGCCCACCTCGGGCGCTGTCGCGGTCGATGGGTTCGATACACAGCGGGATCCGATGGCGGTGCGGCGACGCATTGGCGTTGTGCCTCAGGATCTGGCGCTCTACTATGAGCTGACGGCCGAGGAGAATCTCCGGTTTTGGGGCGAGATGCGCGGCCTTGCCGGTGCCGAGCTCAAGCGCGAGGTGGCGGAGAAGCTGGAGCTGATGGAGTTGACCGATCGCGCGAAGGATCGCGTTAAGACCTTCTCGGGTGGAATGAGACGGCGGCTGAATCTGGCGGTCGGTCTTCTGGGTCGTCCCCGCCTGATGATGTTGGACGAGCCGACGGTGGCGATCGATCCGCAGAGCCGCCGCTATATCCTCGATTGGGTGAAGCAACTTGCGGGCGCCGGTACGACCGTGCTCTACACGACGCATTATATGGAGGAGGCGCAGGAGCTCAGCGACCGCATCGGTATCATCGATCAGGGAAAGCTCATCGCCATGGGGACGTTGGACGAACTGACGCAGATGGTGGGCGAATACGAGACCCTGACCTTTCGGCTTGTGCAGGAGCGTGGGGGCGACGAACTGTCGCAGATCATTGCGGCTGGCCCCGATGTGCTTCAGGCCAAGGCCAATGATGGCGAGGTTCTCGTGAACGCACGATCTGCGGAGGCAGTCCTGCCCCGCGCGGTCGCTGCGGCGTCGGAGCTGGGGCTGAGTGTCAGAACCATCGAGATTCGCGAGCCCAACCTGGAGACCGTCTTCCTCCATCTGACCGGGCGAGCTCTGCGGGACTAGGGGTGGTAGAGATCTGGGATGTGAACCGATGAAACAGCTGTGGGTGCTGGCGCGGAAGGAAGTCAAACTGGCGTTTCGCGATGTCGGCGGCATCGTGACGATGTTGGTGACGCCGCTGGTGCTGACGCTGGTGATCAGCGCTGCTTTTGGCGGCAGCGGCGCTGCTGTCCTATCGGATATCCCGGTCTTGCTTCTCAATCGGGATCAGGGACCCTTCTCGGAGGATCTTATCGCTTTCTTCGGCGGCGAAGATGTGAAGGAGCTTGTCGCCCTGGAGTTGGTGTCGAATGAAGCGGCGGCGCGCGCCCGGGTAAACGCCGACGAGGTTGCTGCTCTGGTGATCATCCCGGAGGACTTCAGCGAGCACGTTTTCCCCTTGGCTGCGGAGGTCGAGCGCCGCAGCGGTCTGGATCTTCTATCGTTGAGCCCCGATGATGACCTGAGCACGGCACAGCAAGTGGCGATTGCACAGATCTTCATCGAGCTCCAGCAAGCCGACGCAGAACCGACGGTCGTCGAGATCTACGCCAGTCCCGACTGGCGGATCAGCACGAACGTTGTCAAGAGCATCGTACGGCAGTCTATCGAGATTCTCAATCTCCAGGTGCAGGGGATCTCCACGGTCATCCGCCATCTGATGGCGTCTGAGTTGACGGATGACGACACCGGGTTCGATGCGTCCGAGACGTTCGGAATGGGGAGCGGGTTCGAGATGGGGGCAGACAACGTGGCGGCGTTGCCGGTTGACGTGACCGTTGTCTCACGGAGTGGGAGGTCGTTCAATTGGATCAGTTACACCGCCGCGAGTATGTCGGTTCTCTTCCTTATGTTCGCAGTCACCTCTGGCGGGCGTACATTGCTGGCTGAGCGCGCTATGGGTACGCTGCCCCGCCTGCTGACGAGTCCGGTTCCAGCGATGGTCATCCTGTCCGGCAAGATGGCTGGCATCGTCCTGACCGGGTTGCTTCAGATGGTTATTCTATGGGCGGCGACCGGTCTGATCGGGGCTTACTGGGGACCGGTGCCTGCCACGCTGGTGAGTATCGTGGCGCTCGTCATCTGCGCCTCCGGGGTCGGGGCGCTGATCTCGGCCTGGTCCAAGCACCAAGGGCAAGCGAGCGCCATCGGCACCGCCGTCACCCTGGTGGGGGCGGCAGCCTCGGGCTCGTTCGTCCCGCGATCGGGACTTCCGGCGTGGGTTCAGCGCGTGAGCCTTCTGACCCCGAATGCGTGGGGGATCGAGATCTTCTCACGGCTGCAGTTAGGCCGGCGGCTGGTCGATATCCTGCCGCTGCTTGGGGGCGTATTGGTGTTGACCGTCGTCTACTATGCGCTCGCCCTCGTAGGTTTCCGCAGGCAGTTCGACTGATCCAGATGTGCAAATCACGCTTTGCCGGACTCAACGATATCACGGGATAGGACAGACTTATGCGTAAGCTGGTCGCGTTGGTGCGCACTGAGTTCCTCAATGAGTTCAGCAGTCCGGTCTCACTGGTCTTCTTTCTGGTTCTGCCGGTTCTCTTCACCGCGGCGGTTGGGGCCGGTTTGAGCGGGATGAATCCGGGAGAGCAGGATCCCCAGGAGGTGCGCATCCCCATCTACGTCAAGGCGGAGGACGAGGGTCCCCTCGTCGATGCTCTGTTGGCAGTTCTTACCGAGGTGAACCTCGAGCCTGAGCGTGTCGACGCGCTGCCCGAAGAGAGCTTCGGCCTGGAGGTACCGGCGGATTTCTCCACGCAACTCTTGAATGACGGAATCGGCTCACTCGTCCTGCACACGTTACCGAACAGCAGCGCGAGCCCCGCAGTCGAGCAGGCGGTGATGGCCGCACGCGGACGGGTGGGGGGCGCTGCGTTGGTGGCGAGGATGGGCCTCGATCAGGCTCGGGAGGCCGGTGTGATCGAGACGTCAGAGGAGGCGCAACGCTTCTTTCGGGACGTGCTCGACGAGACGCTGGCGGCCACCGCGTACCCTCCTGCAAGGCCCGAGGTGCGGTGGCCTGAAGGCGTGGCGGTCGATGAGTCGCGGGATATGGCGACCAGTGTCGAGCAGGCTTCCGCGGGCCAGATTGTCACCTGGGTGCAGATCACATTGCTGGGGGCGGCGGAAGTCCTGGTCAGCGAGCGGCTGGGCGGGACGCTTCGACGCATGCTGGTGATGCCGGCCACACGTGCGACTGTGCTGGGTGGCAAGCTTCTGGCGCGGCTGCTCTTGGGCTTGGTCCAGATCGCGTTGTTGCTCGTTGTCGGGGCGGTGTTCTTTGATGTCGGCTGGGGGCGTAACCCCCTCGGCGTTGGCCTCGTCTCGGTAGCCTTTGCCTGCGCCACGGTGAGCTTGGGCATCCTGCTGGCGACCTTCGTGCGGACCCGCGGCCAGGCGAGCAGTGTGGTCGTCGGCATGTCAATGGCGCTTGCTGCCCTCGGAGGGGCCTGGTTCCCGCTGGAGGTGACGCCGCCGCTATACCGCCAGGTCGTCCGGTTCCTCCCGTCGACCTGGGCGATGCGCGCCTACACAGAGCTTCTGGCACGTAACGCGACGGTGCGGGAGGTGCTGCCGCATAGTGGCGTCCTGGTGGCGTTCGCGCTGATCTTCGCGACAGCCGGTGTGATGCGCTTCGTCCGTTACGAACTGCGGTGAGTTTGAGTCTTGACCGTCCTCGTGATAATATCAGGCCACGAGGAGGTGTCCTGATGAATGAGACCATGAACGAGACACTGAAGACTATATGGCAACGGCGAAGCGTGCGCGGTTATGCACCGGATCCCATTCCCGATGCGGATCTCGAGCTGATTTTGGAGGCGGCACGTCAGGCTCCCACGGGCGGCAACCGTCAGCGATGGCGCATGGTGGTTGTGCAGGATCCCGAGCTCCGCAAACGCACGGCGGAGGCGTGCAACGGCCAGATGTGGATGGCGGGGGCCCCGGTCATCCTCTGCATGGTCGTCTTTCCGGGCGAGGGCAAGGTGAACGGCGCGATCGTCCTGGATCACGCTATCCTGGCAGCCACGAGCTTGGGGTATGGCACGTGCTGGATCGGCGCCTACGACGCGGGAAAGGTGAAGCAGGTCCTTGGCATTCCCAGGGATCACGACCTCGTATGCCTGACGCCAGTGGGGCTGGCCGCCGACGAGCCTCGGGTGCGCCCGCGAAAGCCGCCGGCTGATCTCTTCTCGCTGGATCAGTTCGAGACAGCCTACGACTACGATCCGGCGTCCGTGCAGCCAGACAGTGAGGCGTGAACCGGGAGCTGCGTGACGCCGCGGCGGAGGCCGGGCACGATGCCAGAGGCGCCGGGGATGTCGCCGATGGACTGCGCGACATCCTCGTTGTCCTGAACTCGGATTGGCCGCTGCAGAGCATTCTCGACTATCTCGTGACGCAGTCTCGGCTGTTGCTCGGCTCGGATGCCTGCGTGCTTTACCGCATCGATCCGGAAGGGGAAAGCCTGGTTGTCGAGGCGCAATCCGGTCTACGAGAGGACTTTCTCAGGAATCCTGAACTAGCGCTGAGTACTGCTGATGGGACGGAGCGCGAGCTTCTCGATCGGGTGGTGCTCAACGAAACCCTCCTCGTCAAGACGGACCTGGTGCCATTTGGGCTGGATGGGGTGTTGAGCGACACCGCGACCGTCTCGTCCGTACAGATGTGGCTTGAGGCTCTCGCGAACCACTATCGAAGCCTGATCAGTGTGCCCCTCACCATCAAGCAGACCCACTATGGAAATATGGGATTCTACTGCGAGGCGTCCCGCACCTTCTCGGATCGCGAGGTCGGATTGGCCGTGACCGTCGGATCTCAGGCGGCCCTGGCCATTGAAAACGCCCGACTCCGACGCGAGGCGGAGCAGACCGCGATCTTGCAGGAGCGCGATCGCCTGGCGAGAGACCTTCACGACTCCGTCACACAATCGCTTTATAGTCTGACGCTTCTGGCGGAAGCAGCCCGTCGTCTGGCGGGGACCGGGGATCTCACACAGGTCGAGAGTGCAATTGCCCGCCTGGGGGAGATCGGACAGCAGGCTTTGAGGGAGATGCGTCTGCTGGTCTATGAGCTGCGCCCGTCGGTTCTGCGACGTGAGGGGTTGGTCCGCGCTGTGACCCAGCGTCTTGAGACCGTGGAGCGGCGTGCGGGCCTGGAGGGGCATCTCGAAGTGATTGGGCAGCTCGTCCTCTCGCCGGGTCTGGAAGAGCAACTCTACCATATCATCCAGGAGGCACTGAACAACGCGCTAAAGCACGCGGCAGCCACCGCAGTGACCGTTCGCATCGAAGCGGGCGCGGACGCGTTGCGTGTGGAGATTGTCGACAATGGCAGAGGATTCAATCCCGAATCCCCCGCTGACGAGGGAGGGATCGGGCTGGCGAGCATGCGCGAGCGAGCGGAGAGACTCGGAGGGCGACTGACTATCGAGTCTGGGGTGGGGGTGGGGACGCGTGTCGAGGTGACGCTGGATCTGCCAGAGGGTCACAACAAGCTCGCGTCGGGAGGCAGCCGTGGCTGAGCCGATACGGCTTTTAGTTGTGGACGACCACGCGATTGTTCGCGAGGGCTTGCGCTGGCTTATCGCGACCGAGCCGGGCATCGATCTCGTGGGGGAGGCTGCCGATGGCGTTGAGGCTGTGAGAAAGGCGCGCGGGCTCGAGCCCGACGTCATTCTGATGGACCTGGTGATGCCCCGTAAGGATGGCATTGAGGCCATTGCGGAGATCAAGGCAGCGCAACCAGAGGTGCGGATCCTGGTGCTCACCAGTTTCGCTGAGGACGAGAAGGTGTTTCCGGCCATCAAAGCCGGGGCGCTAGGGTATCTGCTGAAGGACACCTCACCGCAGGCATTGCTCAGGGCGATCCGCGATGTCTATGCTGGCACACCCTCGATGCATCCCATTGTGGCCAGGAAGCTGATTCAGGAGCTACAGAGGCCGTCTGACCTACCGCTCACCGAAGAGCCGCTGACCGAGCGCGAGGTGGAGGTGCTGAAGCTGGTGGCACGCGGACTTAGCAATGAAGACATTGCTCAGCGTCTGTATATCAGCGAACGGACGGCCCGGACCCACGTGAGCAACATCCTGAGCAAACTCCACCTCGCGAACCGGACCCAGGCAGCCCTCTACGCGTTGCGGGAGGGACTGGCCCGTCTGGACGAGGGGTAGCGCTCAACACAGCAACGCACGCAGAGTCGAAAGCGAGACCGGCCTGCTGATCAGCAGGCCGGTCTCCTTAAGCCAATCAACCGTGCGTCGAGGCGCGAACGTCTTGGCCTCGTAGCAACGGCCCTACTGCGCGCCGGTTACCACTCCGCGTCGTCGTCTTCGTCGTCGTCCCAGTCTTCGTCGTCGTCCCAATCGTCGTCGTCGTCCCAATCGTCGTCGAAGTCATCCCAGTCGAGCTCAACGGGTTCGACCTCAATCACGATCAGGTCGGTGCGACAGTGCGGGCACCGGACTTTCTGGTCGAGCTTCGGTTCAGCCTTCAAGATGATGGTTTCGTCACAGGCGGGACAAACTGCCGTGATTGCCATACTCGTCTGCCTCCTCAAGATATTGGGGACCTACCACGTCCCTGGTTAGGTGCCCTGCGCCTCTGAATCCTGCAGAGCGCTAGCAGTATAGCGTCCTCTCGTGCAAATCCCGTGACAATGTCGTACAAAGACGATGGCAGGATTGTGCACCACGTGCGAATTGTGCTACGGTTGGTGCCCCTTTGCCGGCTATGCTGCTATGCTGCGTCATTTGACGTATCAGGGTCCGCTCAAAGATCCGGCTTTTGTCACAGCTCGAATACACTCTCTATCCGAGGTCTGCCTCCCCGTTCCGGCGTATGATCTAGCCTGCTACATCTGGAAACTCTCATTGTGTCGAGCCTTGGAGCGCATTCGAATGGTACAGCGAATATCGGCATTGGTCGTGACGGGTTCTAGTCCGCTTCGTGACAGCTTGACCACGTTGCTGAGCAGCATCCCGTCGATCTCGCAGATCTATCAGGCTGTCGATGGTGTCTCTGGGCTCCGTTCGGTGGAGGTACAGCGACCAACGCTCGTCGTCCTGGATGCGAGCCTGCCAGGCGGCGACGCTTGGACTCTTTTGAGGCAGATAAGGGCGCGCTGGCCGACGACATCGTGTGTGGTGCTCGCCGACACCTTGCGAACCCGCCGGAGGGCGGAGGCCGCCGGTGCGAGCCGTGCGTTGTTGAAGGGCTATCCGGCGGCTAAGCTTTCGGTTATGTTGGAGCAGATGGCACAGCAGGGGTTCTAGCGCCGCTGGTGGGGCGGCGACGATAGCCCTCGTTGCCAACCCGACAGCGGCATGAATCCCGGTTTGTACCAAACTTTCAGTAGAGGAAAGAGGATGATGACACCTGAGTATGCGACTCGCAGAAGAACTGAGGACCCTCCTGGGGTAGCGAAACAGCCTTTGCACCCCCCGCACCCATGGGAGCACGTCACGATGACGCAATGGGCGGACTGGCGTTGGCAGATGACGCACAGGCTTCGCTCTGTGGAGGATTTCGCCAAGGTGGTCGGACTTGCGCCGGAGGAGATCATAGGACTTTCGTCCCCGGAGCGCTTCCGTGTTAACGTCACTCCTTACTTCGCAAGTCTAATGGACCCCGTGGATCCGATGTGCCCGATTCGACGGCAGGTGATCCCCACGAGTATGGAGCTGGTGCCGTTCGAGGCGGAGATGGCGGATTCTCTCTCTGAGGACGCGCACTCACCGGTGCCAGGACTGGTCCACCGCTATCCTGATCGCGTGCTGATGATGGTCACGACGCAGTGCGCCAGCTACTGCCGCTTCTGTACCCGCAGCCGCCTGGTCGGCGATAGCCACGTGGCCTTCGGCACCGCCGCATACGAGCGCCAGCTAGATTATATCGCAGGCACGCCCGCGATACGGGATGTGCTGCTCTCGGGTGGGGATCCCTTGACGCTGCCGCAGAATGTGCTGGAGCGTATCCTGTCGCGGCTTCGTGAGATCCCCCATGTCGAGGTCGTGCGTATCGGCACACGCGTTCCGATCTTTCTGCCGCAGCGAGTCACGTCGGATCTGGTCGCCGTGCTGGCCCGCTACCATCCGCTGTGGATGAACATTCATATCAACCATCCCAAGGAGCTCACGCCGGAGGTCGAGGTTGCGTTGGCACGTCTCGCCGACGCCGGCATACCGTTGGGCAGCCAGACCGTGCTGATGGCTGGCATCAATGACTGTCCAAATGTCATCAAGACGCTGGTTCACCAGTTGGTGCGAAACCGAGTCCGGCCCTACTATCTCTACCAGTGCGATCTGGTGCATGGGGCCGGTCACTTTCGCACGCCGGTGGCTAAGGGTTTGGAGATCATGGAGGCGCTGCGGGGACACACCTCCGGTTTTGCCATTCCCACCTTTGTCATTGACGCGCCAGAGGGTGGGGGGAAGGTACCGTTGCTGCCAAACTACCTGCTGACTATGTCCGACAGCAAGGTGGTGGTGCGTAACTACGAGGGCTTTATCACGGCGTACACGCAGCCCACTGCTTACCAACCCCACGATCCAAGTGTTTGTCCCTACTGCCGGGCCCAGCGTGCCGAGGGCGTTCGGGAAGGGGTCGCCGGGCTGCTGGCCGGCCACGAGCATCGTCTTGCGCCCGAGGGATGGGACGTATCGCACCACCGTGAGAAATCAGAGCCCGCAGACCTCCCAATAGAGGTCGAGGCTTGTGTCTCGGAGACGGTTCGTGTCTGAGATGGCGCTTCCTAGTCCTAGGCGAGCCCTACGTATCGCCGTTCTGGCAAACCGCAAACACAGCGTCGACGTTGCCTCCGATGCGCCACCGGATGCCCTGGCGGAGTATGACGCCGAGGAGACTGTCGAGGCGATCCTGCAGGCGTTGAACAGTGTAGGGCATTCCCCTTTCTTCTTGGAAGCGGATCAGACGCTACTCGACACGCTCAGAGAGACACAGCCGGACATCTGTTTCAACATCGCGGAGGGACTGCGAGGCGATTCCCGGGAGTCGCACGTGCCGGCTCTCCTGGAGATGCTGGATATCCCCTACACTGGATCTGGAGTCCTGACGCACGCGATCTCTTTGGACAAGGCTGCCACCAAGCGCATCTGGCGGGACTGCGGTCTTCCCACCGCGCCGTTTCAGGTCTTCGATCGTGCTGGCATTGCGCTGAACTCCGGACTCTCCTATCCGCTCTTCGTCAAACCGGTCCGCGAGGGATCGGGTATGGGGATTGATCCCGGATCGATCGTGCGGAGTGAGCGCGAGCTCCATGACCGGGTGGCCTGGGTGATTGCCACGTACCGCCAGCCGGCCCTGGCTGAGCCATTCCTGCCGGGTCGCGAGTTCACGGTGGGCCTGGTGGGCAACGTTCTGTCGCAAGAGCACGGCGGACGAGGTGGTTTCTACGATAGCCGTGGCTATCGAGTGCTGCCCGTGCTGGAGATCGACACAGGCAAGGGAGCCGTGCAGGGGATCTACAACGCCCAGGCAAAGTCCTATGCCATCGAGTCGGAGAGTGCGCCGGGCTATCTCTGTCCTGCGGACATTCCCGAGGATCTTGAGACGCGACTTCAAGAGCTAGCCGTGGCGGCGTTTGAGGCCGTTGGTGGGCTGGATGTGGGGCGCGTCGACTTTCGCATGGGCACCGATGAGGCGCCTTACCTGCTGGAGATCAACACCTTGCCCGGACTCAACCCTTTGGTCAGCGATATCGTGATCGCCTCCCACGCCGCGGGGATCGCCTACGAGACGCTCATCGTCGCGATCCTCGATCTGGCGCGTGAGCGCTACGGGATGTAGCAGGCACGCTGCTGGTCGAGCTTTCGCATTTCTGATCGATTACGGATACGCGCCAATCCTCGCGGTCCACGATGCCGGT
>CAZPJP010000121.1:0-4844 GCA_964586915.1 uncultured Anaerolineales bacterium
GGACGAACTTCAGAACGCCATCATTGCCCTGAAGGTAGACGGGGAGTGGATCACAGAGGCCGAACCGGATAAAGGGCCGATCCGCCTCGTGACACCGCAGACGCCAGCGAACCGCTGGGTTTTCCAGGTCGAGGAGCTGCAGGTCAACCCCTAAGTTGACCAGGGGAATATCGACGCCCACGGGATGCCCTCCGTGGGCGTCGCCTATCTCTCGACAGCTCAACGCTTCAACGATACGATGCGTGGAATCCGATCCAACATCCAGATACCGAGGGGCATTCCGATGAAGCTCGCCATCAGCGCAAAGGTCGCCTCGATCCACAGCGCGCTCAGCCACCAACCCACGAAAAGGAAGTAGAGGGCGCGCAACACGATGTTGACCTGCGGGGCCTTACGTTCGGTCCGCTGCCCCTCCCCGTAGGTGACGACGTACTCCTCGCGCTTGCGCAGCGAGACAATCTGGGGCAGCATATTCAGCACGGTGATGCCCAGCGGCATCCCAATGATGGTAATCACCAGGACCCAACCCACCGCCGCCCAAATCTGTCCGAGCCACAAACCGACAAATAACGTCCACAGTAGCTGAACCAGACACCCCGGCCCCTCGGTACGCCGTTCCGTTTTCACGACGTTCATCTCAACCCTCCCTGCGAATCTAGCCGAACTTCGGCCCGAAGTTCGGAGATCAGAAAACGAGTCTCCCTGACAGAGCACATCTAGTACTACGGAGCTCAGCGCCCCAGGTTGCACATCTTCCCTGGCCAGACGCCATTGTGATGCCGGTTGCTGGTCGCGCGCGTGTGGCCGAGCAGCATGCGCCAGGCAAGGGTGAGCAACGATTCAATATTCGGGTTCAAATGGCCCTTGACAGCGCGCCGACGGTGTTGTATAATGCTCCCAAGCCAAGGGAGTATCATCCAAATGAGTTCAAAGACGCTGGTTATCGTTCTGCTCGGCAATCTCCTCGTCCTTATTGGGCGAGAGCTCTAGCGCCGTGGGCAGCGCGAGGCCAGCATCGCCAAGTTAGCGCGAAACCAAAAGCCGCCCACAGAGGCGGCTCTTGTTGTTTCAGGGGGATTCGTCGCTAGCACTCCCACGCAAGGTCGTTGTTAGTCTTTCTCAAGCGTCGTCCGTCAGCTGGATCTGAAAGGAAAGCAGTGAACGCCAGTCGACCCCAATCGAATGTCTCACCGAGAGCACAGGTGAGCCCTGCACCAGAGGACGTACTCTACGCTGGCCAAGCGACCCTTGGCCTCTCCATCGTTGTCGTCCTCATTATTGTTGTGCTCCTGCTTACCGGCAGGAGCGGGGGCGGTAGATTGGCGAGGAGAGCCTAGGACCGAAACAACACCAGGCCACAGCAGCCAGAAGAAGCCGCCCAAAAGGGCGGCTTTTTTGTTTCAGATGCGGATCGTATGAGGGGGAATGGATGGGGTGTCAGGAAAACGCGTAAGAGACGGTCCGGGATGGAGTACCGCGCTCACGAAGGAACAGGAGGAGGAAATCTGATGAAAAAGACAGGTGCACAGATCGTATGGGAGATGTTCAGACGGGAAGGCGTCGAGGTCGTCTTCGGCATCCCTGGCGGCGCTATTATGCACACCTATCATCCTCGCCAGGACTATGGGATTCACCACGTGCTGATGCGCCACGAACAGTGCGCAGCCCACGCAGCCGACGGCTACGCTCGCGTCTCAGGTAAGGTCGGCGTCGCAATGGCGACCTCCGGACCGGGCGCGACCAACCTGGTAACCGGGATCGCTACAGCTGCGATGGATTCATCACCGATGGTCTGCATCACGGGCCAGGTCCCAACACACCTCATCGGCACCGATGCCTTCCAGGAGACGGATATCACCGGCATCACGCTACCCATCACCAAGCACAACTACCTGGTCACCGATGTTGCAGATCTGGCCTACACCATCCGCGAAGCCTTCTACATCGCGCGCAGCGGGCGTCCCGGGCCGGTCTTGATCGACCTGCCCAAGGATGTGCAAATCACCGAGACCGAGTTCGTGCCTGGGAACGCCATAGGCGAGACCGATGAGGGGATCGATCTCCCCGGCTATCGCCCCGTCGGCAAGGGGGATCCTGAGCTGGTCGAGAAGGCAGCGGCGCTGATCAACCAGGCCGAGCGCCCGGTGATCCTGGCCGGTCAGGGGGTTCTTATGTCAGGGGCGATGCAGCAGCTCCGGGCGTTCGTCGAGAAGACTCAGACCCCGGTGGGCCTCACCCTACTTGGCAAGGGCGGCTTCCCGGAGTCACACCCGCTGGCTTTGGGAATGATGGGCATGCACGGTGAGGCCTACGTCAACAAGGCCATCCAGGAAGCCGATCTCCTGCTCGCCTTCGGTATGCGGTTCGACGATCGCGTCACCGGAAAGTTAGCGCAATACGCACCGGATGCCAAACGCATCCACGTCGACGCCGATGCCGCGGAGTTGAACAAGATCGTGACCGTCGACATCCCCCTCCTGGGCGATCTCCGACAAGTCCTGGAGCAGCTCCTGCCCAAGGTTCGGCCCGCAACGCACGAAGCCTGGATCGAGAGGATCGACGATTGGCGCGGGGAGAGCCGCCGCCGTGACATCCTGCATCGGCCCGAGAATGGCCATCTCGTTGCCGCCCACTTCATCAACGATATCTGGGAGGCAACCGAGGGTCAGGCCGTCGTCGTTACTGACGTAGGCCAGCATCAAATGTGGGCGGCGCAGTACTATCTCAACGACGTCCCCTTCTCCATTGTGACCTCCGGTGGACTGGGCACGATGGGTTTCGGGCTCCCCGCCGCGATCGGGGCCCAATTCGGCCAGCCCGATCGTGAGGTCTGGGCTATCGTTGGTGACGGCGGGTTCCAGATGACGTTACCCGATCTGGCCACCGTCGTGCAGGAGAATCTACCGATCCACATCGCGCTCTCCAACAACAACTACCTGGGGATGGTGCGGCAGTGGCAAGAGCTCTTCTACGAGAAGCGCTACGAAGCCACACGGCTGCTCAACCCCGACTTCGTCAAGTTGGTAGACGCCTATGGCATCCCCACGTGGCGCGCCACAACCAGGTCCGAGGCACGCCAGGCCATCGAGGAATCGCGCCAGCACGAGGGCCCCACGTTCATCGAGTTCCAGATCGCCGAAGAAGGGGAAGATGCCAACGTCTACCCGATGGTGCCTTCCGGGGCGGCCCTTCACGAGATGATCCGGCGACCGCAGCAGGACAAGTGAAGTAAGGAGGATGAAATGCAAAGCACACTAGTCGCCCTGGTCGAGGATAAACCCGGCGTGCTCAACCGGGTCGCCAGCCTCTTTCGGCGCCGGGCCTTCAACATCGAAAGCCTGACCGTTGGTCACACCGAGCAGCCGGGCGTGAGCCGGATGACCATCGTGGTGGACAGCTCGCGCACTGATGCCGAGAAGGTCGCTCAGAACCTCTACAAACTCGTCAACGTCATCCAGGTTGAGGATGTAACCGAAACGCCCGCGGTCATGCGCGACCTGGCCCTGATCAAGGTCCACGCGACCGATGGCGCGAACCGCGCAGAGATCATGCAGATTGTCGAGACGTTCCGCGCCCGTGTGGTCGACGTTAGCCTGAAGACGTTGATGATCGAGGTCACCGGCACCGATGAGAAGATCGCCGGGCTGGTGGAGGTCCTGCGCCCCTACGGAATCGCGGAACTGGTGCGGACCGGGCGTGTAGCGATGGCCCGCGGTAGCAACGGTACGGAATAGACCCGAGCATCATTCAGATTATCATAGCTGGTAACAATCATACGGCCTGTGAACTCCACAGGCCTGCGAACTCCACAGGCAAGGAGGAGAACATATGGTGAAGATCGATTTTGGCGGCGTCGTGGAAGACGTCGTGACGCGAGACGAATTCCCTTTGGAGAAGGCCCGCGAGGTGTTGAAGGACGAGGTCGTGGCCGTCCTGGGGTACGGCGTACAGGGGCCCGCGCAATCACTCAATATGCGCGACAACGGCATCAACGTCATCGTTGGGCAATGGAAAGGCGATCAGGCCGCGTGGGATAAAGCCGTCGCCGACGGATGGGTCCCCGGCAAGACCCTCTTCGACCTTGAGGAGGCGACCGACCGGGGCACCATCGTCCAGTACCTGGTCTCGGACGCGGCCCAAATGCTGACTTGGCCGCGGATCAAGCCCCGACTAGACGAGGGGGACGCCCTTTACTTCTCGCACGGGTTCTCAATCGTCTACGGCGACCAGACCGGTGTGGTCCCGCCCGAGTACGTCGACGTGGTCCTGGTCGCACCGAAAGGCTCGGGCACCAGCGTCCGCGCCAACTTCCTGGCTGGCTCCGGCATCAACAGCAGCTACGCCGTCGAGCAGGATTACACCGGCCGGGCCACCGAGCGCACGCTGGCCCTCGGTATCGCCATCGGTTCCGGTTATCTCTTCCCCACCACGTTCGAGGGAGAGGTACACAGCGACCTGACCGGCGAGCGCGGCGTCCTCATGGGGGCGTTAGCGGGCGTTATGGAAGCTCAGTACAATCTCTTGCGCAAGCACGGACATAGCCCCAGTGAAGCCTTCAACGAGACGGTCGAGGAGCTCACCCAGAGCCTGATCCGCCTCGTCGACCAGCACGGGATGGACTGGATGTACGCTAACTGCAGCACCACGGCCCAGCGCGGCGCGCTAGACTGGCGCCATCGGTTCCGCGAGGCCGTCAAGCCGGTCTTCGACGATCTCTACGAGAGCGTCGTCTCCGGTGAAGAGACCCGAATCGTGCTGGCGGCGAACAGCGCCCCGGACTATCGGGAGCGCCTCGAAGAAGAGCTGCGGGAGATGCGCGAGTCGGAGATGTGGCAGGCTGGCGC
>CAZPJP010000121.1:4944-8735 GCA_964586915.1 uncultured Anaerolineales bacterium
AAGCTGGAGATCGCCCGCGTGCTTGAGGCGATGGGGGTAGACGTCATCGAGGCCGGCTTCCCGATCTCGTCGCCCGGCGACTTCCGCGCCGTGCAGCGCATTTCGACGGAGATCCGTGGGTGCACCATCTGCGGTCTGACCCGCGCGCGCCAAGAGGATATCGAAGTCGCCGCGGAAGCCCTGAAGGACGCCGCCCATCCCCGCATCCACACCGGGCTGGGCGTCTCCGACGTCCACGTCCGGCACAAGCTGCGCACAACCCGGGAGGGGGCGCTGGAGATGGGCGTCAACGCCGTCAAGCTCGCCAAGCAGTATGTCGAGGACGTGCAATACTACACCGAGGATGCTGGGCGCGCCGAGCCAGCTTATCTCTATCGCGTCTTGGAGGCCGTCATCGACGCCGGTGCAACTGTCATCAACATCCCGGACACCACCGGCTACACGACGCCGGAGGAGTTCGGAGCGCTGATCCGCGGCATCATGGAAAATGTGCCCAATGTGCACCGCGCGGTCGTCTCCGTTCACTGCCACAATGACCTCGGCATGGCCACCGCCAATACCCTAGCCGGCGTGCGCAACGGCGCGCGGCAGGTGGAGGTCACCGTCAACGGCATCGGCGAGCGAGCCGGCAACGCCTCCCTGGAGGAGGTCGTTATGGCCCTGAAGACACGCCGCGATCACTTCGCGTCTGTAGGCTCCACAGGCTCTGTGAGCGCCAAGGGCCCTAGGGTCGGCCCGGTGGTGTGTGCCGGCATCGACACCACCCAGCTCTATCCCGTCAGCCGGCTCGTAAGCCACCTGACCGGCATCCCCGTACAGCCCAACAAGGCCATCGTCGGGTCCAACGCCTTTGCTCACTCATCAGGCATCCACCAGGATGGCATCCTCAAGGAACGGACGACCTACGAGATCATCAACCCGCGGGACGTCGGCGTGCCCGACTCGGAGATCATCCTGTCAGCGAGGTCCGGCCGCCACGGCTTGCGCCACCGCCTGTCCGAGCTGGGGTATCGGCTTGACGACGAGAAGTTTGACAAGGTCTACCGCCGGTTCCTGGAGGTTGCGGACAAGAAGAAGACCGTCGAGACCCGCGACCTGGAGGCCATCGTCGCGGACGAGGCCGAGATGTTCTTCCAGGAGAGCTACCATCTGGAGCAGGTGCAGATCTCGTGCGGCGACCACGCTATTCCCACAGCCACCGTGCGCATCAAAGGACCGGACGACCAGGTCTACTGCGACGCTCATCACGGCACCGGCCCTGTGGACGCGGTCTATCGTGCCATCAACCGCGTGATCGGAGAGCCCAACGAGCTCATCGAGTTCTCGATCGAGGCCATCACCGAGGGCATCGACGCGGTCGGGCGCGTCACCATACGCATTCGGGCCGAGGAGCCGGTGAATGGTGAGGCGCGCACGGTCTTCAGCGGTCATGGCGCCGACACCGACATCGTCGTCGCCAGCGCCAAGGCATACATGTTCGCGCTAAACCGTCTTATCGCTGCCCGGCGCGAAGCGACGCGTGTTGAAGCAGCCGCGTAGGACGGCAAGAAGTTACCAGTTGTCGGTTTCCAGTCAGCCGTCAGCGACAGCCTGATCGTTGTCGATGACATCGCTGCAGGTTTATAACAAGCCATAGGGGGAGAGGAATGAAAGCCAAGCGCGTAAGGACAGAGGGGAGTTGTACACCAGACGCGAGCGGTTCTGGAGGATCCACGCCTGTGAACACCGCAGGAGGGCGAGCCAGGTCATCGTGGGAGGACTTCCCGCAGCCGTGCGGATGGTCGGTGAAATGGGATTTTGAGGGGTTGGTGCACGACAACGGCCGCGGCGCTCAGGCGCCGGGCATAGGCGCGACCGAGAAGTAGATAAGAGGGGAGATCACGTGGGACATACATTAGCCGAGAAGATCCTTGCCGGTCACGTCGCCGGTGAGGGCGCAGCTGCCCCTCGCCGGCCGGATCTCAGCCCTGGCGACCTGATCGAGGTCGCGGTCGACCTTGTCCTCGCCAACGACATCACCGCACCCATCGCGCTGCGCGAGTTCGAGAAGCTGGGCGTCGATGCCTATGGAGCTCACAGGCGCGTCTTCGACCCTGAGAAGGTCGTGATGGTCGCGGATCATTTTGCGCCGAACAAGGACATCAAGTCCGCAGAGCAATGCGCGATGATACGCCGATTCGCCCGTGAGCAGGACCTGCCCCATCATTATGACGTGGGCCGAATGGGAATCGAGCACGTCCTTCTGCCAGAGCAGGGCCTCGTCCGGCCGGGCGATGTGGTGGTGGGCGCCGACTCCCATACGTGCACCTACGGTGCACTGGGCGCCTTCGCCACCGGAATGGGCTCTACCGACATCGCCGTTGCGATGGCCACCGGCCAGATTTGGATGCGGGTGCCGGAGACGATGAGGTTCGTCTACACAGGCGAGCTGCAACCCTGGGTGGGCGGCAAGGATCTTATCCTCTATACCATCGGCAAGATCGGTGTAAGTGGCGCCTTGTACCAAGCGATGGAGTTCACTGGGCCGGTCATCGACGATCTCTCTATGGCGGGACGCTTCACGATGGCCAATATGGCCATCGAGGCTGGCGCCAAGGCAGGTCTCTTCGCCGTCGATGAGACCACACAGGCCTACATCGATGGACGCGTGTCCGGGCCCTTCGAGGCGCACGCCTCCGATGCCGATGCAGCCATCGCCAGCGTCGTCGAGATCGACGTCAGCGATATCCCACTTCAGGTCGCCTTCCCGCACCTGCCGGAGAACGCGCAGCCCGTCTCGGCGGCCAGGTCGGTTGATATCGACCAGGCCGTGATCGGCTCCTGCACTAACGGGCGGCTTGAGGATCTGCGCATCGCAGCCCAGATCCTGCGTGACAGGAAGGTTCATCGGGATGTCCGCTGCATCGTCATCCCCGGGACGCAGCAGGTCTACCTCGACGCCCTACGCGAGGGACTGATCGAGGTTTTCATCGAGGCGGGCGCTGTGGTCAGCACGCCCACATGCGGCCCCTGTCTCGGCGGTCATATGGGCATCCTGGCGGCCGGCGAGGTTGCCGTTAGTACCACGAACCGCAACTTCCGGGGGCGTATGGGGCACACCGATAGCGAGGTCTATCTGAGCGGGCCGGCGGTCGCGGCTGCTTCAGCGGTCCTCGGACGCATTGGCAGCCCTGAGGAGGTCGTTGCATGACAACACAGCAAGAGACGCCGAAGAGCAAAATTCTGCGCGGCAAAGTGTGGAGGTACGGCCAAAACATCGACACTGACGTCATCATACCGGCACGCTATCTCAATATGTCGACCCCCGAGGAGCTGGCCCAACACTGTATGGAGGACATCGATCCTGAGTTCGCCGGTGAGGTCCAGGAAGGTGACATCATCGTTGGCGGTGAGAACTTCGGCTGTGGCTCCTCGCGAGAGCACGCACCCCTTGCGATCAAAGGCGCCAGGGTCTCCTGTGTCATCGCCGAGAGCTTCGCCCGGATCTTCTACCGCAACGCGATCAACATCGGGTTGCCCATCCTCGTATGCCCAGAGGCTGCCCGAGCCGTCCGGACCGGCGATCACCTGACCGTCGATCTCGAGACGGGGCGGATCACGCACATAGAGTCGGGCGAGACCTACACGACCTCTCCCTTCCCGCCCTTCATCATGGACATCATCGAGGCCGGAGGCCTGGTCCCGTATACGCGCGCTAGACTAAGAGAGTGACGCTGCGACGATAGCACACGGACGCCTCGAATCGAGGGGGAGACGAGGTGCCGGCCTGTAGACACCACAGGTTCGCCTGT
>CAZPJP010000121.1:8835-11780 GCA_964586915.1 uncultured Anaerolineales bacterium
CTCGAATCGAGGGGGAGACGAGGTGCCGGCCTGTAGACACCACAGGTTCGCCTGTCAACACCACAGGTTCGCCTGTACACGCAACACGCCTGTAGACGTCACAGGTTCGCTTGTCGACGCCACAGGCATGGAAAGAGGAGGAGAGACGCGGATGACAGAGAGACGCATCAAGCTATACGACACGACGCTTCGCGATGGAACACAGGCGGAGGGGATCTCCCTCTCTGTCGAGGACAAGCTCAAGATCACCCAGCTGCTGGACAACCTGGGCATTGATTACATCGAAGGCGGCTGGCCCGGGTCGAATCCCAAGGATGCCGCCTACTTCGAGCGTGTAAAGGACCTGGATCTCAAACAGGCTCGCATCACGGCTTTTGGTAGCACCTGCCGGGTCGGCTCGACGCCGGCGGAGGATGCCAACATTCAGGCGATGGTCGCCGCCGATACCCCCACGATCGCGCTGGTCGGCAAGAGCTGGACCTTACACGTGCGCGACGTGTTGCGGACCGACTTGGAGGAGAACCTCCGCATCATCAGCGAGAGCACCGCATACCTGAAGGAGATGGGCAAAGAAGTCATTTATGATGCCGAGCACTTCTTCGACGGGTACAAGGCAGATCCCGAGTACACGCTTCGCACCCTTAAGGCCGCGGTCGAGAACGGGGCGGATCTCCTCTGTCTTTGTGACACCAATGGCGGCTCAATGCCGTGGGAGATCGAGCAGATCGTCGGGGACGTGCGCGCAGCTTTGGCCTCCGGACTGCAGAGGTATGACGTCGCTTTGGGCATCCACGCTCATAACGACGGGGGCCTGGCCAGCGCTAACACGCTGGCGGGCGTACGAGCCGGCGCCACCCACGTCCAGGGGACGGTCAACGGCTACGGCGAGCGCTGTGGCAACGCCAACCTGTGCACGATCATCCCATCCCTCGAGCTGAAGATGGGCCTTGCAGCGCTTCCCGAGGGACAGCTGAAGCACGTCACCCGCACGGCGCGCACCGTGGCCTCTCTCGCCAACCAGGCGCCGGACCGCCACGCGCCTTACGTCGGCTTGAGCGCTTTTGCCCACAAGGGCGGCATCCATGTGGCGGCGATGCGACGCAATGTCCTCAGCTACCAGCACATCGACCCCGAGCTCGTCGGCAACGAGTCCCGGGTCGTGATCTCCGAGCTATCCGGACGTGGCAACTTGCTGAGTAAGGCCGACGAGCTCGGTCTGGACCACGATGAGCTTCAGGACCTCCCTGGTGTGCTGCAGAAGATCAAGGAGCTCGAATACCGCGGCTTCACCTTCGAGGGCGCCGAGGCATCGGTTGAGATGATGCTCCACCGCTCGCGCGACGACTACGAGCCGCCCTTCGAGCTCATCGACTTTATGGCCGTCGTCGAGCACCGCCAGGGGCGCGGGCTCTTTGCGGAGGCCACCGTCAAAGTGCGCGTCGGCGACGAGATCTTCCACACAGCAGCCGAGGGCAATGGCCCAGTCAACGCGATGGATCAGGCCCTTCGCAAGGCACTGGTGCCGGTCTATCCTCACCTGTCCGACTTCGAGCTGGCCGACTACAAGGTCCACATCCTCGACAGCGACGCCGGAACGGCAGCCACCACGCGCGTTATGCTCGATATGCAGAACGGCACCCATCGCTGGAGCACCGTGGGCGCTTCGACAAACATCATCGAGGCGAGCTGGATCGCCCTGGCGGATGCCATGGAGTACGGCCTGACGATGACCGGACCGGAAAGCTAAGACTAGGAACGGGCGTTCCTTGCGAGCGCCCCCACGAACTCAAGGAGAGATGATGGTTGAAGCCAAGATTGTGACCCTGCCCGGCGACGGCATCGGTGTCGAGGTCGTTGCCGAAGGCGTGAGAGTTCTGAAAGCTGTAGCTGGCCTCTACGGCCACACCCTCAATTTCGACGAGCGCTTGATCGGCGGCGCAGCGATGGATGAGACCGGCGATCCTCTGCCGCCCGAAACGCTTGAGGCGTGCCGGGCCGCGGATGCCGTGTTGCTGGGCGCTGTCGGCGGGCCCAAATGGTCCGATCCCGCAGCCGAGGTCCGCCCCGAGCAGGGGCTCCTGGGCCTGCGCAAGGGGCTGGCGCTCTACGCTAACCTGCGCCCCGTGCAGATCTTCCCGATGCTGCGCGCGGCCTCGCCCCTGCGTCCTGAACGGCTGGAGGACGTCGATCTCCTCGTGGTCCGCGAGCTGACCGGCGGCATCTACTTCGGGGCGCGCCAAGAAGCAACAAGCGAGGAGCCGGCAGCGTATGACACGATGGTCTACACCGCCGACGAAGTGGCCCGCATCGCTCGCAAAGCCTTTGAGCTGGCACGGGGACGCCGCCGCAAGGTCACTTCGGTCGATAAAGCAAACGTCCTGGCGACCTCACGCCTCTGGCGCCAAGTCGTCACGCAGGTCAGCAATGACTATCCCGACGTTGTTCTTGAGCATATGCTGGTCGATGCGGCAGCGATGCACCTGATGCGCCGCCCCGGCGATTTCGACGTGCTGGTCACCGCCAATATGTTCGGCGACATCCTCACCGACGAGGCATCGATGCTGGCCGGATCCATGGGCATGCTGGCCTCCGCCTCCGTCGGCGCCGGCAGCAGCGGCGTCTACGAGCCCATTCACGGCAGCGCACCGGATATCGCCGGTCAGGGGATCGCCAATCCGTTGGCGACGATCCTGAGCGTGGCGCTCCTGCTGCGCTACTCCCTCGGTCTGGAGGCGGAGGCTCAGGCCGTGGAAGCAGCCGTCGCAGCCACGCTAGAAGCAGGGTACCGCACCCCCGACATCGCCAGCGAGGGCACACAGAGCATCGGAACGGTGGAGATGGGCGACCAGGTCGTCGCTCGGTTGAACGCCAGTGCGGTGTGAGCCGGTTCGGGCCTGTACACTCCACAGGGCCTGTACACTCCACAGGGCTTATCAACGCCCCGG
>CAZPJP010000122.1:0-11617 GCA_964586915.1 uncultured Anaerolineales bacterium
CGTCATCGAAGAGTATGTCGTTCAGCCGGACCTCCCCAGAGAAGGGAACCCACCCCGCCGCTGCGAGCTCCGGTTCGTTGACGCGCACAAAGATGAGCTGACGAGATGCGTTATGCGGATCCAGGCGCAGCGCGTGCTGGATCAGGTTCAGTAGCTGCGCCTCGCCGAAGGTGTGTGCGAAGCGATCGAGCACGTCGAGCACCAGGCTGACCTGCTCGGTCTGCCAGTGGCCCTCGAACCGCACGCCGGCAGCCTGCCAGTCCGCAAGGCGCTCCGGCCGCGCTGTACGACCGACCATAACAAAGTCGCGATCCTGACTTAGCGCATCGCCGGCGTCACGACGGCTCGACCTCTGCGCCGACGCGCGCGCGGGTGGTGGCGCCGACAACTGCCCCGCCGCGGCTCGAAAGCTCGCCCGGACGGCGTTCGGGGCGAGACTCAACGCGGACAACAGCAGACCTACTGTCAAGATCCACTTGGTGCGTCCCTTCTTGCCATTACTTTTCATTGCTCATCCCCCCTTGTTGAGAGCAGCGTAGTGGCCAACCGCCTCAGCAAGGTCGCACCGCCGTCGCGAGATCGTCGCAAGCGCGTCACAACGGCCACGAGTCCGGGGCTCGGATCAGGGCCATCGCATTGGACCTGCAGACCGGGCGCAGCTGTGATCCGGTGATGTTGACTGGCTCGGTCACGTCTAAGGCGCGGGCAAGTGGTTTGGGCCGCCACATCACGCCACCTTGTCAAAAAGGCGCCACAGCGAGGGATCTCGCGGCGCGCAGTTGCGTGCGTGTTCGAAGCGCGAGATCTCTCGCTGTGGTGGTTGGTAAACGCCGATGACCCGTTGACCCGTTCGGGATGACACATCTGTGGGCGGTGTGCCCAAGTGCGTTAGCCTTAGATGTCCGGATCGGCGCGGCTTCATCTCCCAGAGGCCTGGAGTATAATGAGGGAGATCACCGCTCCTGTTTCTCCTTGTCCTCGCTTCTCACTCCGGCGTAGCTGAGGCAGGCGTGGTGGACGGTCACGCACGGCTTGTCGTCCTGCTAGAGCCATCCCTGGCTAGGAACGGGGTATGATGAGCACACTGAGTATCAGATTGCTCGGTGCGTTAGAGATCGTGTATAAGGGCGAGCCGGCCGACTTCGCAACGGAGGCCGCGCGGGCGCTGCTGGCACACTTGGCCGCAGAAACGGATCGTCGAATCCCGCGCGAGACGCTAGCTGGCCTGCTCTGGCCGGAGATACTGGACTCGAACGCGCTGAAGAGCTTGCGCAATACCCTCTACCGCCTGCGGAACGCGATCGGCGACCGCGAGGCAGATCCGCCTCACTTGCTGATCTCCCCAACGGCCTTGCGCATCAACCCCGCCGGCGACGTGTGGGTGGACGTCAACGCCTTCCGCGAGCACGTGGAGGCGGCCAAGCAACATGCGCACGCGACGTCGGAGCTCTGTGCTGAATGTGTCGCTCACCTGACGGCGGCGACCGAGCTCTATCGCGGCGAGTTCCTGCAGGGGTTCTCGTACCCTTCCCCGGAGTACGAGGCGTGGATCGTCACCCAGCGGGAGTCACTGCACGTGCAGGTGCTGGAGGCGCTGGACCGGCTGACGGCGCATCAGCTGCAGCGCGAAGCGCATGCGGAGGCGCTGTCCTACGCGCGGCGACAGATCGAGCTGGAGCCGTGGCGCGAGAAGGCACACCGACAGGCGATGCGGGCGTTGGCGCTGAGCGAGCAGCGAGCCGCGGCGGTGGCGCAATACGAGACCTGTCGGGCAACCCTCGAGGCGGAGCTGGGGATCGAGCCGGAGGCGGCGACGAAAGCGCTCTACGAGCAGATCCGGCGGGGGGAGCTGAGCCCGCCCGTGCCACCGATCTCAGCGCCACCTATGCGACCGGTGACCCGTGAGGAGGTCGGCGTCACGACAGCGGGCTCCGCCCCCCCGACCGCCCCGGCGGTGGCGGAAGGCGCCGATAGGTTGCCTGCCCGCATCCCCGAACTCGCGCCACCCTCTGTTCACGAACCCGGTCCGAGAGGCGAACCTCTGCCAGACGGCGAGCGCCGCATCACGACCCTGGTGGTGGCGGAGGTGCGCGGGGCGGAGGCGCTGCTGCGGCGTGCGGGCCTGGAGGTGTGGGCAGAGGAGCTGCACCAGATCGTCGGATCGCTGCAGGCAGAGGTGGCGCGGTACGGCGGGACGGTGCTGCGGAGGCGCGACGCGGGACTGGTGGCGGCGTTCGGCGCGGAGGTGGCGCACGAGGACGACACCGAGCGGGCGGTGCTGGCGGCCCTGGGGATGGCGGACGCCTTCAGAGCGGCTCAGGATGACGCGCTTGCAAAGGGCGAGGCCGCCGAATTGACGTTGAGCGTCGGGGTGACGACCGGCGAGGCGGTGGTGCTGGCCCAGGATGAGGGGGGTGTGGCGGTGCACGCCGCGGCGCTGGCGGAGGTGGAGGGACTGCAGGCGCAGGTGCCGCCGGACACGGTGTGGGTGACGGAGGCGACGTACCGGCGGGTGGAGGAGCGGTTCGAGTGGGCGTGGCTAGGGGAGGCCCGGGGTGCCGGACGCGCGCCGGCGCGACTGTACCGGCCGGTGTCTCCCGTGTCAACGCCCGCGGAGCATGACGTGGGCGGGCTGCGCGCGCCGCTGGTGGGGCGGGAGGCGGAGCTGCACTCCCTTGTGCGCGCCGTAGCGCGCGTGAAGGGCGGGATCGGGGGCATCGTGACGGTGGTAGGGGAGGCGGGGATTGGGAAGTCGCGGTTGGTGGCCGAAACCAAGTCGCGAGTCGCCAGTCCGAGGTCCACAGTCGACGGTGCTTCGTTCGGAACGCCCGGCACGGAAACCGATCGAGGTAAGGTGCGGTGGGCGGAGGGGCGGTGGTTGTCGTACACCGAGGGGGTGGCGTACTACGGCTGGCAGGAGCTGCTGCGGCGGTTGTTGGGGCTGACCGACGACTGCACCGAGACGGGATGCGTGCTGTTGGAGGAGCGGATCGCGGCGTTCTGCCCGGGTCAGGTCGATGCCGTCTATCCCTATCTGGCGCGTCTGCTGGCGTTGCCGGTGGACGCGGCGACGGCAGCGCAGCTGGACAGCCTGGTAGCAGCGGGGCTGCTGCAGAGCGCGATCTTTCGGGCGGTGACGGATCTCTTGACGCGTGTCGCTGAGGCGCAGCCGTTGGTGCTGGTGCTGGAGGACCTCCACTGGGCGGACGAAGCGTCGCTGGCGTTAATCGAACGTCTGCTCCCGCTGACGGATCAGATGTCATTGCTCATTCTAACGGGGTTCCGCCCAGCGCGCGATCGAGGGTGCTGGCGAGTCCGTGAGATAGCTGAGCGGGACTACGGTCATCGGCACATCGATATCCGGTTGGTGCCGTTGTCGGTCGAGGACCGCACGACCCTGGTGCGGCAGTTATTGGCGGTGGGCGAGCGTGAGGTGCCCGAGCAGGTGGTGGACACGGTCGCGAGACGGGCCGAAGGTAATCCCTTCTTCACGGCAGAGCTTGTGCGGTCGCTGTTGGATCAGGGGACGATGGCCGATACTATGCCGTTCACGGTGCGGGGCGTATTGATGGCGCGCATCGATCGGCTGCCGGTGGCGGCCCGGCAGGTGTTGCAGCTGGCGGCGGTGGTGGGCCGCACCTTCCGCTATCAGGTGTTGGCTGACATTGTGCTAGGCGAGGAGGAGACGCCAGGCGTCAACGTGCTGGACGCGGCGTTGCTGGAGCTGGTGCGGGCGCAGCTGATCCACGAGGAGGCCCGGGTGCCGGAGCCAGCCGCTCTCCTCAGGGGGGAGCGGACCTACACGTTCGAGCATCAACTGACGCTGGAAGCCGCGTACGGAGGGCTGCTGCACAGCAAGCGACGCGTCTTGCACCAGCGGGTGGCGGAGACGCTGGAGCGCCTCTACCCGGAACAGGTCGACGTGCGGTTGGGCCTGCTGGCGCACCACTGGGAGCAGGCGGGCGAGATGGCAAAGGCGATCCGGTACCGGCGGCGCGCCGGGGAGCAAGCGGCTTCGCTGTATGCCAACATGGAGGCCATTGAGCACTTCACCCGGGCTTTGGCGCTGGTGCCTGGGGACGATAACGAGACTCGCTACGAGCTGCTGCTGACCCGCGAACGGTTGCACCACCGGGTGGGCGACCGAGATGCGCAGACGCGAGATCTCGATGACCTTCAGGCTCTGGCGAAGCGCCTCGGCGATGCGCGGCGAACGGCCAAGGTCACAGCGAGGCGCGCCGAGCAGGCGATTCTGACGCACCACATGGATGCAGCGCTCGAAGTTGCGGAGGCGGCAGTTGAGCTGGCCCAAAAGGCGGGAGATGCGAGCTTGGAGGCGCTGACTTACCTGCGTCTTGCGCAGGCTCAGACCGACCCTGGCGGCTCGGCTTCGCCTGAGGCTATAGACAACCTCCGGCGGGCGCTGGACCTGGCCCAGTCGGTGGGTCTCCCCCGTCTAGAAGCAGAGATACTCCAGGAGCTGGGGATGCATCTGGCGCGTGATCGCCACGCTGAGGCCCGCGAGCTGCTACACCAAGCCCTCGCCTCCTATCGAGAAGTCGGCGACCGCGCCGGTGAGGGAGCAGCGATCTTCACACTGGCCCTCTCCTACGGCGTGGCTGGTGGACACACCAAGGCACGAGCGCTGGGGCTCGAAGCTCTGGAGATCCACAAGTCGACAGGTAGCCGTTGGTATGAGTGCGAAGGACAGATGGGAACGGGCTACCACGCTATGTGCCTGGGCCTGTACGACGAGGCTCTGGACCACTACACGGTGGCAGAGAGTCGGTGTCGGGAGATAGGGGCGACCGCGTTCGAGTCACGGGCGTTCGTCGGTAGGGGGATTGTCCTAGACGCTCTGGGTGACTACGAGACAGCGTGGGCGAACTTCGAGAAAGCACTGGCGTTCTCCACCGCACGCGCAGGTCTGCTCACTCGTGCGTGGGGGCTGGCTCACGCGGGGCTGTCGCTGTGTCATCGGGGAGAAGCAGAGGACGCTCAGATATACGCGCAAGAGGTCATTGCTCTCCTGGATAACGCCGGGGATTACGCGCTCCACGGCTGGCTCCCCCACCTTCGGGCATCAGCTCACATTGTGATGGGGCATGCGCTATTACAGATGGATAATCATGATGCAGCCATAAGCGCCTATAGGGAGGGCCTTGAGGTCCGACGCATCTCGGGGCCGCCAGGCGCCCCGGTCGAGATGTGGGCAGGCATCGCGCGGGCCTACCTGTCCCAAGGCAAGATGGCAGCAGCGTTGGCGGAGGTCGAACGGATCTTGATTTACCTGAAGACGGGACACCTACAGGGCACGATGGAGCCGCTGCGCACACACCTGACCTGCTATCAGGTGCTGGCGGCAGCCGGGGATTTCAGGGCTGCGCAGGTTCTGTCGCAGGCCTACGACGAGCTGATGGCAAGGGCCAGCACGATCGAGGAGGAGGCGCTGCGACGCTCGTATCTGGAGAACGTAGCGGTTAACCGTGAGATCGTGGCGGCGTGGACGAGGCTGAAGGATCAAGTATCGTGAGCCCATCGAGGGTCTCGTCCGGACGGCGCAAGAACCCTTAGTGAGGTCTACGGTAAGCTTCGGGCTGTCATGCTAGTTAGCACGGGGCTAAGTGGATCTCGGGGAAGCGTACCACCACTTGCGGGCGACGCAGGTCCAGGGCCCAGAGAGCGAGTTCTGTAGCCAGGTTTTCGTTGACGAGGCGACAAGGACGCAGAATCGTCGCGATAACGTCACAGCAGTAGGAAATCCCGTGCTTGGGTCAGCGCTCTTTCGTTTCCCCGTGGTCTGGCGTACAATTGAGGGGAGGCGTCATCGCTCCTGGTCTTCCTCCTTCTATTCCTCCCCCCGGCGCTATTGAGGCGGGCGCGTTGGACGCCACAGCCTGATTCACTTGTTTGTGAGAGCTATCCCTTGGCAGGGGCGGGGTGTGATGGGTACACTGAGTATCAGATTGCTCGGTGCGTTAGAGATCGTGTATAAGGGCGAGCCGGCCGACTTCGCAACGGAGGCCGCGCGGGCGCTGCTGGCACACTTGGCCGCAGAAACGGATCGTCGAATCCCGCGCGAGACGCTAGCTGGCCTGCTCTGGCCGGAGATACTGGACTCGAACGCGCTGAAGAGCTTGCGCAATACCCTCTACCGCCTGCGGAACGCGATCGGCGACCGCGAGGCAGATCCGCCTCACTTGCTGATCTCCCCAACGGCCTTGCGCATCAACCCCGCCGGCGACGTGTGGGTGGACGTCAACGCCTTCCGCGAGCACGTGGAGGCGGCCAAGCAACATGCGCACGCGACGTCGGAGCTCTGTGCTGAATGTGTCGCTCACCTGACGGCGGCGACCGAGCTCTATCGCGGCGAGTTCCTGCAGGGGTTCTCGTACCCTTCCCCGGAGTACGAGGCGTGGATCGTCACCCAGCGGGAGTCACTGCACGTGCAGGTGCTGGAGGCGCTGGACCGGCTGACGGCGCATCAGCTGCAGCGCGAAGCGCATGCGGAGGCGCTGTCCTACGCGCGGCGACAGATCGAGCTGGAGCCGTGGCGCGAGAAGGCACACCGACAGGCGATGCGGGCGTTGGCGCTGAGCGAGCAGCGAGCCGCGGCGGTGGCGCAATACGAGACCTGTCGGGCAACCCTCGAGGCGGAGCTGGGGATCGAGCCGGAGGCGGCGACGAAAGCGCTCTACGAGCAGATCCGGCGGGGGGAGCTGAGCCCGCCCGTGCCACCGATCTCAGCGCCACCTATGCGACCGGTGACCCGTGAGGAGGTCGGCGTCACGACAGCGGGCTCCGCCCCCCCGACCGCCCCGGCGGTGGCGGAAGGCGCCGATAGGTTGCCTGCCCGCATCCCCGAACTCGCGCCACCCTCTGTTCACGAACCCGGTCCGAGAGGCGAACCTCTGCCAGACGGCGAGCGCCGCATCACGACCCTGGTGGTGGCGGAGGTGCGCGGGGCGGAGGCGCTGCTGCGGCGTGCGGGCCTGGAGGTGTGGGCAGAGGAGCTGCACCAGATCGTCGGATCGCTGCAGGCAGAGGTGGCGCGGTACGGCGGGACGGTGCTGCGGAGGCGCGACGCGGGACTGGTGGCGGCGTTCGGCGCGGAGGTGGCGCACGAGGACGACACCGAGCGGGCGGTGCTGGCGGCCCTGGGGATGGCGGACGCCTTCAGAGCGGCTCAGGATGACGCGCTTGCAAAGGGCGAGGCCGCCGAATTGACGTTGAGCGTCGGGGTGACGACCGGCGAGGCGGTGGTGCTGGCCCAGGATGAGGGGGGTGTGGCGGTGCACGCCGCGGCGCTGGCGGAGGTGGAGGGACTGCAGGCGCAGGTGCCGCCGGACACGGTGTGGGTGACGGAGGCGACGTACCGGCGGGTGGAGGAGCGGTTCGAGTGGGCGTGGCTAGGGGAGGCCCGGGGTGCCGGACGCGCGCCGGCGCGACTGTACCGGCCGGTGTCTCCCGTGTCAACGCCCGCGGAGCATGACGTGGGCGGGCTGCGCGCGCCGCTGGTGGGGCGGGAGGCGGAGCTGCACTCCCTTGTGCGCGCCGTAGCGCGCGTGAAGGGCGGGATCGGGGGCATCGTGACGGTGGTAGGGGAGGCGGGGATTGGGAAGTCGCGGTTGGTGGCCGAAACCAAGTCGCGAGTCGCCAGTCCGAGGTCCACAGTCGACGGTGCTTCGTTCGGAACGCCCGGCACGGAAACCGATCGAGGTAAGGTGCGGTGGGCGGAGGGGCGGTGGTTGTCGTACACCGAGGGGGTGGCGTACTACGGCTGGCAGGAGCTGCTGCGGCGGTTGTTGGGGCTGACCGACGACTGCACCGAGACGGGATGCGTGCTGTTGGAGGAGCGGATCGCGGCGTTCTGCCCGGGTCAGGTCGATGCCGTCTATCCCTATCTGGCGCGTCTGCTGGCGTTGCCGGTGGACGCGGCGACGGCAGCGCAGCTGGACAGCCTGGTAGCAGCGGGGCTGCTGCAGAGCGCGATCTTTCGGGCGGTGACGGATCTCTTGACGCGTGTCGCTGAGGCGCAGCCGTTGGTGCTGGTGCTGGAGGACCTCCACTGGGCGGACGAAGCGTCGCTGGCGTTAATCGAACGTCTGCTCCCGCTGACGGATCAGATGTCATTGCTCATTCTAACGGGGTTCCGCCCAGCGCGCGATCGAGGGTGCTGGCGAGTCCGTGAGATAGCTGAGCGGGACTACGGTCATCGGCACATCGATATCCGGTTGGTGCCGTTGTCGGTCGAGGACCGCACGACCCTGGTGCGGCAGTTATTGGCGGTGGGCGAGCGTGAGGTGCCCGAGCAGGTGGTGGACACGGTCGCGAGACGGGCCGAAGGTAATCCCTTCTTCACGGCAGAGCTTGTGCGGTCGCTGTTGGATCAGGGGACGATGGCCGATACTATGCCGTTCACGGTGCGGGGCGTATTGATGGCGCGCATCGATCGGCTGCCGGTGGCGGCCCGGCAGGTGTTGCAGCTGGCGGCGGTGGTGGGCCGCACCTTCCGCTATCAGGTGTTGGCTGACATTGTGCTAGGCGAGGAGGAGACGCCAGGCGTCAACGTGCTGGACGCGGCGTTGCTGGAGCTGGTGCGGGCGCAGCTGATCCACGAGGAGGCCCGGGTGCCGGAGCCAGCCGCTCTCCTCAGGGGGGAGCGGACCTACACGTTCGAGCATCAACTGACGCTGGAAGCCGCGTACGGAGGGCTGCTGCACAGCAAGCGACGCGTCTTGCACCAGCGGGTGGCGGAGACGCTGGAGCGCCTCTACCCGGAACAGGTCGACGTGCGGTTGGGCCTGCTGGCGCACCACTGGGAGCAGGCGGGCGATGTGGAGAGGGCGGTCGAGTATTTGAGTCGGGCTGGAAAGCAGGCAGCGGCGCAGTACGCCAATGACGCGGCTCTTGACTATTTCACCCGGGCGCTGGCGTTGATACCTGAGGCTGATGAGGAGAGCCGATTTGATTTGTTGTTGGCCCGCGAGCGTATCCACCATCTCAGGGGAGATCGCGAGGCGCAGACGCAGGACTTGGATGCTCTCGAGGCGGCGGCAACGGATCTCGGAGATGTTCGCAAACAGGCGGAAGTCGCAGTGAGACGCGCTGAACAGGCGGCTCTCACTCACCACGTAGAGATGGCGGGGAAGGCCGCATGGACCGCGGCTCAACTCGCCCACGCGATCGGTGATCTGTATCTTGAGTCGTTGGCCTATCTGCGTCTTGCCCAGGCTCGCGCTGATCCAGGCATCGCGTCGGTTGAGGCATTGGAGCATCTGCAGCGGGCGCTGGACCTAGCCCAGTCGGGAAAACTTGAACGCCTGGAGGCCGAGATCCTCTACGAGATGGCGGTCATTCTCGGTCGTGAGCATCGCCCGGAGGCACGGGACCTAGTGCGTCGCGCCCTCGCATTCTACCGCGGGGTCGGTGACCGCGCTGGTGAGGGATGGGTGCTGAATGCTATGGCCCTCATCCACGGAGCGTTCGGTGAGTACGCAGAAGCCCGGGAAGTGGGCCTTCAGGTGCTCACGATTATGCGTGAGGTAGGCAACCGTCGCGGAGAGGGCTTTAGACGCATGGCCCTGGGTTATTCTACGGCGTGCCTGGGGCTGTACAGCGAGGCGCTGGACCATCTCAAAGCAGCTCGGGTGCTGTGTCACGAGGTCGGGGAGGTGGTATACGAGTCTCGCGCCCTGGTCACTATGGGCTTTGTCTTTGACCTACTTGGCGACTACGAGCGTGCGCTTTCGACTCTTCGGGAGGCGCTGGCGTTTCCTGTGGGTCGTGCAGGTGTGGTTAACAGGACGTGGGGACTTGTACAGGCGGGATTGGTGCTCCTCCATGAGGGGAAGGCCGAGGACGCCCGGACCTACGCCCAGCGCGCGATTGATTTCCTGGACGGCGTGGGCGACATCGCCGCACACGGGTGGTTGCCCTACAACCGCGCGATTGCGCACACCGTCATAGGCCACGCCTTGGCCGAGCTCGGGGACGGTGAAGGAGCCATTCGAGCCTATAAGGCCGGCCTGGCGGTTCAACGGATGGCCGGACCTCCCGGAGTGGATGCTGAGCTGCGCGCCGGTCTTGCCCGGGTCCATCTGCGCCGTGAGGAGATGGACGCTGCGCTTGCTGAGGTGGAGCAGATCCTGAGCTACCTGGAGACCGGGCATCTCCAGGGCACGGAGGAGCCCTCGCGCGTGTACCTCATATGCTATCAGGTGCTCGATGCGGCGCGTGATCCGCGTGTGCCCGAGGTTCTGGCCGAGGCCTACGGTATTCTGGAGCAGCGAGCGGCTGCCATCGACGATGAGGATCTGCGGCGCTCCTACCTGGGGAACGTCGAGGCCAACCGTGAGATCGTGGCGGCGTGGAACAGTGTGAACGATGCAAGGGCGTGAAGCTCGCCTTGCCCTGGGAGCTCGCTGCCTGCGCCGCACCGGTTGCGATCATGGTCATTTCCCCCCTGCGGCCTCGGCAACGCCGAGGCCGCAGGGGGTGGGTATGTGACTCCGTGCTCCGTTGCTCTAGTCTCCTTCAGTTCTGGCTGGATCCGCCTGCCGAGCGACGAGCGAGTTAGCGAACTCCTGCTCCATCTGCTTTAGAGCCTCCAGATATTGCTCGAAGCGAACTCCGCTGTGGTCGCTGCGCATGGGCGACTGCCTGGTCAGCGATGCGGCGCGTTCCTGCTCCATCTGATCGAGCGCTTCACGATACTGCTCGAAGCGCACCCGGGTGACCTCGGCCGCTGGCACCGGTCCGAGGGTGCGCGCGCCGGTGTCCGCCATCTCCAAAGCCTCCAGATACTGCTCGAAGCGAACTCGCGTGGAGTTGTGCGCGTGGACCGGTCCGACCCCGTGATCGGCAGAGACGCCGCCGGCTGTGAGCAGAACGGCCGTCACCACGAGCATCGTTACGCCTACCCAACTTAATCGCCTTTGCCTGGTGTTCATCTCATCTCCCTTTCACTGTGTGATTTGTCTTCGAATCCGCCCATAGCATATCGGCACGCCGTCGCCAAAACGTCTCTGAAACGTCACGAAATCGCGAGTCGTGGGCGGCGGGGGGCGTTGAGGGTTCTCCGGCTTGACGTGGGGACCGAGAAAGGCGCTGCATAGCGCAGCAAGGGTGCACCGTTCTCGGCGCACCCTTGCTGCGATCATTGGGCTAAGCGGGAAGCGCGCATTCCCGCGGCGCTAGCGGGATGCCGGTGCGTCGCGCACGACAGGCAAGGTGGCTCAGCCGGTGCCGCATCCGTGCCCGCAGTCGTCGAACGCTGAAATCGTAGAGCACGATCGGCTCGCGGTGCCCGGCAAATCGGCGTTCGTAATCCTGTTGTAGCTCTCGGTACTCCGGTATCGTGAACATGACTCTCTCCTCTTTGATCAGCTTGGGTATCTGTCCGCGCTCCGATGGGCGCGGAACCTGCCTAACGTGTACATCGCTGTCTCCATTGATACTGTGCTTTCTTCAGTGTTGCACCCATTCTGACAGACGACCGTGAGGAGAACGTCGCTGAAGCGTTGATAAACCGTCAAAACGGAGATCAGTCGACAACTGCCCCACGCATTCTGATGCACGCATTCTGATGCACGCATTCTGATGCACGCATTCTGAT
>CAZPJP010000123.1:0-7081 GCA_964586915.1 uncultured Anaerolineales bacterium
GGCCTTTGGGTAGCCGTACCTCATCTCGCTCCGGGCGGATGAGCAGCAGAACCTGATCCCCATCATTCACGACGACGCTGCCGGCGGCTGTGTAGCTGTTCTGATCTTCCGAGATGGGCATGGGGTCTTCCGAACACAGTCCTTTGAGCATCTTTCCCTATATGTATACAGGAGATCCGCTCTCCTGCAAAGACCCAGCCCGCCCTCGTTACTGTAGGAGCCGGCGATTGAGCTCCTGAACTGCCGTGGTGTGCAGCGTCAAGTCCTCTTGCAGTTGTTGCACGTCGTTGCCATAGCGGAGACGCCGCGCCAGAAATGCGAAGGCCTCGCTATCCACGGCGGGAACGGTGAGATCCTTAGCGTTGCCCCGGACCATTCGCAGTCCGTCGATCAACCATCGCAGGAAGGTGTGTGCTCTTCGAAGCCGCGTATAGTCATCGTGCGAAAGCAGGTCCGCTCGTGCTAGAGCGCGCATCGCTTCGCGGATGTTAGTGCTGCGGAGGGCTGGATACCGGTCTCCGTAGGTGATCTGCAAGGCTTGGACAAGGTATTCCACGTCGACAAGTCCCCCGGGGCTGTACTTCGCGTTGAACGTCCCGCCCGTGACCAGATGCCGAATCTGCCGCTCGCGCATCGCGCGCATTGCGGTCACGTCGAAGGGCGCGCCGTTGTAGATGAAGCTGTCTCGCAGGGCCACGACTTCGTCACCCAATTCCGCATTGCCCGCGACCGGTCGGAGCTTCACCAAGGCCTGACGTTCGTAGGCCCATGCCGGCCCTTCGGGTTTGAAATAGCGACGGAAGGCCTCTAGGGACACCGCCATGCTGCCAGAGTTACCGTAGGGCCGCAGCTGCAAGTCTATCTCGAATATACCCTCACGCTTTGCGTCGATGACCTGGATGAACATCTGGACGAGCTTCTCATAGAACTCGGCTGTAGAGATGGCATCGGGCCCCGATGTCTGTCCGTTGCCACGGTAAATGAACATCAGCTCGATGTCTGACGCAAATCCCAGCTCACGCCCACCGCACTTCCCGAGTGCACAGACACACATCTCGCTGATCCCGTCGTCCGCCAGATGAGGCGTGCCGTACTGAGCGCGGAGATCCTCGTGACAGAGATGATAGGTTGCATTAACGACGACCTCTGCCAGGGCTGTCAGCTCGTCCGAGAAATCCCAGAACTCCTCTGTGTGTCCGAGGATGTGGCGCATGTCGATACGGAACATCTCGCGATCCTTGAAGGCGTTGATGGTCTCACGCCACTGCGGGGCCTTAGCCGGTGGTTGAGGCCCATCGTGTACTACCGCCAGTGCTTTCTCCAGCTCCGCCTGCAACTGTGCCCGCGACTTTTTGGTCTCCAGCGCGTCCATATCGCGGACCACGGGAAAGAGATTGGTATACTGCATGCGCAGGAAATCATCCCACAGAAACTCGCTGACGCCCAGCAAGTGGGCGAGCCTGTTCAGAACCTCTGGGTTCTCCAGCGACGCCAACTCATCAGGCCAGTCCGGTTGTCGGAAGAGATGACTGATGAACTCACGGAAGTGCAGGAGAGCTGTTTCGGGATCGGGCGTCTGCGGCAACAGGTGAGTGAAGTGCTTGATCAGCACGACGGCGGCGCGGAGCTCGCGCTCTTTCTCCGGTGAAATAATCTTGCGACCGTTCGCGTCGGTGACGAAGAGGGTGTCGTGGGCGCGGTCGCCAAAGCTCTCGACCCGCATCCGGGAGATGTAAATGTGGCTGTAGGCGAGCGCGTTGGTCAGCTCGTAGAGAAATCCAATGGTATCCGGAGCCGTGATGTGAAGGACGGTGTAGTACGCGGCGCTCTCGTTGTCGATCTGGATCTCCACTGGATAGAGGGTGGTCTCCGTCTCCGTGACCCCGGGGATGATCGAGGCGACCCGCTTGGCCAGCTCGCCCCGAGCTTCTCGTCCGTGCCCGTCCTGCATCATCTGGAGGAGCTCACTGAGGTCCCCGGCATAAGCTTGCCAGGTTTCCGCCGTAGCTTGCTCTCGCACAGCCTGAACGGTAAAAGCGTCGACAATCTTCCGGCGCTCGTCGCCGAGCGGTTGATCGGGTCTCCCCTGGTACTCGGGTTCGTATGTGAAGACGTGTCCCTCTTCGATGGTGAACCCGTGGAAAAAGAGCAACCCACAGATGAGAGAGAGCTCACCGGGATAGTCATAGCCCACGATGGTCACGCGCCAACGATCCTCGGTAAGCGGTGTGCCTTCGACCTCGACGAGGTGATCATCTCCAAGGCGCGCTGCCAACCGGGCGTGATGCTCGATCTCGGCTTTCGTGAAGACCGTGGCGTATGAGGCGTCCATACGCGCGACGTGGGCCCGGCTGATGTCCGTCTGCCGTGACGCTGCGCTCGTTTCGTTCACTGGTCCTCCTCGCAGATGTCTCAAATAGACGCCCCGGATGGCGGCGCGGTGCTGCTCGTACCGCTCCACGAACTGCGGACCCGCTTCGGCGCCCTTAAAGCCGAGGCGACGTGCCAGTTGACTCAGGGCGTCGGGGCTCTGCGGCAGCATGTGCGTCTGCCGATAGTGCATCATCTGTAGATAATGCTCGATTGTGCGCAGGAAGATATAACCATCGGTCAGGATGCGGGCATCGTGTGTCGAGATCAACCCCTCAGATGAGAGGCGCGACAGTGCATCGAGAGTGTTTTGACTCCGAACGTTTGGACGATGTCTGCCGTGGATCAGTTGCATATACTGCGTGACGAACTCGACATCGCGGATGGAGCCTTCGCCCAGCTTGACCTCCCCCCACTCCAGACCTTGCTCGCGGAGGTGATCCTCGGTCATCTTCTTCATCGTGCGCACACTCTCTCGGACCTCCTCCGGCGTGACGTCAAAGAGCATGGGGGCGGATCTGGTCAGAAAGGCACGACCTAGCTCGAGGTTACCGGCTACACTGCGCCCTTTAAGCAGCGCTTGCTTTTCCCACAGGCGTGCATGCTCTCGGAGGTACTTTAAATAGCCCTCAACAGAGGTGACCAGTGGGCCCGATCGACCCCAAGGACGGAGGCGCATATCCACGCGGTAGAGAAACCCCTCACCGGTCATTTTGGTAAGGGCCTCGATCAGGCGCTCACCCAGCTGCTGGTGCTGGCTTGTGATGCTGTCCACTAGAAAGAGCAGGTCGATGTCGGAGCTGTAGTTGAGCTCATATCCTCCCAGCTTGCCCATAGCCAGTACCGCGAATCCCTTCAGGAGGTCAGCGATCCGAACGTCCTCGTCCCGACTGGCGATTTCGTCGGCAGCTATCTCTAGACAGACGCGGAGGACGCTGTCCGCCAGGTTGGAGAGCTGTTCTGTGACCACCGGTAGATCGAAGAGATCGAGAAGATCACAGGTGCCAATCCGCAGGAGCTCCCAGCGTTGGAAGCGCCGCAGGGCATCGAGCCGGTCAGAGGAGCAAGCCGCATGCCCTTCATCGAGAAGCTCGGCGCAGAACTCCTCAACGGACTTTGCCTGGGCGAGTCTCTGGTGCCTGGACAGGATATTGAAGTACTCGGGATTGCGGAGGAGAATCTCTGTGAGGAACTGGCTGCCCGAGAACAGCTTGACCAGGATCTCGGTGGATCGCAGATTGCGCGCAAGGTGATCGAGCTGATCCGCCATCGCCGGGCCGCTCTGAAGGAAGCGTTCAAGGTTGACAAGCACCCGGTCGGGGTGTCCGACCTCGGAGAGCATCATCAGCAAGTACGGCAGGAGCTGGGCGAAAGTTGGCTTGGCGCGAGATCGCTCGGCGATCCGGAGAAGCCGGCGGTAGGTGGCCTCCCAGTCAGTAAACCCGATCGGGATCAGCCACCGCTGGATTTCCTCGGCGGTGAGCTGTTCAAAGAGAAGCTCTCGGGACTCCTGATACACACTAGGGAACATAGGACCACACGATATCCTAACCTTTATCAGAGCGGATCTGTCGATGCTTCGAACTAAAGACACAAGCGTGCGTCAACAGCTGCGAGACATAGGGATTATAGAGAGTGGGTTGGGGCATGTCAACGCTGCTCTGGCCAGCAAAATGGCCCGTTTGGGTCATAGACGATGGAGTGCATAGCCGTTATCATGACGTGCGTAGAATCCGTGGGTGCGAAATGACTGTAGTTCGTTCACACCGTGGGCAGTTGCGTGCCGCAGTTGCCCGGGAGAAGGAGGAGAAGGATGCTGGAGACCGTCACAGACGTACTTGAGATGGGCAAAGAAGTGGAGATGGTGGATCTGCGGTTCACCGATCTCTTGGGTATGTGGCACCACTTCACGATGCCGGCCCGGGAGCTCACGGAAGGGCTCTTTGAGGAGGGGATCGGCTTCGACGGATCGTCGATTCGGGCGTTCCAGGAGATCCACGAATCGGACATGATCCTGATTCCGGACCCGAGCACGGCTCTCAGGGACCAGATCTTTGAGGTTCCCACTTTGGTGATTGTGTGTGATATCTACGACCCGGTGACGCGCCAACCCTACACCCGTGATGCTCGGTACGTCGCCAAGAAGGCGGAAGCTTATCTCAAGCAGACGGGGATCGCAGATATCAGTTATTGGGGCCCAGAAGCCGAGTTCTTCCTCTTCGATAGCGTCCGCTATGGCGGCGGGACCAACAGCGCCTATCATTACATTGAGAGCGCTGAGGGATGGTGGACCAGTGGTCAGGAGGGCGGCAAGGGAGGGCAGATCCCGGCCAAGCGCGGTTACTTCCCTGTGCCTCCCGCGGACACCAAGCAGGACGTTCGCAGCAGGATCGTGATGGCGCTGGAGGCCGCTGGCGTGCCTGTCGAGGTCCATCATCACGAGGTGGCGACGGCCGGGCAGTCCGAGATCGACCTGCGGTATGGGACGTTGGTTCGCATGGCCGACAGCCTCCAGATTTATAAGTATCTGGTGAAGAACGTCGCACGCCAGAACGGCCTCACCGCCACCTTCATGCCAAAGCCACTCTTTCAGGACAATGGCAGCGGCATGCACGTGCACCAGAGCCTGTGGCGCGGCGATACCAATGTCTTCTTTGACGATGCTGGTTATGCGCAGCTTTCGGATACAGCAAAATACTATATTGGCGGGTTGTTGGCGCACGCACCTGCGTTGCTCGCCCTCGTGGCGCCCACCACGAATTCCTATCGCAGGTTGGTCCCCGGCTTCGAGGCGCCCGTCAATCTTGCTTACTCGCAGCGCAACCGCTCGGCTGTCTGTCGCATCCCGGTCTATTCGAAGAGCCCCAAGGCTAAGCGTGTCGAGTTCCGTGCGCCCGATCCCTCCTGCAACCCCTACCTTTGCTTCGCGGCGCTGCTGATGGCGGGGTTGGATGGGGTTCAGCGTCAGATCGATCCCGGTGATCCGATGGACAAGGATCTCTACGACCTACCACCGGAGGAGGCAGCCCAGATCAAACAGGTACCAGGGTCGCTCGCGGAGGTGCTGGACGCCCTGGAGGCGGATCACGAGTTCCTTCTTAAGGGCGATGTCTTCACCTCGGATCTCCTGGAGGCTTACGTCGCTTACAAGCGCTCGGCCGAGGTAGATCCGGTTCGGATGAGACCGCATCCCTTCGAGTTCACACTCTATTACGATATCTAGATTCAGCTCGGTGCATAACGGAGGCGGAGCTATCAGCTTTCAGCCAGGGGTTGGAAGCAAGCAGTATGAAGCACAGATGCTTGAATGACGTGATCTTCGTGCTAGAATAGCTTCGACTACGTGGTGACGCAGGGGCGCATGGTTCGGTGTGCTCAAGCGGCGGCGTGTTGCTCCATCCGAGAAACGCTCTGTCGCGCTGGGGGCCGGTGCCGTGCGCCTTTTCATCTATGGTTGAGCTATGAAGGAGACAACGCCTCTACAAGGGATGCCCACGCTTACAGATCCCCTCGGTGAGTCCCGAGGGACGAGGACGGGCGCCGATCTGGCCCAGACCGAGCCTCAATTCCTGAAGGCTCTGGCAAGCCTCAATGAGATCGGTGCAACGGTCAACCGGCTCACTCCTCACGGACATGCGGACGTGACGGCGGTGTTGCACCTGATCGCGGATAGTGCTGTCAAGGTCGTTCCAGGCGCCATATCCGTTATCTACACCTATAACGCGGCGGAACAGACCTTCGATCCAGGCTCTCGGGTCTCTACCGGAGAGCTTCACGGGGCCGATCAGAGGCAGGAAGCCGGGGGGGCGGACGTTGGCCCCGGCGATGCGCGACGATATGATCCACCCCGGCCTGACGGCATCGGGATGCGAGCCATTCAGCAACGACGACGCGTGCTCTCCTACGATGAACCCGACCTGCACATCCATCTATCTGCTGCGAGGTCCGGCACCAAAGCGACGGCTTGCTTTCCCTTGATCGTTGCCAATCAGCCTGTGGGGGCATTGTATCTGTACCTGTCCGAAGCTCGACGATTTACCCAGTTCGAGCTGCTGATGGTCGATAACCTTGTCAATCAGGCGGCGATGGCGCTCTACCAGGCCTATCGACTCTCCGACGTGCAACGTGACCTCGGACGCACGGAAGAGGCGCTGAATCGCTTGTGGCGTGCCGGTATGCTGATCTCGTCACGTCTCGGCCTGGATCAGACGTTGGAGGCTATCCTGGAGATGGCGTTGGATGTGACCGGCGCTCACCACGGTATCTTTCGTCTGGTGGGTGAGGGGGGACATGAGCTTGTCACCCGGGCGGTTGCGGGTGCCCCAGGCCGGCCGCAGTTGGACGCCCTGTCCATCGACGGCACCAGCATTATGGGTTGGGTCGCGGTGCACCGTCAGCCGTTGTGCATCCACGATCTTGAGGCAGCGCCCTGGGTACGCCTCTACCATCCGCTTGATGCGGATCTGCGGATGCGATCGGAGTTGGCTGTGCCTCTCGTAGGATCGAGCGGGCGTCTCGAGGGCGTCCTGAACCTGGAGAGCCCTGAGATTGGCGCCTTCGGCGACCACGACCGCCATCTGCTGCAGTCTCTCGCCACGCAGGCAGTGGTCGCGATCCAGGAAGCACGCTTGCTTGACGCGCTGTTGGATGTCGCGCGCTTGCTCCTGGTCGAGCCACACGAACGGGTGCTCGATCATCTGGTCGGCGAGGC
>CAZPJP010000123.1:7181-11570 GCA_964586915.1 uncultured Anaerolineales bacterium
CTTTACCGAATCTGAGTGGGACAAGAAGGTGCTGACGTGCCTCGCACACTACGCGGCGCTCGCGCTGCAAAGTGCGGAGCATCAACGGGCCCTTCGACAGGCCCAAGAGCGCCACGCCGTCGCGGAGACCTTTGCGGCTGTCGGTGATGTTGCCGCCAATGTGCTGCACCATCTCAATAACAAGGTGGGAACCATTCCTGTCAGGATCCAGGGGATCCAGGAAAAATCCCAGGACGTGCTCTCGTGCGACGCCTATCTGGTTGCGAATCTCGTTGAGATCGAGCGCAGCGCGCGTGAAGCAATGGATGCGGTTCGGGATAGTTTGGGTTACCTACGACCCATTCATTCATCTCCTGTGACGATCGCCGGCTGTGTGGCGGCGGCTCTTGATGACGTGCATCTTCCAGAGGGAGTCCGCGTCACAAGGGGTGAGCTGGAGGGGCTTCCCCAGGTCGTTGCCAGCCAGCGAAGTCTGGTCTTTGTCTTCACTAACTTGCTGGAGAACGCCATGGTGGCGATGCAGGGTCAGGGCACCATCAGAATTGACGGTCAAGCGACGGGGTCCTGGGTGGAGCTCACGGTGACCGACGACGGCCCGGGCATCCCCGCCGAGCTTCACGAGCGCATCTTCGAGTTCGGCTTACCCGCTCACACGTCCTCTCGCAATGACAAGCTCGGATTCGGCCTGTGGTGGGTCAAGTCTCTTCTCATGCGCCTGGGTGGTTCTGTGTGCGTAGAAAGCGACGGCACGCACGGCACGACCTTCCGGTTGCGGCTACCTCAAGTGGAGGCCACCGATGTCTGACCTCCTTGGATCGCGAGCTCTGGTGGTCGAGGACGAGCAGGCGTGGCAACAGATCGTCAGTGAGATCTTGCTCGACTGCGGTCTTGAGGTCGACGTGGCTGCCAGTCTCGATGAGGCCACGCTTCTCTTGAGGCAGACGCCTCACCGGTTGGCAGTCGTCGACCTCGCCCTTGGTGAGGGGGAGGCCGCCAACCAGGACGGTCTGCGCGTCCTGGAAGCGGTGCAGCGGCAGGATCCAGGATGCATACCGATTCTGCTGACCGGCTATGCCACCGTTGAGCTGGCCGTCAAGGTGCTCAGGGACTACGGGAGTTTGAGCTGCTTGAGAAAGGCGAGCTTCGATCGCGCGGAGTTCTGCGACCTAGTCAACCGTGCACTCTCGGCTGCGCCGGCTTTTGCGGCTTCGCCTCCCGAGGCGCCTGCATCCGGCCAGGTGAGCGCTGTTGGGGAACTGGATGCCATTGTAGCGCCCCTTGCGGGCGCGGTGCTGATCGTTGAGGACGATGCCGGTTGGCGCAGCCTCCTGTCTGAGATGCTCACGGACGTCGGCTACCAGGTGCGGCTCTGCAACAGCTATGGGGAGGCTGCGGGGTGTTTGCGGCGGGATCCCTATCGGCTGGCCGTCGTCGATCTCTCCCTTTGTGATGACCCTTGGGCCGGTGAAGCGGCCGCGGCACGGGACGGCTATCATCTGCTCGCTCTGGCAGAGGACCGCGATGTTCCCACCATCGTGGTTAGCGGCATCGCGAACCCCGATGAGATCGAGCGTGCCTACGATGACTACGGTGTGTTTGCCTATCTGGAGAAGCAGACGTTTGATCGTCGGGCTTTCCTTAAGGCGGTCTCTGAGGTCGAGGTCTCGAGTAAGGTCGCCCAGCAGCTCGACGATCTGACCCCGCGGGAATCTGAGGTGCTGGCGCTCCTAGCTCAAGGGATGACAAACAAGCAGATGGCCGATGTGCTGGTGATCTCCACGAACACGGTTAAGCGCCATCTCAAATCCATTTTCGATAAGCTTGACGTCCACACGCGCGCCGCCGCTGCCGCAAAGGCGGTCGGCGCCGGTATCTCGCTGGACGACACCTGAGCGCTCTTCCTCTTGCTCAGACCGTGAAGGCAGGTATACTTCGGCTTGTCTGATGCTGCCGTAGGCTCCTGTTCTTGCGAATAGGAGCCTGCGTTAGTGCTAGAGCACGTGCTAGGGCAGGCGCGCCAGCACGGTAAGACAAGGTGGTAGACTGAGACTCTGAGGATAGATGCGTGCCGATTTACGAGTATTATTGTGACGAATGCCATGGACGGTTTAGCCATCTGGCACGTCGCATCGATGCATCCCCTCCACCTTGCCCTCGTTGTGGCAACGAAGGCGTAGAGCGTCTCATCTCGGCGGCTAACCTCGCCCACGACCAATCCTACCATCAGAGCCGCCTCCGAGAGGGCGCCGCTCAGATCGATCGTGGCGATGATCAGGAAGTGGCGGCGTTTCTCAAAGAGTCGGGGCGTTTGAAGGATGCCACCGGTCTATACGGAAGCAAGGCCTATCAGGAGCTGATCTCCCGGCGTGCCGCGGGAGCTACAGACAGCGAGCTCGCAGATCTTGTGGACGATCTCGTGGCCGAGGCTAACGCTTCACCGACGGCTCAAATGGCCGCAGCGGCGATCCTGTCAGAGCAGGTGGAAAATCGGATTGGGGCTGATGGGCCGCCTGCGGACCACGAGCATGAGGTGGCTTCCGAGCACTCTCAGGATGAGGCCGCCACGCAGGGGGAACGGCATGAGCCGCGCCGCTCCGCCCCGGATCTCGGCTGGGGATGAGATCTGTGCTATGAGCTTCGGTTCCGGCGAGATCCGATGGGGAGCAACTCAGGGATGACTAGATGGAGGTGTAATGGAGAATCCCTTTTTGCAGCATGTGAATGACTTCTTCGCACGCTTGAGCGGTCGATCGCTGATCGTGGTTGGCGTCGCGTGGGTCGTGCTTATGGTGATTGCGTTAGGGTGTCTGTTCGGTGCGATCCGGTTGCCCGGCCGCGGGGCGGGCCCTGAAGCCACGACTCCGGCGCTGACAGAGACACCTGATCCTGCTAATCCTGACACGGGCTTCTCGCCTGACGAAGGAACCCCGCAGGCTGGCACCACCCCCACACCCGGCGACATCGTCATACCGACGCCGACTGCGACGCCCAGCTCCGCGACCGGGGAGTCCGATCTGCCGCCATTGCCCTGGGGTGATTTTGGCTATGGCATCGCAGCGCACGCCATTAGCATGCCTGATTACACCCTCGACCAGATCAAGTATCAGCTCGGCCTCTCCTGGGTGAAGCAGCAGGTCCGGTGGGATCACTTCTCAACGGAGCCCGGCCAGATGGATTGGAGCGGGTACGACGTTATGGTTGAGTTCGCGGCGGAGCGTGAGCTCAAGGTGATGTTGAGCGTGGTCGGAGCCCCGGCCTGGTCCCGCACCTATATGGATGAGAATCCAGAAGCGGCGCCTCCCGACGACCTGGGGCTCTTTATCGGTTTTATCGGTGATCTGGTCGACCGATACAAGGGTCGAATCCACGCCATCGAGGTTTGGAACGAGCAAAACCTGGATCGGGAGTGGGACACTGAGGAAGGCGTCAAGGCTGAGCGGTACGTGGAGATGCTGCGTCTGAGCTATCAGGCGATCAAGAGCCGTGATCCCAATATCATCGTGATCAGCGGCGCGCTCTCGCCCACGGGTGTGGTCGCGACGGATCCTCAGAATCCCGATCGCTACACTGTCATTGATGACTTCGTCTACTTTCAGCAGATGATCGATGCTGGCTTCTTAAACTACGCCGACTGCGTCGGCGCGCATCACAATGGCTACAACGTGCCGCCGGATGTCGCCTGGGACGAGGGCTACGACGACCCATCGGCCAGTTACCGGGGGCCCTTCGATGCGCCGCATCACTCCTTTTCGTTCAAGAGTACCCTGTGGGGCTATCGCGATATGATTGAGGCGGCTGGGAGAAACACCCCTCTTTGCGTGACGGAATTTGGGTGGGCAACGTCGGAAGGGTTCGATGGGACGCCGCCAGAATTTGAGTTTGCTGACGACAATACTCTGGAAGATCAGGCGCAGTGGAACGCTGAGGCCTTCCAGCTCATGCGGGAGTGGGGCATTGTGCATCTCGCGTTCCTCTGGAATCTGGATTACTCGTACAAAGGCGGGACCGGGGCGACGGATCCCAATGCGCCTTACAGTATCCTCGACCTGAAAGGGGCGGCCCGACCGGCCTATGATGCGATTGCCAATATGCCGAAGGTGCCTTAGCGTCGTTTGGGCCCAAAGTACATTCCTGCGATGGTATGATTGACATCAACGAACGCCAGAATCCGAGACATCCTGCCCTCCTGTTAGGTGTGTTGGGTGGGGTCCTGCTGCTGATTCTCGGGCTTCTGGGCGTCATCGACTCGGGCTCGTCGCAAAGTCCACGGCAGCATACACCCACCCCCTTGCCCACGCCGACGTCCTGGCCGCTTCAAGGACGCCTGGATTCCCCGGAGTATGGCGTCAACGTTCACATGTGGTGGGATCCCTGGGCGGCGGTGCGGCG
>CAZPJP010000124.1:0-11260 GCA_964586915.1 uncultured Anaerolineales bacterium
GGGACTGGAAGCCCAGCTCCGGCGCGGCGCGGATCAGGAAAGGGATGCGCGATGCGCCCTCGTAGGGCTCGCATTTCCGGAAGTAGTGATGGTCTCCGAGCATCTCCCCGTGGTCGGACGTAAGCATCACGACCCACGGACGACCGCTCGCGCGGCTGCGCGCCACGAACTCGTGGAGCAGCCAATAGAGCTGGTCGTCGATATGGTTGATCAGGCCGAAGTAACCGGCCTGGGCGCTACGTAGCGCCTCCCCGGTCAGATGCGTGCGGTGCGCGTCGACCCCGGCGCCGATGCCGAGGTCCGCTGGCGGCGTCGCCCAGTCGCCGATGGCGGCCGGGGGCAGAGACTGGCGGAGGTAGCGCTCCATGTAGAAGGCCGGCGGGCAGAGCGGCGGATGCGGGGCATAGAAGGAGGTGACGAGGAAGAGCGCCTGCCCATCGTCCTGCTCCGCTACGATGCGGCGCGCCTGTTGCACCGTCCACTCGGTGGGGTGAAGATGGTCGGCCAGCGGCCAGGGCCGCGCCTGCCAGCCGTTGAAGGACAGACCGAGGCCGCGGATGCCGCCCAGCGCCGGGACCTCCGCCGCTAGCATACGCGCGTAGTCGTCGTCCTCCTTGTACGTCGATCCAAGCACGCGGCGCTCGAAGCCATAGGGCTCCTCGGCGGGCGATTGGTGCATAGTGCGCCCGGCGATGGCCGTCGCGTAGCCGCCGTCACGCAGGCGCTGGGGCAGCGTCGGGGCTTGGAGCGGCACGCCCTCCTGGTAGCCAACCATCCCGTGGGAGGCCGGGAACTGACCGGTCAGCAGCGAGCGGCGGGCGGGGATGCAGGAGGCGCAGGTGGTGTACGCGTGGGTGAAAAAGGCGCCCTTCGCGCCGAGCTCATCCATATTGGGCGTCATCAGCACCGGATGCCCAGCCAGCGACAGGCAGTCGCCGCGCATCTGGTCGGGCATAATCAGCAGAATATCGGGCTGTGGTGATGGGTCAGGCATAGGCGACCTCACAGACGAAGCTGATAGCGTTGCTCGCGGATGAAGTCGCCCCAGAGCTCGTGGACGACCTCCTCCGTGAGGGTGAAGCCGACCGACTGATAGAGGCGGATGGCCGGGGTGAGCCGACCGGCAGTCCAGAGAAAGACCGCGGCGTAGGCGCGCGACCGGCAGAAGGAGATCGCGTCGCCGACGAGCTTACGGCCCAGGCCGCGCCCGCGCAGGTCGGGGTGAAGCAGAAACCAGCGGAGCTGTGCGGCGACGGCGGACGCCTCGACGATGGCGATGCTGCCGGCGACGCGCCCCCGATGCTCGACGACCCAGATGCGCTCGCGATAGCCCTGGCTCTTGGCGAACTGCCCCAACGGCTCCGCCACGTAACCCTCGAAGGTGTGGTCCCAGCCGTAGTCCGCGGCGTAGAGCCGCCCATGCAGGGCGATGATCTCGCCGAGATTGCCTGGCCGGAGATCGGTGTGGATCTCAACGTCCTGCAGGTCTGTCTCGGTCATAGGCTGCTCCTGTTCACCCCGGTGAGTACCATTCTCTTGGGTCAATAGTCTGCCCAGATGGCGTCGGTCGTGTGGAGATAGTCGGCGATCTCGTCTGTGACGCGCGCCACGTCGTTGTCGGAGACGTCGATGCGCAGCACCGGCAGTGTCGAGGCGGCGACGAGCTCGTCCATCAGCTCCTGTTCGGTCACGAAGCGCGCGAGATCGTCGTACTGCGAGGGATTGCCGGAGACCTCGAGCCGTCGCTCCCGCGCGGCGGCGAAGGACTCGGCCGAGCGGGTCAGGTAGACCAGCTGAAAGCCAATCGGCCTGAGCCGATCCTCGAGCCAGCCGAAGTCGTAGCGCGTCCCGTAGGTCTGGAGCTGGTAAGCTTGCGTGGAGATGTGCCACCGGTCGATGATCCACGAGTAGTATCTCTGCAGCTCCAGCAGCTTCGTCCAGGTCGCGTAGGTCTCCATCGCCAGCGCTTCCTCGTGGGGCTCGAAGTTGATCATGCCGCGTCCCCACGGGAAGTTGGTGAAGGCACACCACTCGGCCGAGATCAACGGGCAGTGGTAGCGGTATTTGCGCGGACCGGTGACGCGCGGATGCTCATTGAGGGCGAAGGCGACCTCGGTCTTGAAGGTGAGCCGGGTGCCCTCCAGTATGACTTTGGGGCACATCTTGCCGCTCATACGCGACGTCCTTTCGTTGTGAGCCGGGTAACCAATGAATTGGTTACTACAAACGGCGCGACGTCCTTTCGTTGTGAGCCGGGTAACCAATGAATTGGTTACTACAAACGGCGACGTCCTTTCGTTGTGAGGCGGGTAACCAATGAACTGATTATGACAAACGGTCGTGCATCTCGTCGATGACGCGGTGGACCTGTGCCTTGTCGATGCCCAGGGCCTCGCAGATGGCGTCGGTGATCTTGATCCCGTGGGGTGGGCAGCCGCCGACCCAGACGCCCAGGTGGCGATGGTCGCTGGGGCACTTGCCGACGATCACGGGCGTGCCGTCGAGGTCGGGAACCTCGTCGGGCGTGCCCATCACCAGGACCAGCTCCTTCAGCTTGTCGGAGAAGCCGGCCTCGTTGAGATAGAGGAAGGCGCTCTCCATCTCGCCGAAGCAGCCGGTGCACGCGTGCGCCTCGATGATGGTCGCGTCGCCGAAGTGCTCCTTGGCCGCCTCGGAATAGGGCTGGAACGGGCGCGCCACATTGGCGATGCGCTCGCCGTAGACGTCGATACGGTCGAGGTCGGCCTCGCCGAGCCCGGCTTCGTCGGCAAGGCGGACGTGGAGGATCTCGTCGACGTCGAAACCCATCAGGGTGGCGCAGACGGCGTCGACGGCCACCACATCGGCGCCCGCTAGCACGCAGTCCAGGGCGATCCGGTCCTCCTCGCGGGTGTGGGTGCCGGCGCGCCCGACCAATCCGTCGACCACGGTCAGATGGGGCTTCATCACCCGGTTGAGGTCGACGATGCCGCGATCGAGCCCCAGGCGGTGGGTGCGTTTCTTCTCGTTGCCCGGAAGGACGCCCTTCATATTCTTGAGACCGCAGGTGATGCCGGTCCGGCTATGTGTCTTGATCACCGGCAGATCGATGATGACGTCGGCCTCGTAAGCGGTTCTGGCCACGCGGAAGGTCTTCATCACAAAGGCGTCCGGCGCCTCGACCTCGACGCTTTCGTCACGGTTCAGGTCGACCATCTCGAGGCCGTAGGCGCGCGCGACGTCCGCTGTCCCGCTCTTCTCCATCGCTGTGAGGGAGTCGACGCGCCCGGGGAAGTCGTAGCCGACGGACGAGCCCTCCCCGATGATGACGCGTCCGGGACCGTGGGCCAGCACCAGGCTGGCGACAGCCTCCGTGACGCGCGCATCGGTGATGATGCCGGAGCCGGAGGGGGAGGGCTTGACGAGGTTGGGCTTGAGCAGGACCGTATCCCCGGGCTTGAGCATCGAGAAGCCGTCCACAAGGTCGATGGCCCGCTGCACCGCTCTCTTGACGTCACCCTCTTCCGCTTTGACGATTGATACGATACTCATCGACTGGCCTCCCTCTCAAGAGCAAACATGGTGCGCGCCCCCTGCGCTATGGATCTTGATCGGGTTCGCGCATGATGCCTCCGACGGCGTCCGAACTCTCCCCATTCTAGGGGCGCCCGCGCCGCAGTCAAGAGCGGGCTGAACGGTGAAGAGGACGTGGGTCGCCGTGGTTGCCGCACTGGGCAGGCACAAGGCCTGCCCCTACGGGACGGCGTTGATTGGCTGTGGGTGTCGCACTGGGCAGGCACAAGGCCTGCCCCTACGGGACGGCGTCGGTTGACGTGGGTGTCGCACTGGGCAGGCACAAGGCCTGCCCCTACGGGACGGCGTCCTCGTCAAATTGACTATTGACAGTATGTCCATAGTGCGCTATACTGTGGTCGTTGAGTGAGAGGAGAGTGAAAATGCGGGGGGGACACGGACGGGGACAAGGACGTGGTCGTGGGAGGGGGCGCCGTCGCGGGCGCGCGGCGCACCTGCTGGAGCCGGCGCTGCTGTGCTCGCTGCTGGATGGGCCGGCACACGGCTATGCGCTAGCGGAGCAGGTGACGGCGTTTGGCCTGGAGCAGGTCTCGCTACGACGCATCTACCGGATGCTCAGCGACATGGAAGAGATGGGGTGGGTGGTGTCGGAGTGGGAGACCGAGAAGACCCAGGGACCGCCGCGGCGCGTCTACGTGCTCGCGCCGGAGGGTGAGCAGGTGCTAGCTGCGTGGGTCACGTACCTGCGCGAGAGCCGCGACGCGATCGATCGCTTGATCGCGGCCTATGAGCGCGGAGGCGCCTAACCCGATGGTTCCATGGATTGTCGTTGGCCGTGTGTACCCGGATTGGCCGGCGCGAGGTGGGTCGCCGGATGATGAGTTGGCAACAAAGGAGGTGAGCGTATGCCAGGCTTTGATGGACGTGGACCGCGAGGTGAGGGCCCCATGACGGGCCGTGCTGCAGGTTACTGCGCTGTCGCCGAGCCCCGCTCCGGACGCCCGTACGGGTATGCCGGGTTGCAGGGAACGCCGGCACGCGGCGGTTTCTTCCGACGGCTCGGTCGGGCGTTCCGCCGCGGACGCGGTGGAGGGCGCGGCGCGCGTGGCCGCGGCGCGGGTAACCGCGGGGGACGTTGGTAAGACGATGGGAGCGGCAAGCCCCGGACGTTCGGGGCCTGCCGCTCACCACACACACACAGAATGATAGCAGAGGAGGACCTAGATGCCAAGAGGTGATAGAACAGGACCGATGGGAGCAGGACCGATGACCGGACGGGGTCTCGGATACTGCGGAGGATATGGTGAGCCCGGCTATATGCACCCTGGCCCCGGTCGGGGATGGGGCGGCTATGGCTGGGGGCGTGGGCGTGGCTGGCGTCACGGCTATCGGGCGACGGGCCTGCCGTTCTGGGCGCGTTACGAGGAAGGCTGGGGTCCCCCGGCATGGGGGCCAGGCGCGCCAGCGCCGACCCAGGAGCAGGAGGCTGCCCAGTTGAAAGCGCAGGCCGAGTGGCTTCAGGATCAACTGGACGCCATTCAGGGCCGGCTCGATGAGCTGCAGGAAGGCGGTTCAGAAGGCTAACCCGTGAGAGCCGCGTAGGATGTGAATCCTGCGTACGGCTTCGGTCCGTACAGGGTGAGCGATTCACGGCGACGGCGAGGGTTTATACCCTCGCCGTCGCTTGGCGTCTCAGAGGTAACCCTCCGCGGGCATAAAGCCGTGCGCCTCCAGGAGGGCACCGATCTCCGCCAGGCGGTCGCTCGGCAACCGTGCGCCCCCGTGGCGCATAGGCGGCGTGATCGTCATTGCGTTGGGGCCGTGGGCCATGAAGTGGTCGATGGCTTTGTTGGCGTTGGAGAAGGCGTTGCCGGCGTCGAGATCCGCCACTGCCGCGAACGCTGCTTCCACCACCGTCGTCAGCCGTTGGGAGAGGGCTTTTGCCTCCCCGATCCTGCCTGCCTCCAACCGGGAGATAACCTCGCCGAGCTCCTCCGCGAAGCAGTTAGCGGTGCTCAGGAGCAAGCCGTCGTAGCACCCCCCGGTTTCGCGGAGCCAGCGCGCGTAGTTCCCCTCAGCTCCCCGTACCAGGACAACCCCGCTCTCGCCCCGGTCTGCCAGTGGCACGCGATCCTGCCCGCTGGTGTCCTTGAAGAGCAGGAAGTTCGGGTAGCGCGCCGCCAGGTCCTGGAAGACGGCAGTCGAGATCTCGTTCTCCGTCACCTGGGGCAGTTGGTAGATCGCCATCGGCAGTCCTAGGTCCAGCACGGTCTTGAGCGCGGCCTCGATCTGCATCTGTGACAGATCGGCGCCTTTGGGCGGGCAGATGGTGAACCCGGCGACGTGGCGTGCGCGCATCGCCGCGAGGGGTTCGCTCTCGTCGGTCTCCGCGGTCAACCACGCGACGGTCTCCTCGATGACCGCGCGCATTGCGTCGACCTCGGTTCGGAGCACCCCCACGAGGAGGAGCGTATCGAGCTCCACCGCGAGGTCGGTGGCGATCTGCAGCAGGGTGTGGATCTCCGCGGCGCTCATCTCCCAGCCGTCGCCCGTCGATCCCGGGCTCAGGAACCCGCCGACGTGGTCCACCAGCGTCTGCCAGTGGGCCCTCGTACGGTGCACGTCGATCGTGCCCCGCTCGTCATAGTGGGTGATCGGCGGGCACCAAAGCCGGGGCATTTTGTGATCCGCGGTGTTAAAGGTGATGATCTGCTCAATCAGCGCATCCCTGCGCTCGTCAGTGGTTTGCATGCGATATACGCCTCCGTGTGGTAGGTTCCACACCCGTTTATACACCCGGGACGAGGACTCCGACAGCGAGACGCCGCTGCCTTGACAGCGCCGTGGTGTGCCGTACCATGTCGGTCGTCATACCTTTTTCCAACGTACAGCCGCATCCGGCGCCCGGCGTGTCCCAGACCGTCGGCGCGGGCGCAGAGGAGGTGACGATGCCGTCGAAGCAGATGACCGATCGCTCGATCGGGGAATCGCTGTTGAAGACCGTTGGTTTAATCGTCGGGATTGGTCTCCTGGTCGGCATCGTGGTCCCGCTGACGCTGGTGATCCTTCAGGACCTTGGTCTCTCTCGGGCGCGTGCGCGGTACACCCCTCCGGGGCAGCGCGTGAATGTGGACGGGCTCCGTCTGCACCTTTCCTGCTTGGGGTCCTCATCGTCGAGCGACCCAACGGTGATCGTCGACGCCGATGTCGGCGCCTTCTCCCTGGATTGGGTGGGCCTTCAGGCGGATTTAGCCGACGCGCTGCGGGTCTGCGTCTACGATCGGGCGGGATATGGCTGGAGCGCGCCCAGCGGGGAGCCCCGCAACGCGATGCAGATCACGACCGAGCTGCATGCGCTGCTCATCGACGCCGATGAATCGGGCCCGTACGTGCTGGTCGGCCATGGGCTCGGCGCCGTCCACGTGCAGCTCTACGCCGAGCGCTATCGCGATGAGGTGGCGGGGGTGGTGTTGATCGATCCAGTGACGGAGTTCGCGCTCTCGCCGCCGGGCGAGCAGCGGATCCAACGTGTGCTGGGTACCTATGAGACGACGGCCCGCCTCGCTGCGACGGGCGCTTTGCGCGTCCTGCAGGCGCTCGTTCCCGCCGCCGTCACGCCGGCGCGGATCGCTCAGCTGGAGGCCGGCGTGCAGGCGCCGTATCGTGCCCTTATGCTCGATCCAGTCTATTACGAGACGGCTATCGGTGAGCTCGAACAGCTCAGCGTCAGCTTGGCGCAGGCCGACGACGCGCTCTGGGGGGAGCTGCCGCTGGGTGGCCTGCCGCTGATCGTCCTGACGCCGGCGCGCACGCGCCCGCTGGACGCGGGGCCCTACACCGCCGAGACGATCTCGATGCATGCTGAGCGCGCCACGGCCCAGGGCCAGCTCACGGCGCTATCGCGTCGCAGCGAGCGACGAAACCTGGGTCGCAGCGGCCCCTGCGTGATGCTGGATGCCCCTGAGGCGATCCGCGCCGCGATCCGGGATGTCGTTGGGATGGTGGCGCTGCGCCCGTGACGACGCGGGGCCGCGAACGGCGCACCCTATTCACGGCAGGCCTTCGCGGGATCGTCCTCGGGCAAGGCAGCTACCACAGGGCTGCACGCTGTCTTTGTGTTGTGCGCCAACTGCGCCTAAAGACCCGGTGACCCGGGGTGATGGGTGTCTCTAGCGCGCCGGCGCGATCCGCAGCGTCTTCAGCACCACATAGTCGTGCTCACTTCCCCGCGGCGCTGTCACGGGGAGGCGTGTGCCGTCAGGGAAGGGATAGAGCCCCATCGCGATCACGTAGTCTCCCGGTGGCGCATCCGCGGGCACCGGCAGGACAAACGATTGGATGATCGTCTCATCCGGTCGCCAGAGGTGAGCCGGGTATGAGGTGCACAGCTGGCTGTCGGCCTGCGACCACATTGTGCCGCCCTCATAGGGTGTCGGGATCCCGTAGAGATGAATGAAGAGACTCGGATCGATCTCCGGCGGCTGCAGCGCTCGTATTCCCAATGTGAGCGACACGCTGGCGCCTGGCACGACGGTGTCGGGCAGCGCCGTCAACAGCCACACCGAGAACGCATGGTCGAACTGCCCATCTGGCTCCGAGGTCACCAGCGCATGGGGATCGGCGCTGAAGACCGTGTACCGGGGACGTGGCGCGGCATTGGTGACATCGGCGCAGAGCGTCGTCACGTCGGCCCACTGGGCTAGGGTTTCGGCGAAGCTCGGTTCGTAGAGTGTGAGAGACACATAGGTGGCTTCTGCTTCTGGCACCACAAAGCACTCGTGGCTATTGAACGCGCCGACCGGTCGCGGTGCAAGGTCCCGTCCGCGCAAGATGACGACGGGATGAGCTGGGGTAAAGGGGCTGAAGTAGACGTGCGTGTCCGGCGTGGTCTCTGCCTTGATGAGGTTCGCCGCTCGGTTGACGTGGACCTCCATCGCCGTGAAGGCCTCAGGATGCTGAAGCCATCGCATGTGGAAATCGCGATAGGTGCGGAGCCCAGCGCCTCCGAGCAGCGCCAGCGGCAGCGCGAAGGTGACCGCGCGCGTGGCTGCCTTCGCGGGGCCCGACAAGCGCATACGCGATAACATACTATCTGCCGCGTCATACAACACTGCGCCGCCGGCGCCTAAGACCAACGCGAGCGGCACCGTGAGACCGATGCCCCGGAAGAAGTGAGGGGCGTAGTTGCTGAAGAGAGAGGGCACGAGCGCGGCGAGGGCCCAGCCCAAGAGCAGCGAGCCCGGTAGGCGCCAACGACGTCGCGCCGCCACCCCCAGCAGCCCGAGTGCGCCGAGGAGACCCGTGAACGGACCCAGGATCGGACGCTCCGGGAGGTTGAAGAAGGCATTGGCGTCGCCCCGCACAAAGAGCGCCTGAAGCCAGGCACGCCCGTTCGCCAGCAGCTGCGGAAGGGATCTCGCCGAGACGGTGGTGGAGCGGGCGAGCACTTGATCCGGATGCAGACGCGCGTAGTGCGCCATCGGCAGCGCGATCACAGATCCCACAAGGAGCGCCAGGATCGCATCTCGACGCCTGCGCCGGTCGAAGAGTATGATGCTCACCAGACCAAGTCCCAGATAGGCGCCCCACAGGACGGATGCGAAATACGTGTAGGCTAACAACCCCAACAGCGCTCCCCCCACAACCCAGAGATGACTGCGCTGCTTGCGGTACGCAGTCAAGAGTACGCCGGCGGCCAGCGTGCCCAAGAACAGATAGAGGTTGCCGCGAAGGGCGAGCTGCGAAACGTGCACATGCCAATAGAGCACCGACAGAGCGCCGACCCCCCAAACTCCCGCCCGACGACCGAAGAGCTCTCGTCCCAGGCGATAGGCCGCGGCCAAGGTGAGCACGCCATTTACCGCAGCTGTAAAGCGCACGGCAAAGATCCCGCTGCCCAACGCGAGCAGAAAGGGCATCAGCAGATAGACCCACCCGCTCTCGTGCCCGAAGTTGCCGGGTAGAAAGGGCGTCAGGCGAAAGTCCCGCAGCAGGTTCAGCGCATCGACGGCTTTATAGGCCTCATCGTGGTGCAGCATCTCGCGACTCATCGGGCCCAGCGCCGCCCAGCGGAGCAAGGTGCCACCCAGCAGCAGGCCGATCAGCAGCAGACGCCAGCTCCAGGCAGGGCCGAGGCAGCGCCTGGACACGTCGATTCCGCGCTCTCCACGCTCACGTTTCATCGAGATATCCCTTTCGGTCGCTTGACGATCACCCAAACGCCTCCTCCGCTAAGCTCGGTGCGCCTTTCTGTGGCGTGGCTCAGTCCTGCGCCCTCGCGGCGCGGAGCCGTCTGGCCCGTCGCACCAGAAGCCCTCCGATCAGGATCAGCACCAGTACGCTCGCGGTGACCCACGCGGCCACGCTCACCACCGTGTTGTCCGATTGCTCCACGCCGATCCCGGTCACGGCCCAGATCAGCGCGGCCTGATAGGCGACGTCGGCCCAGGTGAAGCTGACGACGGCGGCGACGGCCTCCACGACGACGAGGAGCGCCAGGGTCCAAACAACGTCGCTGATGCCCCAGCCGCCCCAGCCGGCGGCGTCGAGCGCCGAGGTGACGTTGACCACCGCCGCCACGGTGACCCAGCCGAGGTAGATGCTGAAGGGCACGTGCACGGCCCAGCGCTCGGCGGTGGAGACCGGCTCACGGCCCTCGCGCAGCCGCACCACGACCATCAGCAGCGTCGCGGCCAACGCCCCCATCGGCAGCAGGCTGAGAACGAAGCGCTCGTAATGCCAGATGAAGAGCCATGCCACGTTGGCCGCGCAGCTCGCGGCGAACCAGAGGCCCACGCGCCGCAAGCGCGGGTTGTCGCGCTGCCCCGGCAGCGCCTGGTAGACGGTAAAGGCGATCAGCCCGAGGTAGATCACGCCCCAGATCGAGAAAGCGTACCCGGCCGGGATGAAGAGGATGTCGAAGCGATCGGCGATCTCGGTCTGGGTCAGGCCGTTGATCGGCAGGGCATTCGACAGATAGCTCACCACGAGCAGCGCGATGAGCGCTACAACGTTGACGGCTTGCCTTACAGTGTCGCGATTCACGGTTACTCTCCTTTGATTATGCGTCAGGCGACCCAACGGTGACGTGACCGAAGACGTGGGTGATGGCGGGCTCGCCACCGACGTCCGTAGTCAGGTGCACCATGTCGGGCCAGGTATAGAAGCCCATCTGCAGATCGTAGGCGCCCTCCGGCGCGTCCACGGGGACCTGCAGGGCGTAAGTGTCGCGCACGATCTCGCCGGGATGCCAGACGGTGGTCGGGTAGAAGGTGCGGCAGGGCTCGCTATCGTCCTGGGCCCAGAGGCGGTTTCCACTCGCCGGGTTCTCCGGCCCAAGCAGGTGTACAAAGACGATGTAGGTCCGCTCCATCGGCGCCAAGGCCTGGCTGTAAAGCGTCACTTCCAGCGCCTCTCCGGGCCGTACGACCTCGCCGCTGAGGTCGTAGCCGAGGAAGCGGATCCGGTCCTCCCAGTCTGCGGCCGCCGCGTGCGCCGGCGCGATCTGCGCGCGCACATTTTCGGCGATGCGATAGGCTGAGAAGTAGGGCTGGCCGTAGTAGTTGGGCCCGGCGGGCACCAGCTCGCCGCGGGGAAACGCCCTCGCCAACACGTCGAGACTGCGCCTGTCCTCGTGAGGGACGATGATGTAGGTCGTCGGCGCCACCGTCTCGGCGGGAATGACGGTGCAGACGCGACCGTTGTAGCCTTTCATTCCCGGACGGTCCCCCGAATTGAAGACGATACT
>CAZPJP010000125.1:0-11102 GCA_964586915.1 uncultured Anaerolineales bacterium
CCGCCATCAGCATGGTATTCGCAATTCCGAAAGCCGCCACCAGGAGCGCGACGGCGCCGATCCCACCCATGATCGCTTGCAGGGAGGCGAAAAAAGCGTTGGACTGCTCCACCTGCTGCCGCTCGGAGTAGACCATAAAGCCCAGCTCGCTCACCGCCTCCTCGACCGAGAGCGTATCGCGCATGCTCGCGGTGCGGACCAGCAGCTCGGGATAGCCCTCGTGGCCCGGATTGCGGCGGTGTCCCGCGATCCAGCTGTTGTACTGGATGGCGTCCCGAAGCGACATGTAGAGCGCGTAGTCGTTGCGCCATCCACCGGGCTTCAGAATGCCCACGACCTTGAGCTGTAGCATCTGCTGGACTGAGGATCCGTCCTCCTGATTGGTGCGGTGGACCGGGATCTTCAGCGTCGCCCCCAGCAGGTCCGCGCCGGTGACGAGGGGCTCCGCATCAGGGGGACGTGGTCGTCCCTGGCTTGCACGATCATAGAAGGTCTCGGCAACCCGAGCCCCAACGATCACCTCGCCACGATTTAGGGTCAAGGTGCCGCTCAGGACCGTAAGCCCCTCGAGATACGCGGGCTCGACGCCCCAGAGGGAGACGTGTCCGCGATATGGGCCCAGAATCAGCTCTCCGGGCGTGCGAAGCGTCTCTACCGGCGTCACCAGCTCGACGCCGGGGATCTCCTGGATCTCGGCGATGATGCGGTCGGTCAGTCGCGGGCGTTGATCGCGATCGACGCGGCGTGCTGCTGCGGTGCCGCCTCCAGCGGGTAGCCCTTCGGACGGTGGTCCCACCCCTTCCCAGGCGCCCATTACCCGCACCTCGGTCAGACCCGTGCCCGAGGCCAGGTTGGCCGTGGCCTGGCGCTGGAGGCCGGTGCTCAGCGACATCAACACGACGACGGCGGCGGTGCCGATCGCGACCCCGGCTGCGGTCATCGCGACCCGGGTTCGCATCCGCATCAGATTGCCCAGAACCAGCGCCAGAAGCTCTCGCGTTCCCATGTCTGATTTCCTCTCGATCGGCTAGATAGGACTGCGACGGAGCACTAGCTCCCGAAGCCCAGGATCCCCCGCAGGACGCGCATCCAGCTCTTGATCGGCGCAAGCGCTGCGGGAAGCCCTTCCAGCGTGGCGCCATTTCCCACCGTGCCACGCCCCGGTTGTGCTGGGGCCGGATTCGCAGGACTCGGGCCCCCACCTGGCTCTCCCCCGCTGACCTCCAGCGCCAACGTGGTGGTCACCACCTGAGATTGATTGAGGTCGTCGCGGTAGGTGAGCGCCACCGTGAGCCCCGATGCACTGTCCTCGCTGGGCGTGACGATCAGGTCGACGGGCGCGGCGCCGCCCGGATCGAGCGGGCCGACGAAGGGTAGGCCAGCCGCTGCGACCGTGAGGCCGGGCCCCTCGGCCGCGATCTCAAGGACGTTGATGACGCCCGCCCCGGTGTTGACGACTTCCAGGGAGAGCTGTGTCTCAGTCCCGGGGTTCAGGAGGCCGGGATCCTGGTAGAAGTTGGCCTGGATCCGTGGTCGCCGTCGCACCAACAGGCTCAGGCGCTGAGCATCGCTGTGTCGGACGCCGCGCGGATCATCGTAGCTGAGGGCCACGGGCAGATTATGTGCCTTGGTCTCGGCCGATCCATCGATCACGAGCTCGCGAGCGACGGTCACCGTCTCGCCCGCGGCTACATCCGCGACGAAGATGACATTGCCGGCGTTCAGGGGGATAAAGGGCGCGAGGTTTGCGCCTCCCTCGCCGCCCAACGCGAGCATCACGCGCTCAGCGGCGCTCCCGCCCACGTTTGTGAGGGTGAGCGTCAGCGTGAAGCTGTCGCCGGGCGTCAGGAAGCTGGGGTCGGTCTGGCAGGCCTCCAATAGCAGCTGGGGGCGCGTGGTGAGATTGGCGTTGATCAGCAGGCTCACGGATTGCTGATCGGTGTAGTGGCCCCCGCCGGCGTCATCGTAAGCCAAGGTGACTAGCAGGGTCTGGCGACCGCCCTCGGCTGCGTCGTCGAGCACCAGCCCAACGGTCGCCGTCACCACCTCGCCGACGCCGATCTGCTCGATCCCAATGACGTCGCCACCCCTCGCCGGCAGGACGAGGCCATTAGATCCGTTGCCAAGAAAGGCGTTGAGGGCTGTCCGCCGTCCCTGGTTCGCCAGTCGCAACGTGAGGCTGAAGGGCTCACCCGGGATGAGCACTGCCGGCTCGGTTGTGACCTCCTCGATCACGATTTTCGGGCTGCCGGTCGGAGGTGCCGGCTGGCTCGCTCCGATGACCTCCACTGGGACCGTCGTCGGATACTCGTAGTGGTTGCCCTCCCAGTCGTTGGCGCTCAGGGAGATGGTGAGCTGGTGCACGCCGGAGCCCAGTGCAGTGGGCGTTCGCATCTTCTGCGAGACGACGGCCGTGTGATTGATGTGAAGCTGCCAGATCATGTGCCCGGTCTCGCCCACGGGCACGAACGTCCCGCCTGGAAAGACCGCCATCGTGTTCTCGCCTGCCCGGCTGCCATTGTTGTAGATCTCAATCGTAACGACGAACTCCTCGCCGGCCCTCACCTGTCTCGGCTCGACAGTGAAGTTGCGGACCGTCAGGATCGGCTGTCCTGGCTTGGGTGGGGGCGGGGGCGTTGCAGGGGCAGGCGTCGGTGCTGGCTCGGTCACCCCCAGCACGTTCTGGACGGCGATGGTCTGTTGCCCATTTGACACCTCCAGGCTGTAGGTCCCGGCGGGAACGCCGGTGGGAAGCTGTGCGGTCAGCGCTGTCGGGTTGATGAAGGTGGTGCTCAGGAGCCCATAGCCCACAAGGCGGACCACGCAGCTGGCGCTGAAGCCGGAGCCGTAGATGCTCAGCGTAGTCGGGGATGCGTTGACGAGTTGGCTGGGCTCGACGCTTGTGATGGCCATCGCCGGAGCGGCTTCGGTCGCCGCAGGGGCTTCGACCCCCGGCGAACCCGCCACCGTCGGCTCCACCGGCATCGCGCTCACCCCGCCATTCGTGTCGCTCACCGCTTGGGCGGCGACGGGGACGGCGGAGACAAACGCTATCAGCAGACAGAGAATGATGATGAGAACCTTACGCATACGCATGTCTTGTCTCCTCAAGCAGAAGCTAGAGTCTGTGGGTGGGCCATGTCCTGGCCCGCAAGCAGCCTCTCCATGTCCAGGGGTGAGGTCCATCCCCCGCGGGAGGCTGCGTATTCCGCGTCCAGCTTGCCATCGCGTAGATGAATACAGCGGGTGGTGTACTCCTCCACCGTCGGATCGTGGGAGACGATCAGGACCGTCTTCCCCTCTTCGCGGTTTAGCCAGGACAACAGCGCCATAATCTCCTCGCCGGTGCGCGTGTCGAGATTGCCGGTGGGCTCGTCGGCCAGGACGATCTGGGGGTCGTTGGCCAGGGCGCGGGCGATGGCCACCCTCTGTTGTTGGCCCCCAGAGAGCTCCGTGGGTTTGTGGCCCATACGCTCACCCAGGCCAACGAGCTCCAGGAGCTGCGCAGCCCGCGTGCGCCGCCCGTCGGTGGGGACACCGGCGAAGACCATCGGCAGCTCCACGTTCTGGATGGCCGTCATCATAGGCAGAAGATGGAAGGATTGGAAGATGAACCCCACTTTGTGACGGCGATACTCCGCCAGCACATCCTCGTCCATACCGGTGATCTCCTGACGGTCGACCCAGATACGCCCCTCGGTCGGTCGGTCGAGCCCTCCCAGAAGATAGAGAAGGGTAGACTTGCCAGAACCTGATGGCCCTAGAACACCCACGAACTCCCCCGTGTGGATGGATGTGTCGAGGCCGTCTAGAGCGTGCACCGTCTCGCTTCCCATCGCAAAGTGCCGGTGTAGATTCTCGCATCGGATTAGAGCTTGGGCTGTCATGTTGCCTCCCTAACGCGCGTCGTGATCAGAAGAACCGGAATCGCCCCAGCGCCTGACCGAAGAGCGTCGGCACCGTTGCTAGGGCCGCCAGGGCGATGCCCGCCACGACGACCGCGAGCAGGGCCTTGCGGCGCGGGGTCTGGGTGTAGCCACTGAGCCCGCGCGCCATGACCAGTAGGTGCCAGCCCGTGTAGAGATCGATCCGGCCCAGGAAGCCCGCCAGCGCCATCTCCTGCTGGGTGGGGTAGTGCACGGGACGCCAGAGCAGGCCCATTAGCATCGGTGGCGGCTCAGGTGTCTTGTCCCAGATCAAGCCTGACAATCCTGGGTTGTAGATCGCGTTCTTCGTGACCAGCATGTAAATCGTTTGGATCAGGCCGCGGATCAGCAGGGGCGACCAGGCCCAGATGACAATCCTGAGCAGACTGCCGAACCCCGGCGACTTGCGACCCAGAAAACTCAGGGCCAGGGTGAGCGCGCCGACCCAGGCCAGCCAGGCGAGGACGGTGTTGCCGAGGCGGCCGACCGTCCGCATCGCTAGGGTGATGCGCGGCGCCATCACGAAGTCCGGCGGTGTCATAAATGCCCGTTCCTTCTCAGGGGCCTGCTCATAGGCATAGAGCTGAATCCCGTAGGAGACGTGAGCTTCCGTCCACGTGTGCGCGTAGGTCTTGGCCGTGATCATCACCAGACTCAGCAGCGCCATCGCCCACCAGCCCCGTTGCAGGCCCGGGTGCATCTCGGCGAAGACGTGGTAGGGTCGAATCAGGACGTTCGGAAGCGCCGGAATCCGAAAGGTCTTTCTCTTGTTCGTGATTTCTGCCGTTATTGTGGTCATCTCCACCTCACTTATGACGCTACCCCTCACTACTGGGTGGTGTAGGAGCCCGGTCGGAGCTTCCGATCCTCCCCGACCGGGTCCGTAGATTGTGTCCATGCTCACTGAGTGAGCCCTCACCCTGTGAGCCCTCACTCGGTGAACCCGAAGGACTGGAGGATGGGCTCGAACTGCGCGGCCACGTCCTCGTTCCCGGACAGCCGGTCCGGCCAGCCTGTCACGTAGTCGGTGAAGATCACGCGGATGTTGGGGTTCGTCGGGCTTCGGAACAGGTACTGATACATTTGGAACTGCCCGAAATCGTGGGTCACTTTGGTGTACGCCGTGCCGTCATCTCGGACGATCTCTTCCTCGGCGGTGCCCGGGATGAACTCCGCCCCGAAGGCGGCGTCGTCCATATCGTAGACCTCCATCTGCAGAGCGATGAAGGGCTCTTCCCAGTCCTCGGGCTGAAGATGCACCAGGCGCGCCATCTTGCCGGCGGGCGGCTGGTTGGGATCGTCGAGGTCGATGTCGGTGTACGTCCATCCCTCAGGGTACTGCACGATGAAGTTGTAGGTCTCGTCGATCAGAACGGGCCATCCCGCCACGACCTCGCGCGGCCCTTCGCCAGAGGCGGGCTCTGTGGGCTCGATCGTCGGCGCGCCATCGCCCTCTTCGGGTGCCTCGAACCCGCAGTTGATGTCCGTGATCTGCCACTCGCTCCCCTCGATCGCCTGGAGTTCAACCTTGAAGGTATGGCCCTGGAGATCGGTGCTCACCGCGACCTCCGCGGTGTCGCCGGAGATCGTGATGCTCTCCACCTCGATCGCGCCTGGAGGATTCTGAGCGCAGATGAAGGGGTCGTACCCGCCGCGGTCAAAGCCGGCGACCAGCGCGTCGACGTCGTTCGCGAAGGTGTCGCTGACCATCGGCGTATCGTGATAGGCTTTGTCGGCCAGGACATTCCCCGCGTAGCTTCGATACCAGTGATAGAACGCTTCCACAAACTCACCTGGATCCTGTCGTTCCGGTCCCGGCGTCGGCGGCGGTGCGACATCCTCCGTCTGTGGCGCGCCAGCGGGATCGGCAGGAACGAGCGTGCACGCTACCAGTGAGATGATCAAGGAAAAACCGATGGCCATCAGGTAGAACCACTGCTTTTTCATCGCGAAACTCCTCTCATTCAAGGGATTGCTGGATCCTGAGAAAACCGCGTTGTCTCTTTCCATTGCGACCCCAGTGTAGCGCACACGGGCATAGATCACATCCAGCCTTGGACGGGTTTGCTGATCCCACCGAAGAGGGGAGGCCGTGCCCACCGGAAGGACGAGACGCGGCCTGGTCACATGGCGAGGTGGTGTAAACGTCTCACCAAGGGCACCCGCCATAGCCACACGGCGTTCGTAGTAACGAATTCATTCGTTACGCACGCCCAAGGCCAAACACGCTTCTGCCCGTAGGGGTCCGGCGGCGCACAGGGCCTAGCCGGGGCGTAGGGGTTCGGCGGAGCGCAGGGCTCCGGCTGGGGCGCAGGGCTCGGGCTGGGCGTAGGGCTCCGGGTAGGGCGTAGGGGTCCAGCAGGGCGCAGGGCTCGGGCTGGGCGTAGGGCTCGGGGTGGGGCGTAGGGGTCCAGCATGCTGGACCCCCTCCACGGAGCTCAATAGCCTGAGGCGAGCAGGCGCGCGATCAGGCGAGGCTGCGACCAGGCGCGAATCTCGTCTGCCTCGACGTCGCTGCCCCCGGCAATCGCGTCGGCGGCGAGCAGGCCGCTCTTGATCGCCGGCGCGATACCCTCGCCCATGTCGCGGGTGGCCAGGCCCGCCGCGTCGCCGATGACGAAGGCGTTGCCAGCGCGAAGCTGGCGCGGCGCCTCCCGCAGGTAATAGGCGTGTCCTTTGGGATGATAATCGTGATCCCGGACGAGCCCGAGTCGTGCTAGATTCGCCGTGAGCAGGGCCCAGTGGCGCTGAATCCTGTCGCCTCTCGCCTTGAGGATCTCTGCCTTTCCGCCCACACCCACGTTGACGTAGCCACCGGCCTTTGGGACGTACCAGGCATAGCCGGGCAGGCCGTGCTCGAAGAACCAGAGGTAGCAGGTGTCCTGGGGTGCGCCATCACCATCGTAGGCGAATTCTTCCTCTTGCGTCACGATCAGGCTGTCCGGGGACCGGGGGTTCGCGTCCTCGAAGAGAGCGCGCGCCACGGGGCAGTGCGTGCCGGCTGCGCCCACCAGGTAACGCGCGAAGTAGGCGCCATCCACCACGTAGCCGCCATCGCGCCGCACGACAGCGCGCACGTGGTGGGTTTCCACGGGCGCGCCGGCACGCTCAAGGAGCCAATTGTCGAACTCGATCCGCCGGATCGCCATCTGCCGGGCCGGGAGCTTGAAAGCGAGGCCGCGAACGGAGAGCCGTAGCCTTGAGAGCCTAGTCAGGGGATAGGGATAGGCCTCGGGACTCAGTTCCAGGCCCTCAAGTACCTCCGGCGTGATCCAGCCGGCACACAGCTTGGGACGGGGGAACGGCCGGCTGTCCAGAATCAGACAGTCGATGCCGTGCCGCCGCAGTTGCCACGCGCATGTAGAACCGGCCGGTCCCCCGCCGACGATCAAGACCTCAGTTCGAATCATATCATTACAGCGCTAGCTAAAGCGGCACTCGGGCTGACGCGTGCCTCGGCGGGTCATCACGACCTGCCATAGCTGCTGGGCGCGCGCCCGGAAGCCGCCGGCGCTGCTCAACAGATAGTAGCGCCACATTCGGTAGAAGCGGTCGTCGTAGTGCTTCTTCAGCTCGGGCCAGGCGGCCTCAAAGTTGGCGTGCCACGCCATCAGCGTCGGGTCGTAGTGGGGGCCGATATTGTGCCAGTCTTCCATCACGAAGAGCCCCTCCATCGCCTTGCCCAATTGGGCGATGGACGGGAGCATGCCGCCGGGAAAGATATACTTAGTCGACCAGGAGTTGGCGCCCGTCGTGCTCACGTTGCTGCCGATGGTGTGAAAGAAGGCGATGCCGTCCTCCTTAAGGGTGCGGTCCACGACCTTCATATAGGTGCGGTAGTTCTTATAGCCGACGTGTTCCATCACGCCGATGGAGATGACGCGATCGTAGGTGCCGTCGACGTCGCGGTAGTCCTGGAGCTTGAGCTCCACCGGCAGTCCCTTGCAGAGCTCGTGCCCCAGGTTGACCTGCTCCTTGGAGATATTGACGCCGGTGACGTGGGCGTCGTAGGTCTCTGCGGCGTACTTAGCGAAGCTGCCCCACCCGCAGCCCAGCTCCAGCACCCGCATGCCGGGCTCGAGGCCGATCTTCTTGCAGACCAGCTCCAGCTTTGCCTCCTGCGCGTCGTCGAGGGTGTCGGCGTTCTTCCAATAGCCGCAGGTATAGTTGAGGCGCTTATCGAGCATCGCCCTGTAGAGATCGTTGCCCAGGTCGTAATGGCGCTCGGCGACCTCAAGGGATCGCGACTTGGTCTGCAGGTTGAAGAGGCGACTTTGTAGGACATACCAGATCAGCTTCCAGTTGCCCTTGAGCTTGCTGGGTAGATCGGCCAGGAAAACCCGGGTGATGAGCTCGTCGATCGCCTCGCAGTCCCACCATCCATCCATATAGGCCTCGCCGAAGCCCATCTCGACCTCCTGGACGACGCGGTCGTAGAACCGGTCGTCGTGGACCTGCAGGTCCCAGGGGTTGTCGCCGTTGACCTCAATGCTCGCTTCCTCCAGCAGCTCTCTGATCACCCGTTCCGATTTTGACACTGCCATCTCTGCCCTCCTGTATAAGTCGGCAAGGGATCGCGGATGTGGCGCCGGGCGGATCTATAATGGCTAGGTGTCCGCTCTCCCTTGCTGCGCGATGAATGAAATGTCCCGGCGCGTTGGTAAGCTAGGTTTCGAAGCTCTTTCGCAGCTCGGCGCCCTGTTCGATCAGTACCCTCTGGAGCGCCTCGATGTCGAGTTCGCGGGGGCGCACGCGCGCCTTTGCGGCCAAGGCTGCGGCGACGCCCGCCGCCTGCCCGATCGCCATCATCGGGACCATGGCGCGGTGCGACTCGTAGGGCTGCTGCTCGCTGGAGATACATCGGCCTGTCACCAGCAGGTGGTCGAGGCCTTTGGGCACCAGCGTTCGGTAGGGAATGTCGTACCCCTCGTGCTCCAGATAGCGGCGATACCCATAGTAATGGATGATGGGACAGGAGCTAATGGCGATCACGTCGTCGAAGCGGCGCCCCTCAATTGCGTCCTCCGCCGTCAGTTTGTACTCTCCCTCGATGAAGCGGGTCTGCCGGATGCCCAGGAGCGGCGGCGTCTCGACGACGCGTGCGTCGGCTAGCTCCGGGTGCCGCGCCTGCTTATCGGCGAAGTCCTCGTAAATCTTGAGCCGGGCCTCGATCTCGGCGTGCGAGAGCTGCTCCGCGTCGACGCCGTTGATCGGCCCCACGTTCGGCCCCCAAACGACGGCGTGGGTCCCGAAATCGCACGCGTGGGGCGCCTCCGGGCGGTCCTCGCCGAACTCGATCCGGTACATAAGCGCATCGTTGAGGCGCGGCGCCTCGTCCTGAACCGTCTGCCAAAAGGACGCGCCAGCCCGCGCCGCGACGTCGCCGTCGCCGGTGGCGTCGACCACCACATCAGCGGTCATCGCCTGCCGTCCCGACTTGTTCTCCACGATGATGCCGTCGACGGCATCGTCGTCGACGATAGTGTCGGCAAACCAGGTGTGGAACATCAGATCGACGCCTGCCTCCACGCAGAGCCTCAGCGTCACGTACTTGAAGGCCTCTGTATCGATAGCATAACTGTATGCCAGCTGGCCCGGGACCGTCGGATACGCCTTCTGCGGATAGGGGCTTGTCCCCAGACAGGGGCTTGACCCCAGACAGGGGCTTGACCCCAGACAGGGGCTTGTCCCCAGGCCGCCCAGCGCCTTGAGCTCGAGCACGATCTCCTCGGCAATCCCACGCACCGTCTGGGTGGCGTCGGGTTCAACCTGGTTGCGGAAGCCGTTGATGCAGGCCATCAGCGAGGCTGTCGCGGTCCCGCCCAGGTAGCCAAAACGCTCGACGAGCACCGTCGAAGCCCCGGCCCGCGCTGCAGCGATCGCCGCGGCAAGCCCCGCCGGGCCACCGCCGACCACAATCACGTCGACATCACGAATGACGGGGAGCTCTCGTGGGGGTTCCTGGTAGCTATGCACATATCCTCCTTGCGGCTAACCGGCGAAAGCCTTCGCCAACCGTACCATGGTCTCGTAGTTTGTCAGCACCCGAGGGGAGATCTCACGACCATACGGGCACGCGGAGGGCATCAGCACGAAGCCGCGGCCCTCACCGGCGGTGCCGTCCGCCAGCGCCTGCCGGACGCGGTCCTCGAAGGCTGCGGGCGGCAGCAGCTCGATCTCCGATGCCTCGATGTTGCCAAAGAGCACCATCTCCGCGCCGACCTGCTGGCGGACCTCGGCGAGGGTCATGTCGCCCTGCGGCGGCGGCTCGATCGGGTCGAGGCCCGCCGGCTGCATCGAGGCAATGTGGGGCAGAATGGCCCGTAGGCGCCCGTGGGAATGAATGCGGGCGAACCCGCCGTGGCGTTGGATCGTCTCGACGATCGGTCGGGTGTAGCGCAGCGCATACGCCGCGTAGAGTCGTGGCGGCAGAAACGGCTCTGAGGCATACTCGGATCCCACAACTCGCCAGAGGTGGCCTGGAAAGGACCGTGCCACAGTCTCTACCATCGGATAGACGTGCTTCGCATGCTTTTCCAGCAGGCGGTGAAAGAGGCGCGGGGCCGTGAGCGCCAGGACCGTGTAATCCGCGAGCGAGAAGAGCCCCGCTGCGTGGCACAGCGGATCGGCGACGTCGACCATCACGATGCCGGCGTCGCCCAGTCTGGCCTCCGCGGTCTCGAGATTCCCGATGTCGACCTCGTAGGCGAAGGCCTCGTCCGGGAGCTGAAGATACGCCTCGACGTTGGCGGCGCTCTTGAGGAGATGCTCGACGGTCCAGATCGTCGCCACGTCCGGATCCCGGCGCGTGAGCGAGGTCAGTGCCCGGCCTGCGATGCTCAGCGTCGTGCGCGTGAACCGGCTGCCATCCTTGAGGAAGGTCTCGGTGGTCTGAAAGTCGCTCAGGCAATTCTTGGGCGCCGGGCGGCGCACCGGGGCCACCATGCGGATCAGGTCCGTCTCCTCCTCCGCCAGGTGGATCAGCTCCCGCCAGCCGGGGCCGCTGTAGACGTTGAAGGGATCGGGGTCGTCGGGGTCCAGGCGCCAGCCGCCGATCTCGTAGAAACTGACCGGCGGACGATCCACCGGCTCCCCGCGGAGGGTGGCCATCAGACGTTCGCGTCGCGTAGACATCAGCGTCTGTTGTACATCTGAAGCGAGATGGGGTCAAACACG
>CAZPJP010000126.1:0-11087 GCA_964586915.1 uncultured Anaerolineales bacterium
TTCGCGATGATCATCTCCGCTTCGGCATAAGTGCGTTGGAACTCGGCCGAGGTCCGTGCAAGAATCGTGCCGGGCGCATCCACGCCGGTGCTGATCAACCTGGCGACCCGATCCAGGCCAGCAGCTTGGGCGTCCTCGAGCGTCGCGTCGTTAAGGATCGGGCCGCCCTTGACCGCGTAGATCACGTCGACCTCCAAGGTCTCGATCATAGCGCGGTCGAAGACCGTCTCACCGGCGTTATCGCCCAAATACAGCAGCGTGGTTGCGCTCTGCAACGCGTCCCGCAAGGCGTCCAGGTCATCAATCCCCAGGGGCCTCTCCAGGATTTCGGCCACGGCAGTCTCCAGGTCGTAGGTGTTTCCGGGACCAAAGTCGATGATATTACCGGCGATGGCCACGCGCACAGCGCGTTCTAGCGAGTCAGAAGCCTCGGCGATCAAGGCCTTGAGCTGGGGGTAGAGGGCCAGCGCCTCTCGGGTGGCCTCAGCCTTCACCGCGCGGTAGGGGTCGCCATCGCCGGCGACGGCCCGCACCAGGCGATGAACGCGGTCGCCAATCTCCGGCGGGGTGGCACCCGGTGGCACGTCTTGGAGCAACGCCAGCGTGCGCTGTACGACCTCCAGCGTCGCCGCTTCGTCCGCGCCCGCCATCCGTGCGGCGTCGAGAGCCTGGCGCACAAAACAAGGGTAACAATCCAAGTAAGTTTGCATAATCGCGTTATCTTCGCGTTGTCACCCCGATCATACCTGACTATGGACATTTTGTCAATACGTGGCAGGAGCGTAGAGGTGAGGCCCCAAAGGGGCACAAGGAGTGGGGAGTGGGGAGTAGGGAGTAAGAAGTAAAGAAGCGAGACACGCAGCGCGCCGCGCGAATGTGGTCGTCCTTATCCTACTTCCTACTCCCTACTCCATCTATGGCTGAAAGCTGACGGCTGTCAGCTGACAGCTATCCGTAAATCTCCCCATCCCGAAACGCCGCCCACGCCGTCTCGAACCAGGAGTCAGGGTGAGGCAGCGGGCGGCGGTCGACCCAACCGCAGGCAACGGTCCCGGCGACGTCGGCGGTGGTCTCCAGCACCTTCTCCCGCCAGGCTTCGTCCTCCGGCACGATGCGCCAGCGGTCGTCGAGCCGCTCGTGAACCTTGACGCCCTCAGGATCGAGCATGATCGACGAGCCCCGGCTGCCGACGCCGCTCTCCAGCGCGAACTTCAGCGCCTCCAGATAGACAGCGTGGGCGAAGCAGAGCTGGCGGTTACGCAGGCTCTCACCCAAGTTTTCGGGGTCGCCCCGGGCAATCAGACGGCGCCACTGCGCCCATGCCTCGGGCACGGCCTCTTCCAACACGGTCAGAGAACGAATGTGAGCGCCGGCCCGGGACATGCGTGACTGGAAGGCCTCGCGCTCCTCCCGCCACGGGCGCCCCGGTGAGTCCTGAGAAGCGGCGACCCAACCGAGGAGAGCGGCGACGCTCTCAGTGGCGGCGTCCTTGAACTCAGACTTCGATATCGTCCAGGTCTGGTAGCGGTTAGCGATGTACTCGGCGACGCGGAACCCGGCGACCTGCCCGGCGTTGAGCGCCGCCCCGCCCGGGCGGTAGATGCCATGGGAGCCGTTGACCTCGCCGATGGGGAAGAGGTGCTTGACGTTCAGCGACTCCCACCAGAGGTTAGCCGCGAGCCCGCCGTTGTTGTGCTGTGCACAGACGGCGACCTCCAGCGGCTCCGTGCGGATGTCGATGCCGTGGTCGAGATAGAGTTCGATGGCGCCGGGATTCATTGTCTCCAGACGCGCGATGGGCGTGTCCAGCAACGCATCGGAGCGCGCTAGGTAGGTGTGGGCCTCCTCGCTCAGGTCCTCGAAGGCGAAGCCCTCGGGATTCTCGCGAAAGTCGAGGAAAACGCGACGGCCCTTGAGCACCGTCTCGATATAGACGAGGATATCGACGATGGACGAGCCACCGCGTACCTTGCGCCAGTCGAAGGGCCACTGATAGCCCTTGAGGAAGACCATCGAGGCCATCTCGCCGACGCTGTCGAAGTAGGGGCGCATGAACTCCTGCGGATCGCTGACGCCGTCAGCCTCGGTGCTGATGAAGCGGGGTACCACCTGCATATACGTGCCCGAGACGTTCCAGCGAAATTGGATCGAGGCCAGGCCGTACTGCGACTCGGGCAGGCTCTGCGCCTTGGCCCCAGCCATCAGCGCCAGCCCAATCGCGCCGGTGTGGACCTCGGGATAGACGCTGGTCTTGTAGAGCCCGCCGGGCCCCCCGACGGCAAAGACCACATTCTCCGCCGCATAGACCTCAATGTCCCCCTCAGGCCCCAGCGCCACAGCCCCCACCGCCCGTCGCCCCTCACCAACTGCACCCTGGGACACGTGGTTCTCCACCTCGGCTGCGTCATCCGTGGGTCTACTCCTTACTTCCTTACTTCCTACTTCCGGTCCTTCCTGAGAGCTGGCAGCTGACAGCTGACAGCTATCAGCTGCCAGCAACTCCACCACATTCCGCCCCTCCCGCACCGGAATCGCCAGCTTCTCCACCTCCCGGATCAGCGCCCGGCACATCTCACGCGAGGTATACGGCCCGATCGACGTGGCGCGCTGACGCGGATCGTGGTCGGTCTTGTAGCCCACGAACTGCCCGTAGGCGTCGCGGGGGAAGGGCACGCCGAGGTTCACCAGGTGCAGAAAACCACGGGCAGAGAGGCTGGCCTCCACCAGCGCCAGGTCGCCGTGCATCGAGCCGCCCTCGAAGTAGGTCTCGGCCATAATCTCCGGCGCGTCGGTCTCGGCGCCGCAGAGCGAGAGCTTGTAATAGGTCTGCTTGTCACTGCCGGTGTTGATCGAGGTGCCTTTCTGCAGCCCCTCGCTGACGATGAGCACATCCTCGACCCCGTTGGCGCGGAGCTGCACGGCGGCGTTGAGCCCCGACGCCCCGCTGCCGATCACCAGGGTGTGAACCCAGGTGATGGGAACGGTTTGGTCGGCTAGAGTAAGCGTCTCTTCACGCATAGGGTCTCCTTTTGTCGGACCGCGAAAGTTGCTGGTTTTCAGTTGCCCATTGTGATGGCTTGCAGGCGAGCCTATAGATTCGAAGGAACGCAGCCGTACAAGCTGCCCTTGTGGCAAGTGTACTCGTAAGGCGAGGAGTTGTCACGTGGATGAGGAACGGCTTCTCCGGGGCATCAACGACCGCTGACCCGGATGCAAGCGAGCCGCCTGCGCCACACAGGTCCGCACTGCCAAGGAGGTAGTTGGTCGGTACACTAGGCAGCCTTGAGATGAGCGTACAATCCACGGCGCTCCAGGACGACCTCGTTGTCCTCGTAGGACATCTCACCGCGCCGGTAGCCCGAACCGGGCGCGCTCCTCGGGCGTGAGATCGCGGAGGACGCAGTGGGCCTTGGCGTAGGCGATGAGGTCCTCGAGGGACTCCCAGGCGAGGTGGACCTTGAGATCGCCGTTCGGGTAGGCCACAGCGATATGCTTGCCGTCGGGTGACCAGCGGGCCTCAGCTTCGCCGTCAGCCGGATAGACGATGACCGCCTCTAGACTCGCAGCATCATAGACGTCTGTACCGTCGATACCGCCGACGAGAAAACGGCGCCCAGAGGGAGACCACTCGGCGCCGATGCTGTACCGCTGTGCTGGAAAGGCGGCCAGCAGCTCGCCGTCGTCGGCATCCCAAAGCCTGCCGAGCTCGTCAAAGCTAAAGGTCACGATGCGGGCCCCGTCGGGTGACCACGCGGCGCTATGCGTGCCATAGGCGAAGTCGTCCGGCAGCAGCGTCAGGAGCGCCTCGCCGGTGGAAGGGTCCCAGACTCTGACAGGCCCGCCGAAGCTGAACTGGTCCACGAGCACGATGCGCTTCCCATCGGGCGACCAGGCGCCCCAGTAGAAGTCCTGGCCGGTGAACTCAGTCAGCGCCGCCCCGGTTACAGTATCCCACACAACAGCCGTGCGGTCGCGGCTGCAGCTCAGAGCGCGTCGACCATCTGGAGACCACGCCACACCGAGCACAACGTGACTGTGTCCTCTGAAGGACAGCAGGTGCTCCCCGGTTGTGCTATCCCAGATATCCACATCGCCGTTGAGGGCACCGGTCAAGATCCGCTCGCCCTCCGGGGATTGGGCCATCCAGTTGACAACGACTGGCGTGCCCTTCTGGTCCCTCTTCTGGAGGAGAAGGGCCTCCGCCCCCGACGCCAAATCCCAGATTCTAACCGTGCCATCGGTGAAGTTTCGACCGACCTTGGTGCCATCGCGCAACCAGATCGGGGTACGAAATCCCGGCGTGCTACACACCATAGCTCCCTCAGAGCAGCTGGTGGTAAACTCTGCCGTAGATATCCGCCAGATCCTTATGCGCCCGTCCATCCCCGTGGTGACAAAGCTACTGCCATCGGCGAGCCAGTTGACGTGCGCATTGTTGTGGCTCGCCCGCAACCTGAGCTGCTCGCGACCGGAGGCGACATCGTACACGGCGACATAGCCCTGAGCATCTATAAGGGCAATGAGCCTCCCATCCGGCGACCAGGGGTCCGTCACGAAGTGCATCTCGTCGTAGTAGGGCAGCTCATGCAGCCTCTCCCCAGTCTTCGCGTCCCAGAGGGCAGCGGGGGAACCCTCTCCCGAGTATCCGGTGGTCAGGAATCGATCGCCTTCTGGCGACCACCAGAGATCGGCCCCGCCGGCGTAGCCGATGTCCGCCGTGAGGACCTCCTCCCCGGTCTCGGCATCCCAGACGCGCACCGTACCGCCCATAGCCGTCCCAACCCGCGATCCGCGCGGTGCCCAGACAAGCGCTGGTTGGTCATCGCTTGTAATAAGATCGCGGCACGCAGCCAGCGTATGGATCAGGTCGCCGGTCTTGGTGTTCCAGATCTGGCAAAGTGACGTGGCAACCCATCTGCTATCCGGTGAGAAGAACGCCCACCTCACACGACTCTCATCGCTCGGCAGAACGTGGATTCGCTTCCCGCTGCGCGCATCCCACAGTGTCACCGTGGTTCCGTGCTCACCAGGGCACGTGAGAATCTGAGTGCCATCCAGAGACCAGTCCGCAACACCACCGGTGACCGGGAGCTCCACCAGCAACTCGCCGGTTTCGGCGTCCCATATGCGAGGCCCGCCAACCCACAGGGTACACGTGAGAATCCGATCCCCGCGAGGAGACCATATCGCCCAGTGGCGCTCCCCTGCAATTCCCTGATAGGCCTGTACGGTGAGCATCTCCTCACGCGTCCGCAGATCCCACACTCGGAGCACACCATCATGGTGCGCGATCAAGAAACGCGTCCCATCTGGCGAGATCTTCGCCGGCGATGCTATCGGTCCTTGACCGGAGAACTGCCAGACAAGGCGCCAGTCAAGGGCGACCTCAGCGAGCGCACGTTCAGCCTGCCACGCATAAGGATAGGACTGCAGGGCTTCTAGCGCTAACAACACCGCAAGATCCTGGTCGGGCCCTTGCATCTGTATCCGCGCCTCCGCGGCGAGACCAACCGCCGCCTGGTGCAGAGCTTGCTCGTGGGCCTCAGCCAGCTGCCGGGCGGCGGCGCGTTCTCTTTCTAGCCGTGCCTCCCGCTCGGCCGCGCGGCGCTCACGCAACGCAACCGATTCTTCGACGAAGATGTGCTCAGCCTGACTGAAGTCCTGGGCCCGGGTTGCGAGCCATTCCTCCGCCTCCGCCAGGGGCACGCCGCGGAGAAAGGCACCCTCGTCGCGGTCGCTGGCCTCCCAGGTGCGCACCGAGATCCGCAGGCGCTCCTGCCAGGTGCGGAAAGCGCGATCCTCGGCCATCCAGGCCTGCAACTGGTCCCAGTGCTGGATCAGGGCCTCGTGTGCAACCTCCGCCGTCTCGTCGCCGGTCAACACATCGCGCCCGGTGACCACCAGCCGCCGATCGGCCAAGTGCTGGACGAGGGTCCATGCCTCATCCCCCACCTCGGCACGTGTCGCCAGGCGCCGAGTATCCTCCGTGCCCTCTCCCGGCTGCACGAGTTGTGTGAAGATCCGGCGGCATAACGCGCGATCTGTCTCCGACAGAGCCTCGTACACCTCCTGCGCATAACGGGTGAGGGCGCCGTGAACCTGGCCAATGGCTTTATACGCAGCGTGGGTTAGCCAGCCCCGGTCCAGACGGTGCCACAAACGCGTCAGTGCGAACTCGAGCAGCGGGAGGCTGCCGCCCTGTCCACCCACGTCGTCCAGTAACCTGTCGACGAGCCCCGCCTCAAAGACCGTCCCCTGCGCTGCAGCGGGCTTCTCGATCGCCTCCCGAAGCTCCTCACGTGTCATCGGGCCCAGCATTTGCGCCATCGTCTGGAGTGCATCGGCGAACGGGCGATGGGCCAGCGCCTGGCCCATAAAGTCCGCGCGCAAGGCCAGGACCAGGGCCACCGGACCTCGGTCTTCATCGATGGTCTGGGTGACCGTCACCGCATCCCACAGCGTGTCGATGAAGCGTACGCGGGTGTCGGTATCGGGGCAGAGGGTGTAGAGTTCCTCGAGTTGGTCCACCACTAGCAGCACTTGGACGGCATCTTCCTCCCGTTCGCGCCAATGCGCGACCAGATCGGTTAAGCTGACCTCGCCGCTCTCAAGCATCCGCGCTAATTCCCGCGTCTGGACCACACGTTCGGCAGCGTCGGAATGTGGCGCGAGCCGGGGGGCGAAAGCGCCTGCCAATGCCTCGAACGGCTCCCGACCGGGACGCAAACTGGTAATCGCCCAGCCTCCCTGATCCCGCAGCCGTGGGAGTAGGCCGGCGAAGACGACCGATGACTTCCCAGACCCCGATGGACCCACGACCACGGCCACGTGCGGCGGCGTATCGATAGCGTGAAACAGCCGGTTGACAAACTCATCACGCCCGAAGAAGTGCGCTGCGTCTGCCTCGCGGAAGGCGGACAGTCCGCGATAGGGGCAGGGGCCAACCCGGCGCCACTCACGTTCAATGACGAGGTCACGCGCCGTTGGTGGGAGCAAGGGTTCGCTGCTCAGAAGCTTTTCGTAGAGCGCAACGGTGACCGGTTCTGGTTCGACACCGAGCTCGCGACTGAGCACCTCGCAGCAGATCTCGAATTGGGCAACGGCGGCGGCACGCTGTCCGCTGAAGGCCAAAGCGCGCATTGCCTGGCGGTGGGCGCGCTCGCGCCAGGGTTCCAGCTGGATTTCGCGCTGAGCGTGGATCAGAACCTGATCGAACGCGCCCTGCACCTCGTGGTGCACGGCAAGCCTGTCGAGCAGGTCGAGTGCCTGCCCGTGGAGCGTCTCTCGCTCCAACATCGACCACTCTTCGAAGGGAGCGCTTTCGAGGGCGAAGCCGGGCAGGAAGTCACCGTAATAGAGGGCCATGGCCACGGTCATAGCGCGCACACACTCCGGACAGTCGTGGCCCAGGTCGTGCCCATGGTGCCGGCTTTCTGAGGCGAGGTCAGCAAAGCGCGTGGCGTCCACCTCGATAACGGCATCGGGATTGAGCTGGAGGCTGTCGCGCGCGACGAGAAGGAAGGGTGGGCCAGCATCGCGGTCTCCGAGCACGCCGCGAAGGCGGTAGAGGGCGGTCCGGAGGCTGGTTAGCGCCTGAGACTGCGACTGCTCGGGCCAGAGGAGGCCGACTAGCGTGTCGCGCCGCTGAGGTTGGCGGCCTTCGACGGACAGGTAAGCCAAGAGCGCGCGCACCTTGTCGTAGCCGAAATCGGTGATCCGCTCGCCGTCCAGCTCGACGGTGAAGGTGCCCAACAGTGAGATCTCCAGGCGCCGCATTTCGCTCTCCTTCGCCCGCTACCCCAATTATAGATCAAGACACCATACGAATTCAAGGGAATCCCACGAAATGCTGCCCAAGCGATGCTTTTCACGATCTGTTCACGCGGCCCTGCGACGATGGATACGAAGATGAGCGCGGGAGACGTGGCGATCATTGTCTCATAGGCGACCGGTCCCCGCCAGCAAGGAGGTGCTGATGGAAAGACAGTGTCGTTGACGGACTTCGCAGTGATTCTGCCTCAATTCACATAAGGAGAATGCCATGAAAACCCTGAGAGTGCTTTCAGGTGTCCTTCTGCTGTCAGTAGTCCTGCTGACTGGATACTCATCAGTCACCGCCGGTGACCTCACGGGAGTACAGCGAATGATGGAGGTGCCGGCAGTGCGCCAGGTGGCGCAGGTCCAGATTCCGGTTGATCCTACCCCTCCCGAACCGGTGACGCTCCTCAATGCTGAGATGCACGTCCTCCATTCCGAGAATACGGGTCTGGACTACCGGATCTATGTCTGGCTCCCTCCAGGCTATGGGACGGATACTCCGCCAAAGTACCCCGTTGTCTACTCGCTGGACGGCAATTGGCACTTCCCATCGAATGCACACGCTGCCGGTCAGCTGATCTTCGGTGGTGAGGCCGGGAAGATGATCATCGTCGGCATCGGCTACGATACTGACGATGACAACGTGATCTTTGGACTCCGCGCATGGGACATGTTACCCGGGAACGGTGGCGCTGAGTTCCTGACCTTTCTCCAGGAGGAGCTGATACCCTACATCGACACCAATTACCTCACTGACAAGACGGACCGCACGCTCGCGGGCCACTCGTACGGCGGCGTGTTCGCTCTCTACACGCTCTTCACAGCCACCGATACCTTCGATCGCTACATAGTGATGAGCCCAGCGCTATGGTACCATCCGAGTTGGGACGGCGAGCGGCGGTTGATCTTCGAGCTGGAGGAGGCGTACTTCGCCTCGCAGAACCCTGCCAACCCCAAACTCCCGGTGCAGCTCTTCCTGTCCGCAGCCCAGTATGACCCGGAGGACGAGGACTGGGGCTGGACCGAGCCGCGGATGGTATCGGGTCTGATTGAGCTCAATGACGTGCTGGAGAGCCGCAACTACCAGGGGCTGGATCTGGACATGACAATCATCGAAGGTCTCGGGCACGCGGGGGGCTATCCGGGTGCCTTCATCCGGGGCCTGGCGGAGGTCTTCCGGTGAGAGCGGCCGATAGGGACGAGATCTGTCTGTGAGCATGTACAAGACGTGACCCTGCTGCACGCCGCAGGCCAATATGGGGAGGATGGCCCTCAGTCACCACGATAGGGGGCCATCCACCGTGTTGTTGACAGTAAGCTGTGACGCTGTTCCGGTGGCGAAGGCCTCCCGGGGGAGTGCTGAGGAATCCGCCTTCAACCCACAGAAAGTGCCTGCGAGTCCCAGGGCTCATAATGCGCCGCACTCCCCCCGCCTATGTCAGTGCGCGCCGGCACCACGCCACAGAGCATCCTGGAGAAAGTTGACTCGCGACGCGGGAGCTGTCACGTGCCCCTCAATTCTGGCGCGCAATGATGAATCCGTGGGATCATCGCGCTTGAGTGAAGATCATAGTTTGTGTTAGTATGGGTGAGTGAAAGGATGGCGATTGCGCTATCCGCAGGCGCGACTCTGAAGCAGGGCTGAGTAGACCGACGTCTTTGGAAGGTGGCGATGAGCGTTCTGAGTAGGCCGTTTGTGTGGGTTCTCTTCGGTACTTTGATGCTAACTGTATCAGCCTGCGCACGCTCAAAGGATGCTTCCCCTGCGCCGTTGGGGAGCGCTGCGGGCGAAGGCACCGACGTTCCGAGCCTTGAGCCCGAAGATAGGGCCCAGACGCCAGAGCCCCAGCGGACCCTTACGCTCTTCCTGACCGGGGACGTGATGACCGGGCGCGGGATCGACCAGATCCTGCCGCACTCGGTGGACCCCGAGTTGCACGAGTCCTACGTCAAGAGCGCCGAGAGGTACGTCCAGCTGGCCGAGGCGGCGCATGGCCCGATCCCTTCCGAGGTTCCGGATGACTACGTCTGGGGCGACGCGCTGGACGAGCTAGCACAGGTCCGACCCGACGCCCGGATCATCAACCTCGAGACCGCCGTCACCACGAGCGACGACTGGCGGCGCGAGAAGGGCATCCACTACCGGATGCACCCGGAGAATGTGGAGGTGCTCACCGCTGCCGGCATCGACGTCTGCGTCCTGGGCAATAACCATGTACTGGACTGGGGTCATGCCGGGCTCCGGGAAACGCTGACGGTGTTGCAGGCGGCGGACCTGCGCACGACCGGCGCCGGTCTGGATCGGGCGGAGGCTGCTGCGCCTGCGGTGGTCGAGACCGACGCGGGCCGGATTCTCGTCTTTTCCTACGGCTTCCCCAGCGCGGGGGTGCCGCTGGCGTGGCGCGCTGGCGAAGACCAAGCGGGGGTCAACACGCTCCCCGATCTCAGCCACGATAGCGCACAACGGATCAGCGACGATGTCGCAACTCACCGCCGTGCTGGCGATCGGGTGGTCGTTTCGCTGCATTGGGGCGGGAACTGGGACTATCCGGTGTCGGCATCGGAGCAGGACTTCGCGCATTGGTTGATCGACGCCGGGGCCGCCGACATCGTCCACGGTCACTCCTCGCACCACCCCAAGGGTGTTGAGGTCTACAAAGACCGACCCATCCTCTACGGCGCGGGCGACTTCCTCAACGACTACGAGGGGATCGAGGGCCTCGAGCGTTTTCGCGCCGACCTCACCCTGATGTACTTCCCCACCTTGGACGCGTCCGGCGCGCTGGTCTCCTTTGAGATGACGCCGATGCGCATCCACCGCTTCCGGCTACAACGCGCTTCGGCGGAGGAGACGCGCTGGCTGGCCAAAACCCTGGATCGCGAGAGCCGGAAGCTCGGCACGCGCGTTGAGGAGACTCCGGAAGGGCGGCTGGTGCTCCGCTGGGGGGAGTAGGGCCATCGCACCTGTGTCCAGCGCCTGCTGTTCCGTCATCCAGTGATGTCGACGGGCCCGACCCGCACCGGTTCGTAGGGGCAGGCCTTGTGCCTGCCCCCCTGCGCCTTGTGCCTGCCTGCGCCTTGTCACGCCCGGAACTGCGCGTCGGCGCGCAATAGCGCGGGCCGGGCCGCCACGACCCTCCTTCCTGTCATCCTGAACAAGCCCCACCACGTGGGGACGTGAAGGATCTCCCGCCTCGCACCGCAGCTTCATCGGCGCTGACAAAGAGTGTATCTTCAGTGTTGTCAGATCCGCTCCAGGCCTGATCCCA
>CAZPJP010000127.1:0-7255 GCA_964586915.1 uncultured Anaerolineales bacterium
ACGGGCTCATCGGTGTACTTGCGAATGCTTCTGCGGGTGAATAGGGCTTCTAGGGCGTCCATCTTGTGTGCCTCCTTTAGTGTGTAGTTAACGATGGCTTTCGGCTTTCAGCAACAGAAGTAGGGGAGTAGGTAGTAAGGACTAAACACCCTCGCTGGGTGCAAGCCGTCGTCTACTCCCTACTCCCTTACTTCTTACTCCTGGCTGAGAGCTTCCTCAACTCCTGAACTCCACCGCCACCGCCGTCGCCTCGACCTCGGCGCGAAGCCTGTCGATTTCCGCTTGGACGGCGGCGACGGCGTCGGCTAGAGGGATGAGCTGGCGTTCCGTCTCGGTGCGCAGTTTGAGCTCGACGGCATCCTCTGCCAAGCCGCGGCGGGCGACGGTGAGGCGAATGGGGAGCCCGATCAGATCGGCGTCGTTGAACTTGATGCCGGGGCTCCGGTCGCGGTCGTCGTAGAGCACCTCGACGCCGCTGGACTGGAGCTCGTTGTAGAGCCCATCGGCCACGCGCTGGGCCTCACTTCCCTCAGGCCCCAGGGTGATGAGGTGCACAGGTAAGGGCGCGACGGTCACAGGCCAGATCAGCCCGTAGTCATCGTTGTGGGTCTCGGCGATGGCAGCCAGCAGGCGACCGATGCCAATGCCGTAGGAGCCCATGACGACGGGGTGCTCCTCGCCCTCCTCGTCGGCGAAGGTAGCGCCCATCGCTTCACTGTAGCGCGTGCCGAGTTTGAAGATATTGCCCACCTCGATCCCGCGCTCCGCCCGCATCGGCGCACCACACTCAGGGCAAGCGTCCCCCTCCTGGGCGGCAGCGATGTCGGTCACCACGTCGGGCTCGAACTCCCGCCCGACGTTGACGTTCAGCAGGTGGTAGCCGGGCTCGTTGGCGCCCGCCACCAGGTTGGTAGCAGCGGCGACGGCGTCGTCGACCACGACGACGGCTCGGCGCAGCGCGCCGATGGGCGAGCCGTAGCCGGGCTCGGCGCCCGCGGCGCGGATCTCGGCATCGGTGGCGGGGCGCAACTCCTTAGCCTTGATAGCATTGGCCAGCTTGGTCTCGTTAAGCGCCATGTCCCCGCGCACCACGGCGAAAACGAAACGCTCGACATCCTCCCCCTCCTCGTTGCGCGTCGCGATCATAAAGACCGCCTTGGCGCACTTGGATGGCGAAACATCGAGAAAGGCCGTGAGGTCCTCAATCGTGGTGACGCCCGGCGTGCCCACCTTCTCAACGGGCCGCGGCGCCTCTTCGGGCGCCGGTGGCTTGCGGAAGCCGGCGATCTGCCGGTTAGCCGCGTGTCCGCACGCGTCACAGAGCAGCAGCGTGTCCTCCCCGATGGGCGTCAACACCATAAACTCGTGCGCCATACTGCCACCCATCATCCCCGTATCGGAGCCCACCGCAATCGGCGACAGGCCACAGCGGTGAAAGATGTTGAAATAGGCCTGATAATGAGCCCAATACTGCCGGTCGAGCCCGGCCTCGTCGGCGTCGAGGCTGTAGCTGTCCTTCATCGTGAACTCCCGGACCCGGATGAGGCCGGCGCGGGGACGGGGATCGTCGCGCCATTTGGTCTGGATGTGAAAGACCAGGGACGGGAGCTGGCGATAGGACTGGATCTCCTGGCGCACCAGGTCGGCGACGGCCTCCTCGTGGGTCATCGCGAGGACCATGTCGCGGTCGGTGCGATCTGCGAAGCGACCTAACTCGGAGCCGATATCGTACCAGCGACCGGTCTCCTGCCAGAGCTCCGCGGGATTGACGACGGGCATCTTGATCTCTTGACCGCCGATCGCCTCCATCTCCTCGCGAACGATCCCCTCGATCCGTGTAAACGCCTTATAGCCCAGGGGCAGCGCGCTGAAGATGCCCGCAGCGTGTTGACGGATAAAGCCGGCGCGTAGGAGGAGCTGGTGGCTGGTGACCTGGGCCTCGGAGGGAGCCTCGCGGAGGGTGTTGCTGAAGAGCTTGGTCATACGCATCGGGCATTCATTCCTTTCGTGGCTGTCGTTTCGGCGTCATCATGTGCAAGACCGGCGTCTAAACCGCCGGCGTTCGGAAACGGTTGCCTACCGTCGTCTCAACCGCTCGCGGATCATACGAACTGCGTCGCGCGCCCCCACCATCACGTTCTGCACCCCGCCGCCGCTCTTGCTCTGGGATCCGATAAACCAGAGACCCTGGATCGGCGTCTCGTAGCCTGGCCCATCATAGTCCATCACCGGTGACCGCCCCCCAAAGGCGTGGTGTCGCTGATGCGTGCGGCTGCGGAAGTCCTCCGGGGTCAGGATGACCTGGGACTTGGTGTGCGAGCGGAGGCCAGGGATGATCTTCTCAGCCTGAGCCACCAACTTGCCGGCGAGTTCGCGACGCCGGCTCAGCCACGTGCCCTCCCGTAGCTCGTTGGGGGCGATGGTGTAGATGGTCAGGGCGTGCTGGTTCGCGGGGGCCATCTTCGGAGAGTGCAGGCTCGGGATATAGATCAAGAAGCCATCCTTGCCCTCATGATAGTCGCCGCGAAGGCAACGCGCGACGCCGCCCTCGATGTCATACGTCCCGTAGTAGTAGGCGAGCGGGCCCGGTTGGTAGGGGCGCGGATCGAAATCCACCCCGAGATGAACCATCAGCACCGACTCCATCAGCGGCAGCTCGTCCACCAGATAGGCGAACCCGGTCGTGAGATACTCACGCCCGACCATATAGAAGAACGTCTCCTTCGCGCCGCCTGTGGCGATGACAACGTCGGCGGGCTCGGTATGACCGCCGATCAGCTCGACGCCCGTCACGCGGTCGGCGTCGATACGAATCTTCTCCACCGCTGCGCCGGTGTAGATACGCCCGCCGTTCTCCCGCAGGACGGCGGCGACGGCCTCGACCAGCGTCGAGGTTCCGTCCACCACGAAATGATAGCTCGGACGCTTGCCTGCGGCGGAGAGGCGGCGGGGAATGCGCTGGTCGAAGCTGTTCTCGACGTTCAGCAGGGGAATGCCCAGGGCCGGGAACTGGCTGGGGCGCACGACAAAATCGGCCAGGATCGACGTAAAAACCGCTTTCAGACGCGGATCGACGAAGAAGGTCTCCATCAGCTTGCCGGCCGACCAGCTCTCCTTACTCTGAACCCCGCGGTAGAGATACCATAGCGGGAGCTTGAGAAGGGGTTTAATCACGCCCGGGGCCAGGTCGGCACGGGTATTGAGCGTCACCAAGTTGAGCACCCGGTTATAGAACCGGTAGTAGCGGTCGATCCCCTCCCGTTCGGCGGGAAAGAGTTGCTTTAGGGCGTCACGGCGCCAGTGGGGACCCTCGTACGTCTCGGGCTTCCGCAGGTCAAAATCGGGGAAGACGTAGGCGCGATCCCCCATCTCGAGGGGCACCTTGTCGGCGATGTTGAGCTCTTTCAGGATGCGCCCTCCGCGTTCATCGGGCGCGAACCCTTCGAGGAGCAACGGGCCGAGATCCCAACCAAAGCCGTCCTCACGAAGCGTTGCCGTCACACCGCCAATCTCCTCAAACTGCTCGAAGACCGTGACCTGATGCCCCGCCTTAGCGAGGTACGCGGCGGCGGTGAGGCCCGCCATCCCGGCGCCGATGATCACAATCTTTTCCGGGGGAGCTTTCCTCTTTCGCATCGCTGACACCTCGCGGCGGTTATCTGACCTTGAAGAGAAGGACGAGCAAGATAGGTGTACCCACAGCCTGGAGCAGCACGAAGCGGACCAGAACCTGGGTGTTCGACCATCCCAGCGTGTGCCGGACGTGGTCGTGCAGAGGATACCGGATCGTCTTGAAGATGCTGATCCGGAAAAAACGCAGCAGAGCCACCTTGAGCAATCCGGTTGCCCCGTTGACCAGCACAACGCCCGTCACGACGAAAATCAAAAAGGGGTTCCCCGAAGCCATCACCAGCAGTCCGAGCAAGAGGCCCATCGGTCGCGAGCCTGCGTCGCCCATCAGGACGGCGCTGGGCAGGCTGTTATGCCAGAGGTACCCGGCCAAACAGCCGACCATAATAAAGGCCATCAGCGCCCAATTCGCCCCGTCAGCATAGTGGGGCACCAGAAGGTAGCTGGAGATCTCACGGTGACCGACGACGCCATAGAGGATGCCGCCGAGATAGATAAAGGCGAGAATCGACAGGCTGGCGGAGAGGCCGTCAACCCCGTCGGTGCAGTTGGTGGCGTTGATCATCAGCCAGAGCACGAGCGTGGCCAGAGGGATGAAGACCCAGGGTGGGATGATGATCGCGTTCTTGATCAGCGGCAGCCAGATCTGATAGTGTTGGAACTGGCACAGGGTGATCGCGCCCACCAGGGACACAACCAAGTCCATCGCGCCAAGCGTGTACTCGCTCCAGCCGGGGCTCCGGTCGTCCATATACCCCTCGACCATAGACAGGAGCACGGCGCCTATCGCGCCGGCAATGCGCCAGTCGAATGGAACGACCAAAAGCGACGCAATCGCAAAGACCGGTATAAAGACGGCACCCGCGCCGACCGGCTTACCCTTTGCCTGTTCTGCTGCGACAGCATGGACGCGCCCATGATCCCGGGGCAAGCCATTCCAAAGCTTCGGCAAGAGGGCCCAGGTGCCCACAGCAGCGATGGCGGTACCGATGCCGGCAAGAAAGAGATAGGAGGTGAATAGCCGGAAGGGTCCGTAAACTTGCGTGAGATACCGACCTAGCCAGGGAAGCAACGGAAATCTCCTCTCAGGCTGATCATGCGCTGCCGAATAGCGTTAGCGTCATAGAATACCTTTCAGATCATACAATCGAACGGCGTCCGCTGTGCGGCAAATGCCGTGCGGCAGGTGGCGCTACGGTCTGTGACGTCACAAGCGTAGAAAGCGATACGCGCCCAGGACACCGTTCAGCATTATACCAGAGACTCGGCATCGCGTCATATACGCCCGTGCGAAACGGCTTTCGCGTGCGAAACGACTTTCGCGTGCGAAACGACTTTCGCGTGCGAAACGACTTTCGCGTGCGAAACGGCTTTCGCTCGTGCAGTTTTGCAGCACTGGACATACACGCGATCAACCGCCCAGCGCTTGTTGCCGTGCCCGGGTTTGGAGCAGCGGGGTCCCTCCAACCGACAGCGACGCCTATGCGCCACCGTGCGTTGTCGTGCTTCGACCGCGAACTGTGCGTGTGCTAGCCTGCGAAGTCGCGCTCGCTCAGCTTGCCCACGACGGCGGTGACCATCCCGGCGTGATTGTCCCGCCCGTGGCCACGCGCTACGGCACTGACGGTGTTCGCGGCGCACCCGTGGTGACGACCGTCGGCCAAGGTCTCCCGCGCCAGCTCGAAATAAGTGCGCGCGAGGTCGAGCGCGCACACCGCGAGGGCAAAGTCCCAGCGAATCTCGGCGACGACCGAGAGCAGGATCGGATTGTGACGGCGGGGTCGACCATCCTCATACCAGGTCGGCATATCCACGCGCTTTCCGATACCGTGCGGGCGCGACGGACGCTGAACATGGGGATCGATGCCCAGGACTTCGATGCCAAAAGGATCGACGTCGGCAACGGCTTGCTCCCAGGCGTCCTGGACGGCCTCGTCATAGCGGCGGCGCCCGGTGAGGCGCCGGTAGCTACGGATCGCGTCGGCCGCCGGGCCCGCATCGGGGTCGCTCAACTGGGTCGACAGGACGTCGAGCAGCCGCTCTACAGCGGAGACGTAATCCTCACGCTTCGTGATCTGCCAGAGCGAGAGCATCGCGCCGATGCCGTTCGACGCCAACAAGTTCTCGGTGCGATCTACGTCGTCATCGAGATGCCCGGCCATCCCTGCGAAGTCTCGATAAGCAGCCTCGGCTTCGCCCCGCAGCTCATAGACGGGCCCCGACGGCAGCAAGCCGAGGGGGACGCGTGGGTCGCTCAAAATGGCCTCGACCCACTGGAATGCGTAAGCGTCGGCAAAGGCGCGGTACCGGTCATCCTCGGAGATCCGATAGGCAAGCAGGCAGAGGTTGACAAACCGCAGGTGGTCGGGGATGTTAAGCTCCATGCCCGGTTGAGCCTGGACGATTCGAGTGCCGAGGTACATCGACCGAAAGAGCCCCGACGTCGTGTCGAACCAGGGCGGGATCCCCGGCACCCAGTTACCAATATGCTCGGCGGCGTCGAGGAGCTGGGCGTTCGTCTCTCCGCCTGCGGGGTCGAGGCCGTTCAGAGTGCCCAGAAAGAGCTCGAAGTGCTCCGTCCCGTGATGGGCCTCCTGCTCTCGCCAGTATCCATGATGCCACTGGCCGGTCGTGACGAAATGCTCGCGGATCTCATCGCGGAGCCTCTTCAGGAAGGAGGGCAGGCGAGCGTCGCCGCGGGCCTCGATGTAGGGCGCCCACCCCGTCGTGTAGGTCGCCTGATCGTGCACATCGGTCGGCGCCGCGTCGCCATACTTGTCGACGCACTCATAGGCCCAGGCCTGGATCTGGTCGAGGAACCGGGCGCGGGCGTCAGCGACGTCGGTGGAACGGCTGATAGTCTTGGTGATCATATGCGCCTCCGTACGACGACGGAGTAGGAAGTAAGGGAGTCTGGAATAGGCTTCAATGTCTCAAAACGCTCGCGTGGAGCTCCTTGGCACCGCCGAGCCCTACGTCCTACTCCCCTGCTCCTTACTCCTCTCGTCAAAGCTGAAAGCCCACAGCTACTCCATCGCCTCCGCCACCCGCATCGAGTTGACGGCGTTCTGGAAGTTCGAGCGCGTCGGGCGGTCGCGGCAGGCCTCTGCGAGGAACTCGACGTACTCGCCGACGATGCCGAGGCGCACGATCTCAGACAGGGGTGTCTTGGTTTCGGGATCGATGATCTCCTGGGTGGGCCCGGCATCGATCGTGATGCGCCCGGGCTGCTCCCATAGCGGTCCGTCGAGATAGAGCGACCGGGCGCTGCTGTGCACCTCGATGCGCTCTGCCTGCGTCCCTGAGCAGGGAAAGACCTTGAGTACCCCCTTGAGGCCCCCGTCAAACGTGAGGCGGGCAACGCGGTTCCACGTCGCATTGTCGGGGTTGGGAAACCGGTCGACTTCTGCCTGCCGGATCGTCCCGAAGAGGTATTCCATGAAGTTGATCCAGTGGATGCCCGTCCCGATCATAAAGGTCTCGTCATGGCGCTCGTGCCGGAAGAAGTGCCCCTCCACGAAGTAGATGCCCGGCGTCTCATCGACGAGCACCTTGAAGGTGTTGTTGAGTGGAACGTAGCGACGGTTGAAGGCGAGCACGTTGGGCACGGTGACCAGCTCGCTCA
>CAZPJP010000127.1:7355-11012 GCA_964586915.1 uncultured Anaerolineales bacterium
ACGGGCCCAGCTCCCGCTGCCGATAAAGGCCAGGTTGATGCGTCGCAGCTCTGTCATAGATCAAGCCCCCAGTCTAGCTGTCGCTCGCTCCCGCGTAAGGACGATGACGTTTGGCGATGTCCACAAGAGCGGTGATGTTCTCCAGCGGCGCCTCGTATGGGACATCACATCCGGTGCTCAAGACGAAGTTGGGCACACCGTCCATGGCATCGAGCAGCTCCAAGGTCGACGATCGCACGCGCTCGGGCGTTCCCCGGGCAATGACGTGGACCGGGTCGACGTTGCCGAGGATCACGACGCTCTCCGGCACCTGCGGCGCGATCCGCGGGAGGTCGACGTCAGCGTCGAGGCTCAGGCCCTGAACGCTCAACGCACACATCTGGTCGATCAGATGCGTGGTGTTGCCGCAGATATGCAGGATCCAGTTGGTATCCACGGCCTGCACCAGCTTGCGGATGTAGGTCCCCGAGAAGGTCTCGAAGGCGTGGGGCGAGAGTATGACGGCAGTGGGCTCCAGCATCGCGATCATGTCCGCCCCGGCCTCCCGCAACATGGCGGCGTAGCGCGCGATCACGTCCGTGGCGAAGCCCAGGACCTCGTGGACCAGGTCGGGGTCGGTAAGGGTTGCCATCGCAATCTCAGTTGCGCCCATCATCAGCCCGGCGAGGGCGAAGGGCCCGGCGACGTAGGCGCCCTTGGGTACACTGACCGACGCATCCTCCGCAATACGGCGCATCGTCTCGACGTAGGTGTGGACACGACCGTCGAAGCGCGGGTTGACAGCGCGCAAGCGCTTCAGGTCCTCGCCGGACGCCACGGGATGACCCGTTACGGTCGGCGGCTCGTTCAGCGGAAAGACGACGGGAAGGCCCACCGCCCCGGCTTCGACGGAAAGGTCCATCAAGGTAAAGACACCGTCAGGCTGAATGTGGTCGTAGAGGGCCCTGATCGTGCGATACTGGAGCTCAGCGTTGCTCTCGTTCTGCCATAGGGTCGAGCCCGTGAGCTTGACACCTGGCTGTCCCACGAGAGGCATCACGAGACGCCGAGGGCTGTCGAGGACTCTGTCCGGCAAGTACAAGAACAATTCTCCTTGTGAGCTATTAGGCCGCAGTCATCGCGTAAACCGGTCGACCCGGTTAGTGTCAACAGCTCATACACTATCGCCGCCCGACGATGTGTCAAGTTTGACCCGGTTAACTCTGAGATCGGCGCGTGCGGACGAGACGCCCGCGATCCATACAGCCACGCAGTCGCTCGGTTGCGCCTCAGCTTAATGCGCATGCGCTGAGTCCCTTCGTGCGACCGCGAGCATCATCCGAGATTCGCCTGGGTTGGCCGTCGCCTCCCGCCTCAGGCAATGCCTGGCTAGCATGTCCTGCGCTCAGAACATGTTATAGTGATTGCGTGCGTACGATATGCAAACCTAAAGCGACGTCTTCAACAACGCCGCGCTGGTGCCAGCAGGGCGCGGTCGTTCTGCTCCTATGCGTGCTTTTTGGGCTGTTGCTGTCGAGCGCACAAGCGCTGACCTACACCGCCGATGAGCCCGCGCACGTCGCCGGCGGGTATGCTCTCCTCAAGTCCGGGCCGGAGGCCCTCGAGATGGTGGCGCAACGTGGGTATCCACCCCTGATGCCTGTTCTGGAGGCCGCCCTCGTTGTCCTGCGCGCCCCGGAGATCCCGATTGCCCAGCTGGACGGCTGGCCCGACTACTATGATGTCTTCGCCCAGGCCTTCGTCGATGTGCTGCCGAAGCTGAATTGGGTGATGGTGGTCAGCCGCCTGCCCGTGATCTGGATGACGATCCTTTTGGCCGCCCTCGTTGCCCGCTGGGGAACGGAACTCTTTGGAGGTCTGGCGGGACTCCTGGCTGTAGGCCTCCTGGTCTTCGATCCGACGCTCCTGGCACACGGGCCCCTCGCGACCACCGACGTCGGCATCACCCTCTTTGGCACGGCTACACTCTATGCGACGTGGCGCTGGATGCGCTCGGGACGTTGGCGTTGGGCGCTCGGCTTGGGGCTCCTGCTGGGCGCGACGTTCCTGACCAAGCTCTCGGCGCCGATCTGGGCCGGATGCGTGGCGGTCCTCGCCACGGCTGGCGTGGCCCGCGCCGAACCGCCGTCGCGCCGGCGAAAGACAGGACAGGTGGGCGCAGCTGTGCTTCTGGGCGGCCTCACACTGTGGACCGCCTACGGCTTTCAGTGGGGTCGGGCTGAAGGCCTTGGATTGCCCGTGCCCGCGCCCGCGTATTGGGAAAGCGGGCTCTACCTGACCGGGTATGCCTCCCGCTACTTCGCGCTCGGTCAACGGCTCTACCAACCTCGATGGTGGTACTTCCCGGTGGCATTCCTGATCAAGAACCCGGTCCCGTTGCTCATCACCTGGATTGGGAGCGGCCTCCTATTGCTTGCCCGCAGGGAGAGGTGGGGAGCGTTAGCGCTTCTCGCCTTCTTTCCGATCGTCTACGCGGGCGTGGCCATGGCGGAGGGGATGGATATCGGATATCGCCATCTCCTACCCGTCCATCCATTCTTACATCTGATCGGCGGGGGTGGCTTGATGCTGTGGTGGCGCTCCCGGCGCGGGGTGTGGCGATGGCTTGTCGCGCTCCTGGCAGCCTGGAGCATCGTCGTCGTGACGCGCATCCACCCCAATCAACTCGCTTTCTTCAACGTGTTAGTTGGGGGACCGCGGGAAGGATATCGATACCTAGTCGATTCCAACTTGGACTGGGGGCAGTCAGGTCGTGAGGTGGGCGCTTATCTCGCCGACCATCCAACGACGCAGGTGGCGCCGCCTGAGACGGAGCTGCGTCCCGCCGCAGGTCGGTACGTCGTGGGGGCCTCCGAGCTGCAGGGCATCGGCATCGCCGATCCCTATGCGTACGAGTGGTTTCGTCACCAGACACCGGTCGACGATATCGGTTATAGCATCTTGGTCTTCGACGTGGATCCCCTTCCGGTGCGGTGGGTCGCCCAATGCGGCGCGCCAGCGCTCCCCCTCGACGAGGACGAGCTTGAGGCCGGACTTGGACAACAGGAGAGGAGAGCGGTGAGCTTCGATTGCACCGCGGCCTGGCACTATCCTGATGGCGGCAGAACCGCGGGAATCTACGCGCTGAGCTATGGGTTACTGGCAGAACAGGGCCGCCAGTTCCCGGGGCTGGTCGCCCCGCAGCCACTGGCCTCGTGGCTATTGGCCCGCCCGCCGGCTCCTCGCGACAAGTTTATCTCACGCCACCTGGCGCCGGCCTCGCTCTCCTTCGTCAATCGACACACGTCACACCCCTTTGCACTCTACGAGCTCGATCCCGGGACGATCGATGGGGCAGAGACCGGCGCGGACGTGCTCCGTTCACCGGGCATAGAGAACGTTCGCCGTGTGTCTGCAGTGTCAGGCCCGGCGGGGATGGCTTCCACAGAGCGCTGCGAGCCCGTGGGGTCGGTGACCTCGCAGCCGGCGTGCAGGCTCGAAGGGCCCGTGGGGTTCCTGGGCGCTTATGTGGTCTCGGATCATGAGACCGTGGAGATCGAAACCTGGTGGTCGGTGGAGGATGGGCCAATCGCGCAGAACTTCTCGATTATGGCCCATCTCCTGGACGCAGAGGGGGCGGCGCTGGGCACCGCTGACGGCTTGGGCGTGTCGCCAGTG
>CAZPJP010000128.1:0-1145 GCA_964586915.1 uncultured Anaerolineales bacterium
CGTCCTCCTCGGGGTGGTAGAACCAGCCGGGGCGGAGGCTCGTGTCGACCTCGGCCGGGTACCAGACGAGGGGTAGGGGGCCGGCGGTGGCGGCGTCCGCCGCCTGGAGGCGCGCACGGCTGCCGAGGTCGTCGTCGCGGGTGTCGAATCGCCGCGCGAAGTCGGGGTCCGCCTCCTGTTGCGACCGCTCGGCGATCTTCTCGCGATCCTGCAGCGACGCCGGCACGACGCTCCACTCGCTGGGGCGACAGTGCCCGGCCTCGTTGCCGCACCAGCGGACGTCGGGGCCGCAGATGCTGATGGCGGCCTGCGGCTGGAGCTCGCGCACCAGGGCGTAATAGCTCTCCCAGTCGTAGACCTGGCGTTTGCCGTTGGGGCCCTCGCCGCAGGCGCCGTCGAACCAGACGGCAAAGAGCTCGCCATACCCCGTCAGGAGCTCGCGGAGTTGGGCGCGGAAGTAAGCGTTGTACCGCGGGCTGTCGCCATAGGAGGGCGCGTGGCGATCCCACGGGGAGAGGTAGACGCCGAACTCGAGGCGGCCCTCGCGGCAGGCCCGGGCCACCTCGGCGACGACATCGCCCTGTCCGTCGCGCCAGGGGCTGGAGGCCACGGAGTGGTCGGTGTGGGCGCTGGGCCAGAGGCAGAAGCCATCGTGGTGCTTTGCGGTGAGGATCAGGCCGCGCATCCCGGCGGCCCGCAGCGCGGCGACCCATTGGTCCGCGTCGAAGTCGGTGGGGTTGAACCAGGCCGGGTCCTCCGTCCCGTCGCCCCACTCGCGGTTGGTGAAGGTGTTGATGCCGAAGTGGGCAAACCCGTAGAACTCCAGCCTCTGCCACGCCAGCTGGCGCGGCGATGGCGTGACCTGTGCGGCTCTCTGTATCACCTCGTGCATCGTCAGCTCCTTCGCGGTTAGGGTCGATCAACCGTCGTCTGGGCGACCGGGGATCTCACCACGGCCGATTCTAACTATGCAGTCTACTGACGACGGCTCAAACGTCAACAGGTTAGGGCGCTATCGCGTAGTGCAATTCTGAAACCATTCTTTAACTATTCTGCCGGGTTATCGATAGAGATTTGTGATAGAATAGGGTTGTAGCTTGGGATGAGCCATCAACGGGAGTAGGGAGAAGGGAGAAAGGAGTAGG
>CAZPJP010000128.1:1245-10834 GCA_964586915.1 uncultured Anaerolineales bacterium
CTCTAGCCTGCGTCAGGCGTGCTCGCTGAGGCGACGCACCATGCTAATGCGGTAGGGGCCATTGATCGCTCAATAAAACCCTCAGCCCTCGGCCGTGTATGCAAAGGTCAAGGAAATCCTTGACTTTTTCGGCGAAAAGGTGCTCACAACCCGTACCTGTTCGGGGAATCGCGCGTTAGTCATAGGTAGATAACCAGGAGGCGGGATGATGAGAAGCGAAACGAGCGAAGGGGTGAAGAGAGGGCAAGGGTTGGTGGAGTTCGCGCTGCTGCTGCCCCTGTTGCTCCTTCTGCTCCTCGGGATCATCGATTTCGGCATCGCAGTCTTCCGCTATAACACCGTCGCCAACGTCGGGCGTGAGGTCGCGCGCTATGGCGCTGTGCATCCCAGCTGCAACGCCCTCGACAACTACGTGTGGGCAGACAAAGCCGCTGGTCAGTATAGCGATGAGATCGGTCGCTGGACGACCGCGATGGTGACGAACACCGACACGTTGAGCATCACCTACGCACTCGTGGCCGCGCCAAGGGCCACGGACTATCTCTCCAACACGATACAGGTGACCCTAACGTACAACCATCGCCTTCTTACTGGCCCGGTGATCCAGGCGGTGGGCGGCGATGCGGAGATCATGATGCGCACGACGAGCTCGATGTACACAGAACGCCCAGTAGAGGACAACGGGCCCTGTGAATGATGATTCGGCAGCGGACTTATTGAGGTAACAGGCCCAAGGAGGCTCAGGCGAATGGGACGATTACGTGGATTCTTATGGCTGATTGCCGGTCTGGTGGTGGCTGCGCTGGCGGGCGGCGTCGCCTTTATCGCCCTCTCCCGGGCGACCGCCGAGGAGGCCGGTGGGGCGCCGCTATCGCAGCCGCAACAGAGCGTCGTCGTGGCGACGCGGAGTGTGGCGGCGCGCGTCCTGATCACGGCGGAGGACGTCGAGGTCGCGGAGGTGCCCGTCGATACGGTGCCCGAGAACGCGGCCCGCGACGTCGAAGAGGTCGTGGGCCAGCTCACGCTCGTCGATCTCTACGCCGGCGAGGTGGTGCTGAGCGAACGGCTGCTGGACCCCAACGTCCGGGCCCCCAACGGGCGGCTGGCGCTGGTGATGGCCGAGGACGAGGTCCTGATGGCCTTCCCGGCGGGCGATCTGCTGAGCCAGGTCAACATGCTCAAGGCCGGCGACCGCGTCGATTTCCTCTTCACCTATGAGTTGCCGGTTGATCGTGAGGCCGGCGCGCTGCCGGTCACGCCGGGCGGCACCACGGCGCAGGCCGAATCGGCCGAGGGCGAGGAGACCGAGACGGTCACCTTCAACCTGATGCAGAACGTGACCCTCGCCGCGCTGGTGCGCCAGGTGAACGAGGAGGGCGAGGAGACGGGCAGCCCGCGCGCGCTGCTGCTGGCGATCAACCCCCAGGACGCCCTGGTGCTCAAGTATATGAAGGACGTGGGCGCGACGGTGGACCTGGTCCTACGGGCGCCTGATGCGGAGGGCGAGTTCAGCGTGGAGCCTGTCGATCTTGACTACGTGATCAATGGCTATATCGCGCCGTCAGAGGGATTGCCGTGACGAGGGGTAACCATTGAAATGGTTACTACGAACGGGTAGTTACGGATAATCATTGAAATGGTTACTACGAACGGATTGCGTGCGGGAATCGTTGAGATGGTTACAGACGTGGTTGTGGTTCGTAGTAACCAATTTATTGGTTAGGCACACGCCGTAATATAAGGAGGGTATTGTTGGAAAACGTAATGCAAGGACAGAGACTTCAGATTCTGCTCGTCTCCACGCAGGAGTCGATCCACGAGGAGGTCAACCAGGCGCTGGATCGCGGGTTGTCGCGGCCCTATCGTCTGCACTGGGTCTCGCAGCCACACCTGGCGTTCGTGCGGGCGCAGGATCTGCTTCCTCAGGTTATTCTAGTCGATGACGAGCTCGATGGGGCCGATCCGATCCCCATCATTCGGAAGCTCGCCTCGACGGTGTCGAACGCCATCATCCTCTTCCTCGTCGAGGCGCAGCGCGCCAGCGAGGCCAGCCAAGCCGTGCTGGTCGGCGCGCGCAGCTTTATCACGAAGCCGCTTCAGGCCGACGAGCTGGTGGTGACGCTCAATCAGGTTCTGGCGGTGCAGCGGATGCCGCGGGTGGAGCCGAGCACCGTCGAGGGCGTCGCCGGGCGCATCGTCGTCTTTTGCGCGCCCAAGGGCGGAACGGGGCGTACCACGCTGGCGGCCAACACGGCGATCAGCCTGCACCATTTGGATGACCAACCGGTGGTGCTGGTCGACGCCGACTACGCCGCACCGGCGCTGGACGTGGCGCTCAACCTCGACCAGCAGAGCAACATCGCCGACCTGCTGCCGCGGCTCTCCCGTCTCGATCAGATGCTGATCGAGAGCGTGCTGGCCGATCACACCTCGGGGGTCAAGGTCCTCCTTGCGCCCCCGCCGGCGGATCTCTCGTCGCCGCTGACGCTGCCCCAGGTGCAGCACATCCTGGTAATGCTCAAGCGCATGTTCCCCTGGGTCATCGTCGACCTGGGCCTGCCGATGGACGAGACGGCGTTCGCTTTCTTGGACGGCGCCGACCGCATCATTATGACCGTGCTGCCGGAGATGGTGGGGCTGCGCAACACGCGGCTGATGCTGCGGCACTTTGCCGAGGAGGGCTATCCGCCGGACAAGACGTGGCTGGTGCTCAACCGGTCGACGATCCGCGGCGGCGTCAGCCGGCAGGACATCGAGAACCGGCTCAAAGTGCCGATCCAGTTCGAGGTCCCGGACGATCAACCGATGGTGACCTACTCCATCAACCGGGGCGTCCCGCTGGTGCTCTCCCACCGCCGCAGCGCCGTCGCGCGGGCGATCCGCAAGATCGGGCAGAGGCTGAGCGACGAGCGCCGTCGCGCGCGGGCACCGAGCGCGAGGGATGTTGATGTTGAAGAGGAGAACGAAGGGGCGAGCGTCGGTCTGCTGGGACGGCTCTTCGCCGGATCGGGATCCGGTGTTGGCTCGAGCGCGGAGTCCGAGAGCAGGTAGAGATGCGAGCGCGGAGGTAGGTGACTGATGCTTTCTGGTGCGCCCCTGATCGTCGCTGTTCTGGCCGGGATCGCGGTGATGCTGATCTTTATGGCGCTGTGGCTGCTCCTCCAGAGGGAGGATGCGGTGGAGGAGCGCCTCGAGGAGTATGGTCTCTCCGCGGGCGAGCTGCAGCTGACCCCCGTCGGAGACGTCAAGAACCGCTACTATCGTTCTCGCGCGAAGCGTTTCCTGGCGGGCTTTGGCTTGGGGCCGAACCTGGCGGTGTCGCTCACCCAGGCCGATATGCCCATGACGGCTGCCGAGTTCCTGGCGATTGTGCTGGCCCTGGCGATTACCGGCTTTGTCGTCGGCACGCTGCGGTATAACGCGCTGCTGGGGCTGGCCCTCGGGGCGCCTTTGGCGCTGTTGCCGTTTCTCTACCTGCGGATGCGAAAGCGGCGCCGGCTGCGGCAGTTCACACAGCAGCTGCCGGACATGCTGACGCTGATCATCGGCGGCCTGCAGGCCGGGTACGGCCTGAACCAGGCGCTGGATCTGGTGGTCGAGCGTCTGGCCGATCCGGCCTCCACCGAGATGCGCAAGGTGACTCGGGCGGTCAACCTGGGCATCCCGCTGCAGCAGGCCCTGAATGACGCCGTGGCGCGCATCGGCTCCGAGGACTTCAACCTCGTCGTGGTCGCCATCAACGTGCACTACGAGACGGGCGGCAACCTGGCCGAGACGCTGGAGATCATCGGGGAGACGGTGCGGGATCGCCTCTATATGCTCAACGAGATCCGCGTGCTGACATCTCAGCAGCGGTTCACCGGCTACGTGCTGGGTGCTTTGCCCATTGTGACGGGTCTCTTGGTCTTCTTTGTGAACCCGGACTATATCAGCGATCTCTTTCAGCCGGGGTGGGTGCGCATCTTGCCCATCGCGGCGCTTGGCCTGCAGCTCCTGGGCTTTCTCTTTATTCGACGGATTGTGGATATCGAGGTGTAGCGATGATCACCATGGATCAGATTGAGGCCCTTTTCGACACCTTGATACGGATCGATCTGCTCTCGTCGCCGCTGACCTTCGCGCTGCTGACGGGCGTCGCGATGGTCTTCGTCTGGCTGGCGCTGGCGCCCTCGACGGCGAAGGTGGCTGCGGAGGGCCGGCTGGAGGGCTATCTCCGTGGCGGCGATATCATCGAGGAGACGGAGATGGCACGCTCGTTCCTGCGGCGCGCCGTGATCCCCTTTTTCCGCCAGGTGCTGGATATTCTGGCGAACCTCACGCCGATGCGGGACGTGACGCGGGTGCAGCGCATGCTGGTGGAGGCCGGGTCGCCGGCTGGCCTGACCGCTCCCGACATCCTGGGGCTGCAGATCCTGACCGCCCTCGCCTTCGGGGGCATCTACGTGCTGGCGTTGCGGACGCTGGGCCAGTTGAGCACCACCCCCACACTGATTGCGATCCGCAACGGCGCCCTGCTGGCCCTTATCGGGTTCCTGCTCCCGCGCGTCTGGCTGCGCACGAAGGTCAACCAGCGGAAGCGTGAGATCGTGCGCGCCTTCCCGGACGCGCTCGACCTGCTCAGCGTCAGCGTGGACGCGGGGCTGGCGCTCGACTCGGCCATGGTCCGGGTCTGCGAGCGGTGGGAGAACGCGCTCACCGAGGAGCTCAACCGGGTCGTGATGGAGATCCGGGTGGGCACACCGCGTAACCTGGCCCTGCAGCGGATGGCCAACCGGACGGGCGTCGACGACTTGCAGACCTTCGTCGGCGTCCTGATCCAGTCGAGCGAGCTGGGCGTCAGCATTGCCCACACCCTCCACACGCAGGCGGCACAGGTGCGCGTGCGCCGGCGCCAACGCGCGGAGGAGCTGGCGCGACAGGCGAGCATCAAGATGATCTTCGCCCTGGTCTTCTTCATCTTCCCGGCCCTTCTCGTGGTGCTGTTGGGGCCGGGTATCCCGCGGATTTTCGACGCGCTGGGCGGCCTTTAGGGCGCGCGGCGAGGAGGCGAATAGTGTGACAACCTATGCGGATGCGATGCCCTCTGGACGTGAGGACCCCCTCTATAAGGAGGGGATGAACCATCTCCAGCAGGGTCAATGGGAGGAGGCCCTCGAGGCCTTCGAAGCGCTGGAGGACAGATATCCCGACAGCGAGGTGGTGGAGCAGGCGCTGGAGCAGGCCCGACTGCGGGCCAGCGTCGACGCCGGACGGCGCATTCGTGGGCGCGCCATCACCGTACGGATCTGGCCCATCCTGCTGCGCCTGGTGGTCCTGGCGCTGATTGGATTCCTGGTCTACAACGGCGGCCGGCTCCTGGTGGAGCGGGTCCAGCCGATGATCGAGCAGGCGCGCGAGACGCAGCGCCTGGAGCAGCTGATGACCGAGGCCCAGGCCTTCCTGGAGGGCGGGGAGCTGGAGGAAGCCGAGGCACGCTTCGTCGCGATCCTCGAGGCCGAGCCCGACAACGAGGTGGCACAGGCGGCGCTCGCGGAGATTGAGCGGGAGCGCCGTATCGAGGCGCTCTACCAGGAGGCTATCGCGCTGGACGACGCCGGCGACGACGAGGCCGCGCTCGCGACCTACCGGGAGCTCGCCGAGATCCGTCCCGGCTTCCGCGACATCGAGCGCCGGATGGCTGCCATCGAGCGGGAGCAGTCCTTCGAGGCGCTCTTCGCCGAGGCCAACGCGGCCTACGAGGCCGGGAACGCCGAGGAGGCCATCGCGCTCTATAAGGAGGTGCGCGACCGCAACCTCACCTACGAGCAGGATCTCGTCGAGAGCCGCCTCTACGCGCTCTATATGGCGCAGGGCAATGCGATTGTGGAGCAGGAACCGCCGCGCCTCGAGGAGCTGACGCAGGCCTTCAGCTATTACACGCAGGCGCTGGCGCTGCGCCCGAAGAGCGAGGCGGCCAGCCGCGAGCGGCAGCTGCTCAAGCTCTTCCTCGAGGGCCAGACCGCCTACTATGAGGAGCGCTGGACCGACGCCGCCAACGCGCTGCGCGTCGTCTACGACACCCGGCCCGATTACCTGGGCGACACCGTGCTCACGCTTCTCTATGAGGCCTACGTGCGCAGCGGCGACCAGTACCGGGCTGCCGGGGACTCTTTCCTGGCCTACGAGCAGTACCGCAAGGCGACGGACCTGCCCGTGGAGGACACGTCCTTCGCCGAGGGGCGTCTCTTCTACGTGCGGCCCCTGCTGACGCCGACACCCACCCCGACCCCGACGCCGACGCCGCGCCCGGAGTTCTCCGGGCCGCCGGCCCAGCCGCGGGCGCTCTCCTCTTACACCGGCAGGATCGTCTTCAAGGCGGACTACCCGAATCGCGGCGACATCTGGCTGATGAACCCCGACGGCACGGGCCGGATCCGCCTCGGTCGGACGTCGTCCCTGCTCGATGAGTTCGATGACCTGGAGGATCAGGAGCGCTACGCCCCGGAGGGGGACCGCTTCGTCTTCACCCAGGCGCCCTCCCCGAACGATCCCAACCAGCAGGTCTTCGCGACCATCCCGGTGGATCAGCGGACCGGCGGGCAGTGGTTCATCCAGCTGACGCGGCTCGACGCGGACACCTTCGATCCGGTCTGGTCGCCGGATGGGACGCGCATTGCCTTCGTGACCCCGGCGATCGACAGCGATGACGTCTGGGTGATGAACGCCGATGGCAGCGACCCCCAGCCGCTGACGCCCAATCCGTGGGAGTGGGATCGGCATCCGTCTTGGTCGCCGGACAGCGAGCAGCTGGTCTTCCACTCCAATCGCTCGGGCCTTCTGCAGCTCTACGTGATGAACGCCGACGGCAGCGAGGTGACCAACATCAGCAACAGCGAGTGGGACGAGTACGATCCCATCTGGATCAAGTAGCCTCAAGCGAGGCCTGGGGCCGCGGGTTGCCGAGCGCACATTGTCGCGCGCGGAAAGTCGCCCGCGGAGTGCCGGACTCATATAGTCTTACGATACAGGTAACATCAGGAGTCAGATATGCGAAGACGAAACAACGGACACGTTGAGCCACCCACACAAGCGCGCGCCAGCGCGCCTGGAGGAAACGGAGCGGCCCCGACCGGGCAACAGCAGTCGTATATGCGCATTCGCGAGCGCGTGCAGCGCCGTCTCCTCTCCGAGCTGAGCCCGGGGGTGGACACGGAGGACGCGCAGGCCGTGCGCCGCGCCCTGGAGCAGATCTTCGTCGAGACGCTGCAGGAGGAGCACCTGCCGATGAGCCGCTCGGATCGCACCTGGCTCTTCGAGCAGGTCGTCGCCGACGTGCTGGGCTACGGCCCGATCGAGCCGCTGCTCAAGGACGAGAGCGTGACCGAGATCCTCGTCAACGGCGCGGATCAGGTCTACGTCGAGCGCAGCGGCATCCTCGAGGAGACCGACATCCGCTTCCGCGACACGGCGGAGGTGATGCACGTGATCGACCGGATCGTGACGCCGCTGGGGCGACGCATCGACGAGAGCAGCCCGATGGTCGACGCGCGCCTGCCCGACGGCTCCCGCGTGAACATTATCATCCCGCCCCTGGCGATCGACGGGCCCTCCATCAGCATCCGCAAGTTCACCCGTCAGGCCTTCGATATCCAGGACCTGGTGCGGCTCGACACCCTCTCGCTGGAGATGGTCGACTTTCTCGAGGCCTGTGTCAAGGCCCGGCTGAATATCGTGATCTCCGGTGGGACCTCCACCGGCAAGACCACGCTGCTCAACGCGCTCTCCAACTTCCTGCCCAACACCGAGCGCATCGTGACCATCGAGGACTCGGCGGAGCTGCAGCTGCAGCAGCGCCACGTGGTGCGGCTGGAGTCGCGCCCGCCCAACGTCGAGGGCAAGGGGCAGGTCAGCATCCGCCAGCTGGTCATCAACTCGCTGCGTATGCGCCCCGATCGGATCGTGGTGGGCGAGGTGCGCGGCGGCGAGGCGTTGGATATGCTCCAGGCGATGAACACCGGGCACGATGGCTCGCTGACCACCGCGCACTCCAACTCGCCGCGCGACACGCTCTCCCGCGTCGCGACGATGGCGTTGATGGCGGGGATGGAGCTGCCCCTGACGGCGGTCCGAGAGCAGATCTCCTCGGCCTTCGATCTGGTGGTGCACCTCGATCGTCTGGCGGACGGCACCCGCAAGGTCACGCAGATCACCGAGGTCCAGGGCATGGAGGGCCAGGTGATCGTGATGCAGGACATCTTCGCCTTCCAGCAGACGGCCATCCGCAACGGGCGGGTGGAGGGCTACTTCACCGCGCTGGGCGTGCGCCCCAAGTTTATGGAGAAGGTCGAGACGGCCGGCATTGAGCTGCCGCCCACCCTGTTCAACCCGGCGAAACAGTATCTGCGGCGCGGACGGTAGGGGCAGCGTGATCAAGACCGGAGGTCATTGATGGAGGCACAGAAGACCTGGCTCAGAGAGGCACCCGGACCCGCCTCGCTCACGCAGGTGATGGCGGAGTTCGAGGAGATGGCGGCTAACGGCAACCTCGCGGCGTTTCGGCCGATGCCGACCGGCTTTATGCCGTTGGACGAGGTGCTCAACGGCGGGCTGCGCCCCGGGGAGCTGATGGTGCTCGGCGGGCCCTACGGCGTCGGCAAGACGATCCTGGGCCTGCAGATCGCGCGGAACGTGGTGCGCGACCAAGAGGACGTCAAGGCGCTCTACATCTGCTACGAGCACGACCGCACCCACCTGCTCTCGCGCCTGATCTGTCTGGAGAGCGCCGACCAGGGCAACGGCAAGGACTCGCTGACGCTGCGGAAGCTCTCGCAGCTGGCGTTCAGCCCTGTCGAGGCGAGCGGCCTCATCTCGACGCTGCGCGGCGACCGGCGCTACGCCGGCCTCCTGCGGGCGATGGAGAGCTACAGCGACCGCCTGGTGTTGGCGCGGGCCAGCGGGGCTCACACGAATCTCCACGAGATCGAGCGCTGGATCGAGGATCTGCTTGTCGACAAGACCAGCCAGCTGCTCGTCGTCGTCGACTACCTGCAGAAGGTGCCAGTCCGTCGCGAGATCATGGACGACGAGGCGGAGGTCACGACGTTCCTGACCCACGGCCTCAAGGAGCTGGCGCTGTCGAAGGGCATCCAGGTGATCGCCATCGCGGCGGCCGACCGGCAGGGGCTGCGCGGTCAGCGGATGCGGCTGTCGGACCTGCGGGGCAGCTCGGCGCTCCAGTACGAGACCGACGTGGGGCTGGTGCTCAACAACAAATATGATATCATCAGTCGTGAGCACCTCGTCTACAACCTCTCCGACGCCGAGGCGATGCGCAACTGGGTGGTGCTGACGGTGGAGAAGAACCGGGCGGGCCGGACCGCCGTCGACATGGAGTACGCCTTCGACGCGCGCCACTTCCGCATCATGCCGGACGGCAACTTCGTCCGCGAGCGGCTGATCGACGGGAAGACGGTGTTGGAATGAGCGGCGAGGAGCTTTCTCGATGGCGTCTTCTTGGTGAAGGAGGGACGATGACCGAGCATCAATCGAAGGTGAATGCATCAAAACGCCGCTGCCGCAAGCAGCGGGGCCAGAGCCTGGTCGAGCTCGC
>CAZPJP010000129.1:0-956 GCA_964586915.1 uncultured Anaerolineales bacterium
GATCTTGAGACAGGTCACGAAGTGCTGCGCATCCAGGCAACGGACCGTGTGCCCCAGAACGCGGTTTCCTGGTCGCCAGATGGAAAGGCACTCGCCACCGTACCCGCCTTGGGGCGCGGGTCTGGGCTCGAGATGTGGGACGCCGCTGCCGGTACACTCTTGGCGCGGTTGGGTGAGAGCGGTTGCGGGTGGGAGGCCCAGTGGTCTCCCGATGGCCGACGCATCGTCAGCTACGGCTTCGGCCATCCGGCCCTTGTGTGGGATGTGGCGAGCGGTGAGATCGTGACGCAGTACGCGGACCACGATCCTTGGGCCGGCGCGTGGTCCCCCCGCGGCGACCGGATCGTGACCGGAGACTGGAGAAGCGGTCGCGGGCCGGTGACGATCTGGGATGCGGAGACCGGCGAGGCCCTCCGCACGCTGCTGCCTGCGGACTTCCCCCATGGGACGGGAGCCGTGGCGTGGTCGCTGGACGCGAAGTCCATCGTCACTTTCAGCGAGGATGACCTTGCCAGGATCTGGGACGCGGAGACGGGCGATCTGACCAGATCCTTCGGGGCGCCCTTCAATGCGTATGGTGCGGAATGGTCGCCCTCTGGAGGTCGGATCTTGGTCAGCACGCACACAGGGGTTCGCGTATGGGATGCGGTGACGCTAGAGGAGGTCATGTTCTACCCAACGACCGATATAGCGTGGGGAAGCTGGTCACCGGATGGTACGTCGATCGCCATCTCGCTGTGGAACGGCGACCTCAAAGTCTACCCCGCCTGGGAGTCCCTTGAGGACCTCATCGCCTACGCCAAGGAACACTGTGTCCTCCGCGACCTCACGCCCGAGGAGCGCACCCGCTTCGGCCTGCCCCCGGCGCCGCCAGTCTCTAGACCGCAGGAGCCGTGAGGCTCTGAGCACGAACTTGCCGCACCGCCCGCGATTTGGTCGGGCTGGTGGCTTGAATG
>CAZPJP010000129.1:966-9175 GCA_964586915.1 uncultured Anaerolineales bacterium
CCCCATCCACCCCTACAATGGAGGAAACACACAGTGCCCAGGAGACAAGCCCAATGACCCACCCGAGCCCCAGCGCGGCCCCGACCGTCAGCCCCTACTCCTTACTCCCTTTCCTGGCTGTCAGCTGACAGCCGAAAGCTACCCTATGTCCCGACCCTTCCGCAAAGCGCCCATTACGAAACGAACCCATTTTCCAGGTCCGTCCGCACCCCACGTCGCCTACGCTGCTACCGACCTCCCAGTTCTCCACACGGCTGACATCGCCGTCATCGGCGGCGCCTTCGCCGGGGTCTCCGCCGCCCTGACGCTCGCCCGCGCCGGGCGTCGCGTCGTCCTCGTCGAGCCGCGGACCTACCTGGGCCGCGAGGTCACCGCGACGCTCCGTCCCTGGTTCTGCATCCCCGAGCCGACGCAGGCGTTGCCCGAGGCAATTGGCGCCTGCCTCCCGAAGACCCCCACCGCTCACCCTGCTCCGGGAGGACCACAGTCCGGCCGCGCTGCCTCCCGCGAGCCGACATCGCCCGGACAAGGCGCCGCCGCATCGCGCGCATCTGCCGCATCTCACGACGCGCCACCCACTCCCTCAGAGCGCCAGGATCTGATCGAGCGCCACGCTGCTGACGGTGAGATCCCCCTGCGGATGGAGGAGGTCAAGCTGCGTCTCGAGGATCTGCTCCTGGATGCCGGCGTCCGCATCGTTTACGCCAGCCTGCCCGTCGGCCTTCACGTCGAGGGCGGTCGCCTCCGCGGCGTCGTCATTGGCAATAAGTCGGGCCGCCAGGTGATCGCCTGCGACACAGCCATTGACGCCACGGCGACGGCCCTCGTCGCCCGGCTGGCTAGCGCGCGCTTCGTCGATCCTCCGCCCTCGGCGGTCTTCTCCGCCGCCCTCGAGTTCACCGGCGTCGGTGAGCTTGAGGGCCGTACCCTCTCCGTCCCGCAGGACCTGGGCCTCGTCGACGATCGCCTGACTGTGCATCGCGGCCTCGGCGCCCCCGGACACGTCATCCTCACCTATGACCTCGACCTGGCCTTCGAGGGCGACGACCCGCTCGCCAGCGCACGGCGCGACGCCGTTGCCCGCCGCGTGACGGCAACCCTCGCCGAGTACCTGGTCAACGAGGTGTCCGCCTTCGACGGCGCCAATCCCGCCGGCAGCGCCTATGAGCTCCAAGGCCCCCACGCCCGCCCGATGCTCGGCCCACTTCCTGCCTGGGTTGGGGGCGACAGCGCTCCCGAGGCCCCCATCGATTCACGCGGTTATCCTGAGCACCTCCCCACGTCGTTGGGGGGTGAGGGATTTCGCGCCGCGTATCGCGGTCTCCCCAACTCTAGTGCGACCGCCGACCCTCTCGCCGCCTTCGCCTCACCTCTCCCGGGCCTCTGGTGCCTCAACGAGGCTGCCCGGCTGGACGAGCCGATCCGTACCCAGCTGCGCGACCCCGTGGCAGCCAGTCGGATCGGCGAAGCCCTCGCGACGCGGCTGCTTGACAGTCGTATGCCTGACAGCCCGGCGGATGAGGTCGCGACCCCGGGGCCGCACGAAACCGACGTCGGGAGCTCCCCTGAGCTCCGCGTCTCCGAAGCCGACGCGCCCCGTCGCGGCGTTGAGGTCGAGCGCGTCCCCATCGCGGGTGCTCCGATCCCCGTGCTCAAAGCGGCTGACGTCCTGGTCGTGGGCGGCGGCACCAGCGGCGCCATCGCCGGGTTGGTGGCTGCACGAGAGGGGATGTCGACGGTCGTGGTCGACATGAATCCCGGCCTCGGCGGCACCGCGACCTACGGCGGCATCAACACTTACTGGTTCGGTCAGCGAAGGGGCTTCGCCGAGCGTATGCTCGAGCGCGTTGGCGACCGGCACGCGCGACTGGGCCTTGCGCGCCCCGAGGGGGAGCTGGCCACGTGGAACGTCCAGGTCAAGGTCTGGGAGCTGGCTGACGCGCTCGAGCAGGCCGGCGCGACGGTGCTCACCGGCGCCCTGGCCGTCGGCACGTTGGTCGAGGGCGAGGCCGTCCGGGGCGTCGTCGCCGCGACCCCCACCGGCCCCGTGGCGCTGCTGGGCGCGGTGACCATTGACGCCACCGGCGACGGCGACGTCGCAGCCTTTGCCGCCGCGCCGTCGGTCTACGGCTCTGAGCGAGAGCATTCGGTGATGTACGCCTACATGCCCCAGGTCCCGGAGCCCGGTCGGCCCCGCAACGTGAAGACCGGCATGGTCGACGTCGGCGATATTCAGGACGTGACCCGGATGGTGATGGCCGAGCGGCGCCGCCGTCAACCGGGCGACTACGACCACGGCCCCTATCTGGCGCCCCGGGAGAGCCGGCACGTGTTAGGCGAGGTGGTCCTGACGTTGACCGACGAGTTAGCCCGCCGCGCCTGGTCCGATGTCGTGCTGGTTGCCTTCAGCAACTACGATATGAAGGGCGAGCCGACCTCCGACTGGATCACGATGGGCATTCAGCCGCCCAACCTGGAGATCGAGATTCCCTACCGGGCGCTGATCCCCAGGAGTCTCGACAACCTCTTGGTCGCCGGGAAGGCCTACTCGGCCACTCACGACGCTCTGGCGGCGCCGCGCATGCAGCGCGATATGGAGAACCTGGGCGGTGTCGTGGCGCTGGCGGCGTCGATGGCCGTGCGCAACGGGATCTCGCCCAGAGATGTCGATGTCCGCGCTCTCCAGACGCGCTTGGTGGCGGAGGACGTGCTCCCCGAGCGGGTCCTGACGCGCACGCTGATACCTCTCGACACCTCAATGGAGGCCCTGACGGCGAGGATTGAGGCCCTGGAGACTGAGATCAGCTGGCATGCCTATGCCGACCTCGACGTCGGCGAGCGCTACGTGGGCCGCGTCGCCCCGGTCGACATTATGGTCGCCGGGCCCCACGTGACGCCGATTCTAGAGGCGGCGCTCCAGCGGGCCTCTGGCGTCCGGCGGCTTCGGCTCGCGCAGATGCTGGCAGTGTTGGGCTCGACAGCGGGGGTGCCCGCCCTTGTCGAAGCGATTCAGGACCATCTCAGCGCTGGCGAGCTGCCCGCGCGGCAGACCCACGTGCGCCACGTCGGCTATCCACCGAATCAGGGTGCCGCGCCCTTCACCGCGCACCTGCTCTACGCGCTCGGCGCGGCCCGGGATCCGCGGTCCCTGCCGGTCTGGCGCCGCGTCGTCGACCTGCTGCGCTCCACGACGCGCGAGGACCTCTTCGATCCCGTCCGGGCCCACTATTACTACGCCGCCGCTGTCTGTCAGGGCGCCGAGCGCCTGGGCGACCCGGCTGCCGTTCCCATCCTGAAGCGCCTCCACAGCGGCGAGCTCTTTCGCGGCCACGTCGTGCCTGAGGGCCTGCAGATCGACTACCTCGCGGAGCGGCTCGCGTGGTTGGAGCTCGCCCTGGGGCGGGCGCTCGCGCGGTGTGGGGCGCCCGAGGGCTACGTCGTCCTCATCGACTACCTGCGCGATGTGCGCGCCCTCGTCGCCGACGCGGCTCACGTCGAGTTGATGGCCGTCTCGGGTCAGAGCCTCCTCAAGGACGTCTCAGCGTGGACCGATTGGCTCGAGACGCACGCCGACGCGCTGCGTCCTATGCCCTGGACCCGGCCCACCGACCCCGTGCTCGCCTGGCAGGAGGAGATCCTCACGGAAGCCAGGCCCTGACGCCGGCTGACGCTTGCACCCAATCCTGGCGTCCTGCTAAGATTGGCATACCATAGGCTAACCGGTGCGCGCGCACCAAAGATCACGGGCTTCCTCAGCGAATAGCTTATTTGCACGTGTGTGCACCAACGGAGGCTCGACGGAAAAGCACTCACCTGCGGCAGGGCAGGGAACGGTTTGCCGCCACACAACCGAGAGACGGAGGACGTGACGATGAGGCTGTTGGCATGCGGTGAGTTCGACGAAGGGACCTTGGACGCCGACTACCTGAACCTGCTGATGTTCGACCTTGGCGGCTACATGCGCTCGGTGAGCTTGCCCGCGAGGACCATCGCCCAAGACGTTTTCCGCGACGGCATCGGCTTCGATGCGTCCAATTACGGCTTTGCCAAGGTCGAGCAGTCCGACATGGTGGCTATCCCCGACTGCAGCGCCGCTTGGATGGAGGAGCGCGAAGGGCTAACGATCGCGCACGTCATCTGCGACGTGGTCTCCACCGAACGGCGTGAGTTCGACCAGTATCCGCGCTCCGTGGCAAAGCGCACCGCTGCGTTTCTGAAGGAGACCGGCGTCGCCGATCGCGCCCAGATGCTTGTCGAGCTCGAATTCTATGCCTTTGACGCCGTTGAGTACGGCACGGGGCTGCATCACGCCTTCTACACCATCGGATCGAGGGAGGGTCTGGGCCAGACGTCCAACACGCAACCACGCTTTGCCCCTCTGGAGGGATACCACAGGCTGCCGCCGGAGGACCGGTTCTTCGATTTCCGCAACCGGATCGTCCAGATCCTGGGGGAGGCCGGCATCCCGGTGAAGTACCATCATCACGAGGTGGGGGCCTCGCAGCTAGAGATCGAGCTCGATTTCATGGAGTTGTCCAGGGCAGCCGACAGCGTCTGCATGGCTAAGTGGATTGTCCGCTCCGTGGCGGAGGAGATGGGTTTGAGGGTGACGTTTATGCCCAAGCCGCTCTACAAGATGCCCGGCAACGGGATGCACGTCCATCAGTTCCTGGATAAGGATGGAAAAAGCCTCTTTCCCGGAGACGGGCTTTACGGACTCAGCCACGACGCGCTTGCCTACACCGCCGGGCTTCTAGAGCATAGTCTCTCGGGGAGCCTCCTCGCCTTCACCAATCCCAGCACCAACAGCTTCCGCCGCCTCGTCCCCGGCTACGAGGCGCCTATCAGTGCCACGTTCGCGAAGGGCTCGCGGAGCGCAGCCGTGCGCATTCCCGGCTACCTCAAGGCGGACGAGGCGCGCGTGGAGTACCGCACCGGCGATGCTTCGGCGAATCCCCACTACATGCTGTCGGCCATGGTCCTCGCAGGGATCGACGGCATCCTGCGGAACGCCGATCCCGTAGAGTTGGGCTTCAACCGCGCATCGCAAGGCCCCAATCCCGCAAGCGCAAAAGAGGACAAGATCTTCCCCCTGGATCTGCGCAGGGTCCTCGAAGGCCTGGAGCAGGACAATGAATGGCTGAAACCGGCTTTCCCCGCCGAGTTGCTTGAGCTCTGGGCGGCAAGAAAGCGCGAAGAGGCGGAGTACGTTTACGACGCGCCGACGCCTCAGGAGTACGAGCTATACTTCTAGCTAGATCCTGACGGCGGCGCCATCGTGCTGCCGACGGACGCCAGCGCAGGGACCGGTCTCCACGACGGTTGGTCCAAGGCCCCCGCACCGACCCCCGACCATTTTGGCATCCCGGCGCGGACGATCGAGCCGACGGGGGCAGGCATCGCACGCATCGCCGAGGCCCTCGACGTCATCTCATTGGGCCCAGACCAGGACGCGTCAGCGACCCCGCCAACCTCGCGCGCGCCGTTCGCGTGGGACTGCTGGACAGCCCGCAGCTCCAGCAGAACCCGGTGGCGCAGGGCGCGATCCACACCCGCGCGATCGACGGCGCGATCGTGGCAGTGAATGAGGAGGGCCGCCCGATCACAGAGGCCGCGCGAATTCGCACCCTCGGCCTCTAGCCGCCGGGCAGCCGGTGCCATGGGGCAACCTCGTACCTCCACTGCCTCAATCTAAGGCATGAGTCTCAGCTGCGCGCAACTATGGACCGCGGGCGTCCCCGCCCGCATGCGCCGCAGGCGCACGTCGTCGCCACGGCGGGCTCACCCGGTGCGGTTGCGCCGAAAAGACTGCCGCTGACGCGGCATGCGGGCAACGAAGTCCCCGTTCAAGGGGAGATGCCCGCGGTCCATACTTCTTACAGACGGTGTTGCTCCGGTAGCTTTTTTGGCTTAGCTTGATGCGTACAGACTCATACCCCGAGCCTGGTCACCGTGCGGGACGTCAGTCGCCCGACCGGCGGGCACGCTGCTTGTCCCTATCCCGTGAGCTTGTTCTCGTCCACCACGAGCACGTCGGGGCCCAGCGCGTGGGTTGCGTCGACGCCGATGCGCTTGGACTTGGCTACCGGCCCTTCGATGTCCACCTTTGACAGGTCATAGCCCACTAGGTGGCCCTCGTTGTCAATCAGCACGTCGTTGAGGGTGCCGATGCGCGTGCCGTCCTGACCGACCACGTCCCGGCCCTTGAGCTGGTTAGCAACGCTCAGGCACTGCTCGTGACACGGCAGGTCCTCCTTGCTCACGAAGATGTCGGGTCGACTTACGATGATGACATCCTCGCCCCAGACCTGAATCTCAGTAGCCGGAATCGTCTTTGTGGTACGACCCAGCAGGCCGCCCTCGCTCGAGAGCAGGGCTGAGATCGACCGGGTGGTGGGATCCACCAGCATATCTGAGACCTTGGCGATAATCTTGCCGTCGCTCAGGCTGACGACGGGCAGTTCCTTCAACTCCTGTGTCTTGCGCACGAGTGACATCGACTGGCTCCTTTCGGCTGGGGAACAGATGTAGGATTAGGATATCCGCAGTACTGCGGCTGTCAAGGCGAGAGGCGTGATACCCTCACGCTGCTTTCGCGATCCCGGTTCTGCGCTATCATAGCAGGGTCGCATCATGATCGACCTGTGTTACCCAAACGTGATCGTCCTGAGCTATGCGTGATCCACGAGCGATAGGAGTGGAAATATGTCCCGAGAAACCGTGCCAAACCGAAGCGAGATACCCGAGCAATTCAGGTTCAACCTTTATCGCCTCTTTGCCACCCCGGCGGCGTGGGAGCAGGAGGTCGACGCGCTGGAGGTTGCGTTCGGGGTGCTGGCTATGTTCGAGGGTCGCCTTGGCGAGAGACCGCAGGTCCTGGCCACCGCGCTCGACATCCTAGGCGCGCTGATTGATCGTCTGGGCAAAGTCTACACCTATGCCAGCTTGAGCTATGCTGTGGACCTCCGCGACCAAGAGGCGGCGATGGCGGCAGGGCGGGCCCGCGCCCTCTTCAGCCAGTTCATGGCGACGCAGGCCTTCTTGGATCCGGAGCTGCTCTTCATCGGCGAGGAGAAGCTTCAGCGCTGGATGGCGGAGCTGGAGCAGCTGCGGGTGTTGAAGCACTACGTCGACGACCTCTTTCGCCAGCAAGCCCACGTGCGCTCGGCCGAGGTCGAGCAGGTGATGGGGTTGCTGAGCGATCCCTTCGCGGGCATCTCACAAACGGCCAGCGTCCTCACCGACGCCGACTTCACCTTTGAACCGGCGGTGGCCTCGGACGGTACGGAGCTGGAGGTCACCCAGGGCTCGTTGAAGGGGATTCTCGCGAGTCCCGATCGCCGGGCCCGTCGCACCGCCTACGAGCACTACACCGATCAATATCTGGCCTACAAGAACACGCTAGCATCGGGATTGGCGACCTCCATCAAGCAGAACGTCCTCACGATGCGGGTCCGGCACTATGACTCGACGCTGGATATGGCGCTTTTCCGCCACAACGTCCCCACGGAGGTCTTTCATAACCTGATCGCGACTTTCCGGAAGCACCTGTCGACGTGGCACCGCTATTGGGCCGTGCGGCGCGCGGTGTTGGGCGTCGATGAGCTGCAGCCCTACGACATCTGGGCGCCGCTGACCGAGCGGCGGGTGGAGATCCCTTACACCCAGGCCGTCAACTGGATCTGTGAGGGCCTCTCGCCGATGGGTGAGGCCTACGTCGAGACGCTGCGCAAGGGCGTGACGCAGCAGCGCTGGGTCGACCCCTATCCGAACCAGGGCAAGCGCGCCGGCGCCTTCTCGTCAGGATTCCAGGGCACCTATCCCTACATCGTGATGAGCTACAATGATGACATCTTCAGCTTGAGCACCTTGGCCCACGAGCTCGGGCACTCGATGCACTCCTACTACGCCTGGAAGACACAGCCCTTCCTCTATGCCGACTACTCCCTCTTCGTGGCTGAGGTGGCCTCGAACTTCCACCAAGCGATGGTGCGCGCGCATCTGCTGCGTACCCACGAGGGCGACGCCGCGTTCCAGATCGGCGTGATCGAGGAAGCGATGTCCAACTTCCATCGCTACTTCTTCATTATGCCGACGCTCGCCCGCTTTGAGCTTGAGGTCCATCAGCGTGTCGAGCGCGGACAGGGCCTCAACGCCGATGGCATGAACGCGCTGATGGCCGACCTCTTCGCCGAGGGCTACGGGGACG
>CAZPJP010000129.1:9275-10801 GCA_964586915.1 uncultured Anaerolineales bacterium
CCGACCGTGTCGGCATTACCTGGGCCACCTTCCACCATCTCTACGTCGATTACTACGTTTACCAGTACGCCACGGGCATCTCCGGCGCCAACGCCCTGGCGCAGCGCATCCTCGATGGCGAGGAGGGCGCCGTCGACGCCTATCTCGACTTCCTGAAGGCCGGCGGCTCCGAGTATCCCTTAGAGGTGCTGGAGCAGGCCGGCGTCGATCTCAGCACACCCGAGCCCATCGAGGTCACCTTCGGCGTGCTAGCGGACATGGTCGACCGGCTGGAGGCCCTCGTCGACGCTGGCTGAGCACCGACGACGGACGATGGACGACGGGTGCCTACATGCTGGAAACCGACAACTGACAACCGACAGCTGGAAACGGGAAACCCTTGGTCGCTGAAGGCTGAGAGCTGAGAGCTCTTCTTCTAGCCCTGCGCCTCCAAATACGCCTGTCCGTAGAAGTGCCCCATCACCGCCTGATAATAGGCCATTGTGAAGATGATGCCGATGCCACAGGCGAGGGTCCCGACGAACGCCGCCAATAGGCCGGCGAGCATCGTGCCGAGCAGCACCATCACGTAGGCGCCTGGCGCTGCGCGAAACAGGTTCCAGACGGCGCCGAAGTCGAGCCCCGCCTTGATGGTGCCGGACACGACAGAGCGCGTCATCGCGGCCGGCAGCACCAGCCCCAGGAGCAGCCCGAAGACGAGGCCGAAGAGCCCGCCGCAGATACCCGTAACCGCGCCGAGGGCGGCGCCGGCATCCTGGCCCATCTCGCTGGCTATGGCGGCGATCACACCGAGAACGATGGAGACCAGCCAGATCGGCGCGGTATAGACGAGGCTGACGACGAAGGCCTTCAGCCCGTGGCCGAGGTGGATGCCGAAGTCGACATCGGGGAGCGGCGTGCTGCTACCCGTCGCGACGCGACGCGCCACCTCCAGCCCCCAACCGAGCAGGTAGAGCGCGCCAACGATAGGGATGAGCCCGATCAGTGCGTTGATCGCCACCTTCTTCAGCCACTCGGGATCATCAAAGACAAACGTAAACGCCTTACCGAAGTCCATGGGTCCGCTCCTCTCGTTAAGTGAAGATAAGTCTGCGGGGAGTATACTGCAGCCGCGTAGATGCACAATCGAGACACCGCGTAGGCATCCAGCGGCTCGCATGCTTAGTGGTCAGCTAAGTTGGTTCGTGGGAACCGCCCCACACGGTGGGCGCCCACGCAGTGGGGGTCACCGGTTCTGCCACCGCCTTCAAAGGCGCGTCTTCCGAGGCACCGGAACGACCGAAGTCGTTACTACGAACCTCAGACATCAGCTAAACTGAGCACTGGGGCCCCCTCGTCGTACATTGAGGAGCTGCGTCGATGGTGGGGCGCGGCTTGCCCTTGCGCCTCCCCGGGCGCAGATGCCACGGTGAGAGGGCGCCGCAGTTTTGCAGCGCCCTCTACCTGCATCAGACCTGTGGTTCGCTGCTAGGGGCAGCTCACCCGCGGATTCCAATCGGCGAACATACCGTTGGGATTGCGACGCC
>CAZPJP010000130.1:0-10787 GCA_964586915.1 uncultured Anaerolineales bacterium
TGCGACATAAGCTCTGCGACATAAGCTCTGCGACATAAGCTCTGCGACATAAGCTTGGCGACGCGGGCCTGGTCATCTACCCCAGTGCGCCCACCGTACTAAGCGGTGGATGCACCGCCTCGGTGGGCGCTCGGCCAATGTTAGCATGGGCAATCGGTTTGTCAACTATGAAGAACCTTTGACACAGGTGCATATCCCGGTACAATCATGCGGGTGGGTATAGGCATAACCGGTGAGGATCTATGCAGATCACAATCGTTCTGAATGGGGATCAGCGTCGTTTTGACGTCACGCCGCGCGAAACGCTCTTCCAGCTGCTGAGGCGTGAGGGCTTCTACGGCGTCAAGTTCGGGAGTGAGGATGGTGCGGACGGCTACAGCACGGTCCTGGTGGACGGTCGCCCGCAGAACAGCGTTGTGACGCTCGCCGCTCAGGTTGACGGCGCGGAGATCACCACGATTGAGGGGCTGGGCGAGCGCCGGCGTCTGGGTTGGGACCGGGCGGGTACGCGGCATCCTCTCCAGCAAGCTTTTGTTGAGACGGGCGCGATCCAGAGTGGCTATGACACGCCCGCGCTTATCCTTGCCGGCCTGGCGCTGCTCAACCGGAACCCAAGCCCTACAGAGACCGAGGTCCGTGACGCGATCAGCGGCATCATCTCCCGTGAGACAGGCTACGTCAAGCCTCTGGAAGCGATCCTCCGGGCTGCTGCCTATCTGCGAGGCGAGGATCCGGGGCCAATTGGCGGCGAGTCCGGCGCCGATCTCTTCAGGATGCCGGAAGATCTGCTGGGAGCTAAGGGCGGGCGGAAGTCGATGACGGATCCCGAGCCGCTGGAGACCGGGGGAGGGGATGGCACCACGACTCAGACTCGGGTGGAGAGCCAGCCTAAGGTCTTCGTCACCGCCGAGGCACAGCGTTTCTCCGTCGTTGGCCAACCCTTGCCTAAGGTCGACGCGCCAAAACTGGCCCAGGGCCACGCAGCTTTTGTCGCCGACTTTGAGCGTCCCGGGATGCTCCACGGCAAGATTCTCCACAGCCCCCACGCGCACGCCCGCATCAAGGACATCGACACGCGGGAGGCCGAGGCTTTACCCGGCGTCCACGCGGTCCTCAGCTACAAGAATGTGCCGCGCGTCGTCTACTCGACGGCTGGGCAGTCCTACCCGATCCCGGGGCCCCTCGATTATGTGAGCTTCGACAACAAAGTGCGCTACGTCGGAGATCGCGTCGCCGCGGTGGCTGCGGAAAGCCCGGAGATCGCGGCAGAGGCGCTCTCGTTGATCCGCGTTGACTATGAGGTCCTGCCACCGGTGCTGGATCTGGATGCAGCGATGGTTGACGGCGCGCCGGTGATTCACGATCAGGAGGATTACGTCAACTTCGGCGAGAGCGACCCGAGTCACAACCTCGTCGCTAAGGTGCGGATCGATATCGGGGATGTCGATGCGGCCCTTGAAGGCGCGGCGACAGTCTTCGAGACGACGGTCGAGACGCAGAAGATGAAGCACGTCCCGCTGGAGCCCTGGGTGACCCTGACGTACTGGGATGAGGATGACAGATTGGTGATTCTCACGTCGACCCAGGTACCCTTCCACGTCCGGCGGATCCTCGCGCCGGTTTTGGGTCTGTCGGAAGGCGAGATTCGCGTGATCAAGCCCCGCATTGGAGCCGGCTTCGGCAACAAACAGGAGATCTACGAGGACATTCCCGCGCATCTGACCATCGCGACCGGTCGTCCGGTCCTGCTCGAGCTGACGCGAGAGGAGCAGTTCATCTACACCACCACCCGCCACCCGATGCGGGTAGGCTACCGGATAGCGGTCGACGCCGAGGGCAAGATGCTGGCCCAGGATATCGATGTCCTCAGCGATACCGGCGCGTACGGGGGCCATGGACTTACGGTGCTGGGCAACACCGGGCACAAAACGCTTCCCCTTTACAACACGCCAAACGTGCGCTTTCGCGGCGAGACCTACTATACGAATCGTCCCCGCGCCGGGGCTTTCCGTGGCTACGGCGTCACACAGGGCGTCGTCGCCACGGAGTCCCTTATCACCCGCGCCGCGTGCGAGCTGGGATGGGATCCCCTGGAGTTCAGGCTCCAGAACATCATTGCGCCCCATACCGAGAACATGATGAGTAAAGCTTGGAGCGAGGGTCGCGAGGCGCGTGGGGAGATCATCGAGACCAACGCGCTCCGCGAGGCGGCGATCCAAGGTGCCGCGACCGTCGATTGGCATCAGAAGTTCGGGAACCCCGACTGGCGTCTCGTGCCCGGCAAGCCACACCTGCGACGCGGGATTGGTGTCGCCTTCCTGATGCAGGGATCGGGTATTCCCAACCTGGATATGGCCGCCGCGAGCATTAAGATGAACGACGATGGTACGTTCAATCTGATGGTGGGCGCGACGGATCTCGGGACGGGCTCGGATACGGTGCTGGGACAGATCGCGGCCGAGGTGCTCGGCTGCAACCTCGACGACCTGATCATCCGCTCCTCAGACACGGACGTAACGCCCTTCGACAAGGGCGCATATGCTTCGAGCACCACATATATCAGCGGCGGGGCCGTCGCGCGCGCCGCCGAGGACGTGGCGCGACAGATCAAGGCCGTCGCGGTCGAGATGGTCGGCGGGGAGCCCGAGCGCTTCACATTGAGAGAGGGACGGGCGTGGCGCGATGATCGCTTAAGCCTCAGTTTCCGAGAGATCGCGATGCACGCGCTACACACGCAAAATCAGCACCAGATCATGGGCCATGCCTCTTTCACAAGTCCCGTCAGCCCTCCGCCTTTTGCGGCACAGTTTGCCGAGGTGACCGTCGATATGGAGACCGGTCAGACGACCGTCGACGACCTGCTCATCGCCGTGGACTCAGGCCAGATCATCAACCCGCTCACAGCCAGCGGTCAGGCCGAAGGGGGAATGCACCAAGCGCTGGGCTACGCCCTCACCGAAGAGTTAATCTACGATGCTGAGGGGCGTACGGTCAATCCGCGCCTCGATGACTATCGGGTGTTCCGAGCCGACGAGAGCCCGCCGATGCAGACACTCTTCGTCGAGACCTTTGAGCCGTCCCACCCAATGGGCGCGAAGTCGGTCGCCGAGATTGTCGTCAACGGCGTGGCTCCGGCGGTCGTCAATGCGATCTACGATGCCACCGGGATTATGGTCCAGCGAACGCCGGTAACTCCCGAGCGATTGTGGAAGGTCCTACAGGGCCAGGCGCCGCCGGAGGTGGACTAGCTACCGGCAAATCGCAGAGAGACCGAGGGCGGCGCGAGACCAAGGCGCCGCTTTTCGTTTGATGCGTTATCTTGAGGGGAACCGGGACAGAGAATGCGTTGGCCCGGGCTGATTATCACAGAAGGAAGGAAGAGAGCGATGGATTGGGAAAAATATCATCTACCCAAAGAAGCAGCGGAGGTCGTCCTCGCATGTCCAAGCCTCACGATTGCCAGCTCCATCGATGAACTGGTCAATCTGGCATGTGGCGGACTCGGCAGCAACCATTTCGAGGTCACCTACGAGGTGCCCGACCGGGGTGAGACGGTCGAGGCGATCGTCGCCCGGGTCCGTAACGGCGTTTCCGTGAACTACCCGGAGCCCTATATGCGACGCCGCGATCCCGATTGCATGGTCGTTGCGGATGACGGCCCGACGGATAAACCGACCTTTCAAGGCCGCTTCGGTGAGGATTTCGAAGCGATTCGACAAGCCACCTTTGAGTGGCTGTCATCTCAGTCCTTGGCGATGTTCGGGTATGTCGCGGGACAACGTGGTATGGGCATGGACTCTGCGGTGATTGCCCCAGCGAACGCCGGTTTCTTCGCGCTCAGCCTCGCGATGCTGCAGGGCATTATCCCTGAGTCCGAGATTCCCGAGGACTTCCACCCACGATCCATCATCTACGTCGCGCCGGTGTTCCGTCATACACACTTCAATGGCAAGCAGGTTGTCGTCCATAACCGCCTTCCGGAGCTCCACGAGGTTTTTTCCTACAACCTCTATCCCGGGCCCAGCGCCAAGAAGGGCGTCTACGGGATGCTGCTCACGCAGGGCGAGCGAGAGGGATGGGTCACCACCCACTGCTCCACGGTGAGGGTCGTGACACCCTACGACAACGTCACCACGATGATGCACGAAGCCGCCAGTGGGGGTGGAAAGAGCGAATTGTTGGAGCACGCCCACCGCGAGGACGACGGTCGGTTGCTCCTCGGGGAGAATATGCTCACCGGCGAGCGTCGCTTCCTCGAGATCCCGCGCTCCTGCGACCTACATCCGGTGGCCGACGATATGGCCCTTTGTCACCCTTCCTTGCAGGACGACTCAGGTAAGCTCACTGTGGCGGATGCTGAGGACGCATGGTTCCTTCGTGTCAACCATATCGAACACTACGGCACGGACGTGCATCTTGAACGGATGACGGCGGAGCCTCCAGAGCCGTTGTTGTTTATGAACCTCTACGCCGTGCCCGGAAGCCGTGCCCTGATCTGGGAGCATATCGAGGACGCGCCCGGTAAGCCGTGCCCCAACCCTCGAGTCATCGTGCCGCGTCAGGTCGTTCCGGACGTGGTCAATGAACCGGTCCAGGTCGATATCCGCAGCTACGGCGTCCGGACGCCGCCCTGTACGGAGGAGAACCCCTCGTACGGCATCATCGGTCTCTTTCATCTGCTCCCTCCCGCCTTGGCGTGGCTCTGGCGGCTGGCAGCACCCCGCGGTCACGCCAGCCCCAGCATCACCGACTCCCAGGGGATGCACAGCGAAGGCGTGGGATCCTATTGGCCCTTCGCAACAGGACGGCGGGTCGATCAAGCTAACCTGCTTCTCACCCAATTCCGCGACAATCCGAATACCCGGTATATCCTCTGTCCCAACCAGTACATCGGCGTCTGGCGCGTGGGGTTCATGGCTGAATGGATTATGCGGGAGTACTTGGCCCGGCGTGGCGTAGCGAGGTTCAAGGCCGATCAGATCCGCCCAGCGCGGTCGCCGCTTCTGGGTTACGCGCTGCATCAGCTCCAGGTGGAGGGACGATTTGTCTCCCGCTGGTTCCTCCAGGTCAACACTCAACCCGAGGTTGGCAGCGGAGGCTACGACGCCGGCGCCCGGATACTCTACGATTTCTTCCGCGAGCAGCTTAACCTCTTCTTGGTGGATGACCTGGATCCTCTCGGAAGGAGAATCATCGAATGCTGCCTGGACAACGGGTCAGTCCGCGATTATGCGATGCTGATCCCGCAAGTTGACTTGACAGCGTGAACCTGAGTATACTAAGGTGTAGAGTAGGTAATGATATCGTGCCGGACGGGGCGTGGCAAAGCCGGCCGCTGGTCCGTCTGGCCCACACGACGACTTAACTCAGTCGAGCTCGATAAGGCCGACTGGACATAGCTTGGTTAGGAAAGGGGTAAACACCTATGATCGAGCGCGCGCGCGACATTGTGAAGATGATGGGCTATGAGAGTATCGACGCCACGCTGGAGGCCATCGGCCGTGGCGAGCTGATCCTTCTTAAGGTTCCTGATGAGCAGCGGATTCAAGCCGCCGGGTGGATGCGGGGCCAAATCCCCGAGGTTCGCATCAGGGACAAGCAATTGGCTGAGACGCTGGATGACATCGCGAACGGTTTGGAAATGGCTATGGAGTTGACGCGCTATCCTGCCGATACGGACGTCTGCGATCTGGATCTGCCCCACGGATGGCCGAGCTATTGCGACAAAGAAATGATCACGTAAGGAGGCAGCACATGAAACTGCCTGAGCAACGTATACGGATCGTCGCAGCTACCCCAATCGAGGCCGGAGATAAACGGATCCTGCCCTCGGTCCTGGTCAACACGATATCACAGCGCTGGGCAGGATCCGGCTTGTTTCATCTGGTACGGATGCGCCCCGTCTCAATCGTGGTCGAGGATGCGGACGGGGCCAGGTGGCACGAGATCCCAAACGCGACGGCTAATGTCTTGAACACGATGCTGGCGGTTGCCGGCGCCATCGCGGCGATAAGCATCGGCCTCATCGCCGTCGCTGCGATCATCAAGCGTGACTGAAGACGAGCTGCGCGACCGAACGTCGTCGCGCGTCTAGAAAAAGGAGCGATCAGTGTCGACGGAAGAGATAAAAGCACTCCTGGAGCGCCTGGACAAGGTTCCCGAGGAAGTCAACGTCAATGCAGTTTTCGGAAAGCCGGAGACCGTTGGAAATCGGATGTTGATCCCGGTCGCCGAGATTTCGTATGGCTTTGGTGTGGGTGTGGGCTCGGTGCCCCAATGTGAGGATGAAGCCGGCGAGGCAGTCGAGCCCGGCGAGGAAACTTATGGAAGCGCCGAGGTCGAAGCAGCTGAGAAGGAGCCGCCGAGTGGGGCCGGTGGCGGCGCCGGCGCCCGAGCCCGCCCCATCGCCTATATCGAGCTCGGTCCGGAAGGCACCCAGGTGAAGCCAATTATGGACGAGCAGAAGATCGCGCTTGCGGCCATTCTGCTGGGGGCATGGACCGTGGGGTGGCTGGGCTTAGTCTTGAAGGCCCTCTTTACCCGCCACTCATAGCGGGGCACTCACTCTGAGCGAGAAAGCCCTTAGCGAAGGCCGATGACACTCGAACGGGTCGAGGGGACCACGTCCGGCCTTGTCTGGTACCGGTTCGCTCGACCCAGTCTCTCGGGGGATGTACGGGGGTTCCGACACGCGCTGGTGACCCGTCTCGGCGGTGTCAGTGAAGGCCCTTTCGAAGCCCTGAACCTCGGTGGCTCCGTCGGCGACTCACCCCGCGTCGTCGAGGAGAACCACCGACGGCTCTTTACAGCGCTGGGCCTCACCCCTGAGCAGGTGGTCAGCCCACAACAAGTCCACGGCTCCCGGGTTGTCGTTGTGGGACGCGAGGATGGGGGCACCACGATTCCCGAGTCGGATGCCCTTATCACCGTCCAATCTGGCTTGGCGCTGTTGCTGCGTTTTGCCGACTGTGTGCCGGTGCTTCTGTACGACCCCATCCACCACGCGGCCGGCCTGGCCCATGCCGGATGGCGTGGGTTCGCAGCCGGCGTCCTGCCGGCAACCGTCTCCGCCCTCACCGAGCATTTTGGAGCCCTGCCCGAGGATCTCTGGGCGGGGATCGGCCCGGCTATTGGCCTTGATCACTACGCTGTCGGCGAGGAAGTGGTCGCTGCGGTTGCAGCGGCGCTGCCATCCGATGCGCAGGTAACCGTGACGCGCGGCGATCAATACTATCTAGATCTCCCGGGCGCCGCTCTGGCCCAGCTACGCCATCTTGGCGTGCAAACGTTCAGCAACGCCGACATCTGCACGGCCTGTCATACCGACGAATGGTTCTCGCACCGCGCCGAGCGCGGCAAGACGGGCCGCTTTGGCGTCCTGGCGATGTTGACCTAGCAAAACGGCGCCCCTGACGGGACGCCTTAGGGTCGACCGGTTCCTATGGGTTCTTAAGGGCGTATGCCCTCGATCTCAAACGCGAACCCGAGCACGTTGAGCAGCACCGACCCTGCGCCTTCGGGCGCTGCAAACTGAAGTTCGAAATCCTGATAGTCGTCCGCGGGCACGCTCCACGGCAATGGCGGCGAGGTTGCCACCAGCGTACCTTCGCCAACGCTTGACGTCAGCGCAATCCCATCGGGGCTCACCGTCAACCCTGACTCACCATCATTGTATACGGTGCCTGAGACCACAATAACATCCCTATTCGCGTCCAGAAATGCCTCGTAGAGCTCTACATCAGGCTGTGCCGGCGCTGGCGCAGGGGGCTCAAAGTCCGTCACAAACCGGATCGAATCCGTCGAGGTCGCGTCCGCCCGGAAGATCCACACGAGCGGGGAGCGCACGTCACGCGGGATGACATACCCAGCGCTTCCATTCACAGTCGTGCCGGCCTGGACCGGCGCGCTAAGCTCACCATATTCGCCTCGCCGGGTCGCTTCGTTGCTGAGGCCATAGCTTTGTCCGCGACCATCCTCGAGCCGCATGTCAAAGAAAGTAGGATCGGCGTCCGTCGGTGTCGTGTTGGTGATCTGATACTCGACCACAAAGAACCACGAGTCGATCTCACTAGGTGTCACGCCCTCGACGATATGAGCACTCCGAATCTCAACCGTGAGCCCGTCAGCTTCCTGCTCCCCCGCAGGTAGCGTGTCCTCCGGGAGGTAGCGCGCCTTGACCACCAGCCGGCTGGGGCTTTCAGTCCCCAATATCATCAGGGTGAGCCCCGGCTTATCCTGCGCCATTGGGGAGACGTCGCCAGGATCGACGCGCCTTGGCTGTGGAGAGCCAAAAGCCAGCCGGGTTCCGTTCTCCAGCGTTAGGGTGATCTGATCTCCCGCGGTGAGCCCACCCAACAGGGATTCGGTGGACGCAGCATAGGGAAGGCCGATCACGTAGTTGATCAGGGTGCCGTGCATCCACAGGGCCAGGCCTGACTGCTCCACCGGCAAGGGCCAACGCCCCTGTTCGGGCAGAACAGTCGTCACGGGGAAGATCGTCCCAGCCACGTTGAGCCGTGTTGGCGCGACCGTCCTCAGCGGCGTGCCGTCCTCCTGAATCACCGTCAGATCCGCGGGGATCGTGGGCGGAGAGATAAAGGTCGTCAGCTTTGTCACCGTCACGGACTCCGCGCCGCCGGTGGGACCACTATCACGGAGCGACAGGACTGACCCAATTGCCACAGTAACGATAATGCACCCGCCAAGCACAATCAGCAGAATCGCCCAGGTCGGAGGATAGATTCGGCCGCGACGTTCGTCCTCTTGAGAGGCCGACTCAGTCTGACCGGTGGCTGCCGCCGGTTGCGCGGATGCTGCAACACGGGGCTCGGCAACGGTCGAGGGCATCTCCGCAGAGTCCGTGGAGGTCGGCTCGGCCTTGGCCTCTGGCGCATCTCCGGCGGTGAAATAATCGTAGGCTTTTCGCTTCTCCGCGTTGGCGAGCACCTCGTAAGCCTCGTTGATCTCCTTAAAACGCTCTTCGGCGTGGGGCTCGCCGCTCAGGTCTGGGTGATAGGCACGCGCCTGCCGACGGTAAGCCAGACGAATCTCCTCCATCGAGGCATTCTGCGGCACGCCTAGAACGGCGTAGTAGTCTTTGACGCTTTTCTTGGTCATAGGCGGAACACCCTGTTCCGTGTCACCCCGACATCCTAGGGAATGGTCTCTGGCAACGTGGGCGGCACAATCCGAACCTTGACTTCGGGTCTCGAAGCCTCGATCAGGCGATCAAAGCCCAGCAGGGGAACGATAACGCGTACGGTGCCGACGGTGGGGACGGTAAAAGAGAGCTGTCCCTGCTCATCCGTATAGCCCTGAGCCAATTCGCGCCGACCATCCGGCGAAAGCACCATCACAAAGAAGCCAGGTATTCCCTCACCTGCGCCCAGCTGCCCGTCCAGATCCTCGTCATAATAGACCAGCACCCGGAACGTCCTGGACCCTCCGGGAGCAGGGGTAGCCGTCACAGGAGCAGGGCTGGCAACCAAGCGGAAGGTCAGCTCCACACCCGCGACGCTAGTAGAGGGAGTCGGCGTTCCCACAGGGGATGTCGGTGACGTGGGCGTCGCCGTCGGCTCCGTCGTCGTGTCCGGCGTCGGCACTATGGACGTCGGTCGAAGCGTGGGCTGCAGGCCCTTATCGCCCGGCGTATAACCCGGGACCGGCGTCAACCGCTCCGGCGCCGTCAGACTACAGGTGACCGTATAGTCGCTATTCGCGGTGTCCCGCCTGCTCATACGCTGTCCCTGTCCGATCAGAATGTAGAGCCACCCCTCATAGTCCGCGTAGTATGAAAGACGACTGTTAAAGTCGCCCAGGGTGATGTCATCGTTGGCCATGATGAGATGCTCCTCGCCTGGCCCCCGGTAAAAGACCATACGCGGATCGACGCCCGGATCCAGATCGGAGGTCTCGCACGTGAGCTGTAGTCCCGACTTCACCCGGATCTTCAGGAAGTCATTGTCGACATCGGCCCCGCCCCAGGGGATAAAGTTCATCTGATAGCCCACTCCTGGCGCGATGGTCGTAGCTTGCTCGAAGTTCCAGTTGGGCTCGTACTGATCGAAACCAGCCATCCAGGTCGGTTCGGGCTCTGCGGTCGCCGGCGCTGACGTCGGCGTGGCTGTGGGCGTAGGCGTCGATGTCGGCGCCGCAAGATCGTAGAGAAGATTGTATTTGCCCCCAGTGCACTGCGCACTCGCCTGAAACACTTCGAAGTAGTAGGGTCCGAAGTCGTCTGGAATCAATGTGACACTGGCACGAAAGTCTGATGTGTCATCATCCGTCATAATTGCAACCTGATCCCTATCATAGACGGTGATACCCAGATTATAGTTGCGTGTAGCGTCAGGGACTGCCTGTATCACATATCTAGCGCCGAGAATCGCGTTATCAAGCCGGAAGAAGTCACTGTGTGTAGGAACGGGTGGGCCTGGCACCGAGCCCTCTGGAACAAGAGAGAGATCCGTGTAATTTGAAACCTGAATCGCTCTGGCGAAGTTGTCGTTATTCCAGTTGGCATCTGCGGTGTTCGTTGTCGTGGTTGTCAGACTGCAACTGATAGTCTGTTGCCGGAACACAGATTGCCGGAAGGAAGTCAGTTCATCGTTGGCTTCACGGCTATTGGAGCTCGGGATAGACAGGAAATCCGCCGAGCGACCAGAAGTGAAAACGACGGGAGCACCTTTGACATCGCTTCCATCAGCTACTAGCGCAACCAAGCTTATGAGCGCCAGCAGCCCTCCAAGCAGGCTAATCAGGGCCGCGGGGCCCTTGAAGCTATCCTT
>CAZPJP010000131.1:0-10672 GCA_964586915.1 uncultured Anaerolineales bacterium
CTGGTCGTCCGGGTCAGCGGCTTCTCCGCTCACTTCGTCCGGCTGTCGAAAGAGGTGCAGGACGACGTCATACGTCGCAGAGCCCACGGTGTCCCCTCATAGCTTCGGGGCAAACGCGCCCTCCGGCTGGCTCGTCGACTCTCCCAGCGACACCAAAGCCGTCGCGACGCAGATGCCCCGGCAAGCGGCTGTAAACCGAGACCGACTCACCGACCGAGTGACGGAATTCCCCGCCCTGGTGGGTTGAATGATTCCCAAACCTGCCCTACAATAGAACAAAAGACCTATGAGAGTGAGCGATGATACTCTTTCCCAGCCAGCCGCCACAAGCGAGGAGCCGCGTCTGCGAAACGAACCCATTTCCCACGGGCTTACTCCTTACTTCCTCCTCCTTACTTCTCGCTTCCCCAGACGTTGCTGGCAGCTAACGGCCGATAGTTGACGGCTGATCGCTGACGGCTCCATTACCAAATAAACCCATTTTAGAGAGCACATCGTTGGAGACCTTGCGACAGTACCAAGCTCTGCTAAGCACCTACCTGCGCCCGCTTGGTCACCGGGTCACGTGGCTGGCTGTGATGCTCTTCGCGGGCATCGGTCTCCAGCTTTGGACGCCGCAGATCTTGCGCGATTTCATCGACCTGGCTCAGGCCGGGTGCCCCGTCTCTTCAGCGACACGCTGGGCAACAACATCTTGATGGGCCTGCCGGAGGACGGTGAGGGGGTTGATGTGTCTGCAGCGAGCTACAAAGCGGTGCTGGAAAAGGACCTGCTGGACCTGGATCACGGGCTTGAGACCGTCATCGGCCCCCGGGGCGTCAAGCTCTCTGGCGGACAGATTCAGCGCGTGGCCGCAGCCCGAATGTTCGTCCGCGACCCAGAGCTCTTGGTCTTCGATGATCTCTGCAGCGCCCTCACCGTCGAGACGGAGCAGGCGTTGTGGGAGCGCATCTTTGCGCAGCAGAACGCCACGTGTCTGGTCGTCTCACACCGGCGTGCCGTGCTGGAGCGGGCGGACCATATCATCCTCCTGAAGGACGGCAGGGTCGAGGCCGAGGGCACGCTGGACGTGCTCCTGGCGACCAGCGATGAGATGCGCCGCCTCTGGCACGATCAGGTCGCCGCTGACGCGGGTGAGGATGCGCATAGAGCTTTGAGCTCTTCCTCTTAAGAGGTCATCCCGTTTATATGGAGAGCTCAAAGCTCTTTGACATCACTTCACCCCTGCCGACCGGAATGCCTCCTTCACGATGTCGAGGGCCTCTTTTTGGAGTCGCTTGAGGTGCTCCGTCCCATTGAAGCTCTCCGTGTAGACTTTGTAGATATCCTCCGTGCCCGAGGGCCGCGCCGCAAACCAGCCGTTCTCCGTCACGACCTTCAGCCCGCCGATGGGGGCGTCGTTGCCCGGGGCGCGCGTCAGCTTCGCGACGATGGGCTCGCCCGCCAGCTCACGGGCCTCGACGGCCTCCGGTGAGAGTGCCTTTAGCGCCTCCTTCTGTGCCGGGGTCGCGGATGCATCCACGCGCTCGTAGACCGGCTCGCCAAAGCGCTCCGCCAGCGTGGCGTAATGCTCTCCGGGATCGCGGTCGGTCTTTGCCAATATCTCCGCTGCCAGGAGATCAAGCAGGAGGCCGTCCTTGTCGGTAGTCCACACCGTCCCGTTCTTGCGCAGGAACGACGCGCCGGCGCTTTCCTCGCCGCCGAACCCCAGCGAGCCATCTAGCAGCCCGTCCACGAACCACTTGAACCCGACGGGAACTTCGTAGAGCGCCCGCCCCATCTCCTTAGCCACGCGGTCGACCATCGAGCTTGTGACCACCGTCTTGCCTACGGCGATGTCGTCGCCCCACGCCTCGCGCTGCTGGAACAGGTACCAGACGGCGACGGATAGATAGTGGTTGGGATTCATCAGCCCAACACTCGGTGTGACAATACCGTGTCGATCGTAGTCGGGGTCGTTGCCAAAAGCGATGTCAAACGCCTCTCTGAGCTCGAGCAGACCGGCCATGGCGTACTCGGAGGAGGGATCCATGCGGATCTGACCGTCTCGGTCCACGGTCATGAAAGCGAAGGTCGGATCCACCACGCGGTTGACGACCTCGAGATCCAGTCCGTAGACCTCGGCGATTGGGTCCCAGTACGCGACCCCTGCCCCGCCCATCGGATCCACGCCGATCTTAACCCCGCTCTCAGCGATGGCTTGCATATTCAGAACGGTGTCGAGGTCCCTAACGTACGGCATCACGTAGTCGTGTAGATGCGTTGTGTCGACCTTGAGCGCTCGACTGAGGGGGATACGCTGCACTGCCTTAAGGTGGTCCCCTAGTATCTGGTTGGCGCGGTCCTCGATGAGCTGGGTTGTCTGGAGGTCGGCCGGCCCGCCTTCCGGCGGATTATACTTGAACCCGCCGTCTGACGGTGGGTTGTGGGAGGGCGTGATGACCACGCCGTCGGCCCGTCCTACGGCCCGTCCTGCGCTGGCGCTCTGATTGTGGGTTAGGATCGCGTGGGAGATCACGGGCGTGGGCGTGTAGCCGAAGCCTCGCTGGATGTGGACGTCGACGCCGTTGGCGGCAAAGACTTCAATCGCCGTTCGTAGCGCGGGCTCCGAAAGCGCGTGCGTATCCGTGCCCACATAGAGCGGCCCTATGATACCCCGGGACTTCCGGATCTCACAGATGGCCTGACAGATCGCCAAAACGTGGGCCTCGTTGAAGCTGCCCTCCAGCGATGACCCGCGATGCCCGGAGGTGCCAAAGGAGACCCGCTGGGCCGAATCGTCGGGATCTGGTCTATCGGTGTAATACGCGGAGACCAGTCGTGGCACGTTAACGAGCAGCTCTCGTGGTGCTTTCCTCCCTGCCATTTCGTCCACATTCATCGCATCCCTACCTTTCTCTTGCCATTCATATGCGCACACCGTCTGCGCATCCGAGAGTGCACGCAGGATCATCCCGCGTGCACTCCCGACAGGTAGATCCGGACCGCTAGCGGTCCAGGTTGTCGATGGCCTCGAAGTCCTCTTCCTCCAGCTCCCAGTCGAAGATGTCCATATTAGCTTCGATGTGATCTGGATTTCTGGATTTGGGAATGACGACCATGCCTTTGGTTACCAGCCAATTGAGGACCACCTGTGGCATGCTCTTGTCATACTTCTCCGCGATGCGATTCAGCGTAGCATCGCCGATCAGGCTGCCGTTGCCGAAAGGTGAATAGGCCGTGACCACGATGTCGTGCTCTTTGCAGTAGTCCAGGAGTTCCTGTTGGTTGTGGTAGGGATGATACTTCACCTGATTCACCGCGATAGGCACCTCGGTGACTTTCCGAGCTTCCTCCAGATCGTCGATCATGAAGTTGCTCACGCCGATGCTGCGGACCTTCCCCTGCTCCACGAGCTGCGCCATGGCGGACAAGGTCTCAGCCACCGGGATTTGCGGATTGGGCCAGTGGATGAGCAAGAGATCCAGATAGTCTACGCCTAACTCCGAAAGCGCGCGGTTGCCCATAGCCAGCACGTCGTCGCGGCGCAGATCGCTGCGCGGAATCTTCGATGTGATGAAGATCTCCGTTGGATCATAGTCCTGAAGCGCCTTCCCGATCGCCCGGTGATTGCCGTACGCGTCCGCCGTGTCAATGTGCTCGTAGCCCAGGTCCAGTGCCGTTCGCACGGACTCGGTGCACGTATTGCCCCTCAACTGCCAGGTGCCGAGCCCCAGCGCCGGCATTTTGTAGCCTGAGGCTAGCTCATAGGTGATCATTGGTTCTTTCCTCCTTGTCGTATGTGACGTCCTGCGATCAAGTCTATCACACAAAGCCGAGATAGGCAAAATAAGCTAAACCCCGATCTCGCTTATCAAGGGATGTCCGGCAACACTCGATTACGTGCGTTGCGCATATTTTGAGGAGGGCAAAGCTCCGAGGGGGTACCAATCTCCTATTGACAAAACGGGGAAGGTTGGATTACGGTATAGGTGACATCTGGCACTGAATTAAGTCTAGGATGGACCGTCGTACCCTGGATGCGCAAGCGAGGTAGCAGCGACTTCTCAAGTCTCTAAGCAAACATGTCTTAGACCCGTAACCATTAGGGGAATTCCCCGTTAGTCATGAGTACAGAACCATCAGACGAAACTATGACTATGGGCGTAAAGCACCCAACTGGTTGGTTAGAGAGCAGGAGTTGGTGGCCTAGGACGATTCGTCAGCAGGCGCAGCTTCGAGACCAGTCTTAGGCTTCTATTGTCGGTGCTAACGCCGACGCGGAGGGAAAATGCAGCAGATTCTCGTCATCGAGGATGAGGCCGATGTGCGGAACTTGCTCCAGTTGATGTTGAGCGAGCATGGCTTCCGTGTATTGACGGCTTCCGATGCGCTCACGGGCTTGCGTCTTGCGTATGAGCATCGGCCTGATGCGATCATCCTGGATGTGATGATGCCGGGCATGGATGGTTTTGAGGCGTGTCGCCGGCTTCGTGAGATGACCGATACGCCAATTCTGCTTCTGACGGGTCAGCGAACCTCGACCGAGGACATCGTGAAGGGCCTTGAGCTAGGGGCGGATGAGTATATGACGAAGCCCTTCAAGATGGCGGAGCTGATCAGTCGACTGAGGGTGTCTCTGCGTCGGGTCAGTGCGTGCTCGGACGGCAGTTCTCAGTATCTTTTCCCCGCGCCCTCGGTGGTGCTGGACTGTGGTCGGCACGAGTTGACGGTTGGAGAGCAGGTGATTTCTCTGTCTCCCAGTGAGTTTGAGGTTCTGCGGGTGCTGGTTCGCCATACAGACCACGTTCTCAGTCCCAATGCTATCCTGGCGCAGGCGTGGGGGCCTCAGCGTGTCGGCGACACTGACCTTATCAAACAGTATATTTATCAGCTACGACAGAAGATCGAGCCTGATCCGTCGGAACCCCAGTATATTCACACGGTCCGCGGAGAGGGCTATTACTTCGCACGTACGGAACTGCCGTGAGCTGATCGGCGGCTTTTGATTAATGGGGCGTTTTGGGAGGTTCGTTATGTATCAAGTATGTGAACCGCGGACAATTTCGACACAACGGGAGCCCAGTCGTATGCTATATAAGATATTGGTGATCGACGATGATCCGGGCTTGCTGACACTCCTGAAGATGGGACTGGGGCGGGGCGAGTTTGAGATCGTCACCGCTCAGGGCGGTGAGGAGGGGCTGCGAAAAGCGTATTCGACGCATCCTGATGCGGTGATCCTGGATATCATGATGCCCAAGATCGATGGCTGGACGATCTGTCAGCGATTGCGTCAAGTCTGCGATAGCCCCATCATTATGCTGACCGGGAGATCGAGCACTGAGGATGTTGTCAAGGGGCTGTCACTCGGCGCTGATGACTACGTTCTCAAGCCCTGCAGACTTGAGGAGCTGAAGGCTCGGTTGCGGAAGGTGATCAGCCAAGGGTCTCAGAGCGCACGGCGCGATGCGGAGGCGGTGTATGATGATGGCTCACTCCAGATCGATCCCGCCAAAGGCACCGTGATGCGCAACGGCGAGCGTGTCGACCTCACGCCGACAGAGTCTCGCTTGCTCAACTACTTGGTCAGTCAGAGAGGTCGGATCGTGCCACATCGGGAGCTGCTGGTGCACGTCTGGGGACCTCAGTATGCCGATGAAGTGAAGTATTTGAGTGTGTATATCCGATATCTGCGTCAGAAGGTTGAAGGCAACCCCTCGGATCCACAACATATACGGACGAAGCATAGGGTCGGTTACTATTTCGACGGTTCTGCGGCTCTCGCCAACCACGGCTAAGCTCACGGCGTGAACCTCACCCGTAAGGCGTCGCCTCCGGGTTCTCATCACCTTGCCAACGCCGTCTTAACGGCGGAACTTCAGGTGCGAGCGTTCAGGAAGCTCGGTCCTCCTGCGCCCTGACTGGTATTCTTTAGCAGTTCTCCAATCCTTTCTTGACCTTGCCCTGACACTAGCTTCCTATAATAGTGGTAGTCCTGACCGAGACCGGACGAATGGGTCGTGCGTGCCGGGCTTTCTTGAGCGAGCACCAACAGGGAGCGGAATATCCACAATGTCACCTCGCACTGACGTGGCGTGCCTGAACTCTAGATATCTGCGCTGGCGCGCTGTGGTTGGGCTAATCTTGCTTGTGGCAGGTATGGCGGGCATCAATGGCCAGATATTGGCGCAAGAGAATGAACCTTCTTTGTTTGCACCGGTAAATCTCTCTCTGAGTGGCGCTGCTTCTGATCCCGTAACGGTCCCCCAACCCGGCGGCGGCTTACGCGTGTTCTGGTGGGACCGCTTTGACGGGGTCACGATGGTTGAGGGGGGGCTCGGGGCGTGGGAGGATCCGCAGACGACGCCGATTGTGCTGGTCGAGGCGCTGGAGCGCCCAACGGCGGATGGGGACACCGTGGCGCGCATTCCGATCAGCAGCATGCCCACCATCGTCGGTGACGGCGGCGGTGATGCCCACGCCCTCTGGTTGGGGGCGGTCGATGAGGAGACTGGCGGGCATCCGCTCCTGTATGCGCGCCTGGAAGCGGATGAAACGGACTGGTCGACCCCAGGACCATTAGCAGGGTCGGCGACCAGCTTCAGCCTCGTCGGGGATGCCGATGGCGTCCTGCACTTGGTCTACGTCCGCGACCTGGACACGTCATCTGCACCGGCTGGCCTCTACTACCGGCGGTCTACGGATGGTGGCAGCACCTGGAGTACAGCGGCGGCGGTTCATACCTCACGCTACTATCGTCTCCTGACGGCTGAGACCGCCGACCTCAGTCTGATTGCGCGGGATGGCGAGACCGTGTTCGTGACGTGGCGCGACCCGCTTGTTGGGCAGCTGCTGTTGACGGGACTCGAGGACGATGGGCCGGACTGGCGCGAGCCGGTGGAGGTCGGGCGGCCTGATGCGGGATCACAGCGCGGTCGTTTCCTCTCAACGTCCGATCTCACAGACACTGAGGTTTGGCTGCTGTGGGAGGAGACCGGCTATGGCACCGGCTGCGCCCTGCAGCAGGCGCCGGTCGATGGATTGTTGGAGGGCGACCAGGAAGGCGAGTCCGTGCTGGAGGGACTCACCAGCTGCCCAGAGCCTGCGCGCACGTCGCTCTTACCGTTCGGCGAGGGCGAGACGCTGATGGTCATTGGGAGTGATGGCGGCACCGTGACGCTGGCGGTCTGGAATGGGGAGCAGTGGTCGGAGCCCCAAGGGCTGCGCCTCGATTTCGAGGATCCTCGCAGAGAGATACCCGTCTATCTGAATGATCTGCAAGCGGCGTTGTTGGCTATACCCCCTGAGGAAGAGGGGGCCGATGAAGATGAAGCGGGTGCGAACTCGCTGGCTTTCGTCGGGACCGACGAGATGGGCGATGTTTGGATCGTCCCTCGGGATTTAGAAGCGCTGGAAATGACGTTTGCGGCGCCCTCGCCTTGGTCGGCACCGGTGGCGCTCTCTGAGAGCTTGTCCGACCCGGGCGTGCCGGCCGTAGTTGCCGATGAGGAGGGGCGCGTGCACGCGCTCTGGTCCGAGCTTGAGACGCCCGAGGGGTCCACCACCGTCCTCTGGTATGCCCGTTGGGACAGGGACCGGTGGTCGCGCGCCACAGTGATACTGAGTTCCCCTGAGGGTGGGGCAAGAGATCCAACGCTGGCACTGTCCGGTGAGTACTTGCACGCTCTGTGGAGCGGGGGGCCAAACGGACGCATCTGGTACAGTCGCGCTTTTGTTCGCGACGCCTACGCTTCAGGAGGATGGTCCGAGCCGAGGACGCTGAGCGACTCGGACACGTTGGCCGCCGTCGACGTCGCAGGTCGGCCCAGCGCGGTGGCTGCGGCCGGCAGCCTGCACGCGGTCTATGCCGTGCCCGTCAATGAGGGCCGCGGCATCTTCTACACCGCCTCCGACGATGGCGGCGAGACGTGGGGACCGCCGGTCGCGGTCTTCGACGCGGCAGCTGAGGGGTGGGCGACCGTCGACGATCCCCAGTTGGCGGTGGATCTGCAGGGTGGCCTGCACGTCGTCTGGATCCGGCCCGCGCTCTCGGCGGATGAGCCGTCGCAAGGCGTCTACTACGCGTGGTCGCGGGATGGCGGCGAGACCTGGAGCGATCCGCTTTCGGTCGCCGAGGGTGCCTACGCATGGCCGCAGGTGAGCGTGAATGGGCTGAATCAGGTGCACCTGCTGTGGCAGGACGTCTCTCGCGACGGCGCTTGGTGGCACCGCTGGTTGGGCGATGCGTCGAGTCAGGTTGGCGGCACCGAGGACTGGGCGGGGTGGGGTCGGAACGAGCAGGTGATCGGGCTGAGGGATGTAGCGGGTCCCCTCGGACTGGCGCCAGATGGGGATGGCAGGCTGCACGTGACCGGCCTACGTGCTGGCGATATGTCGGCTCCCGCGTTGGTCTATGTGGTATGGGATGGCGAGCGCTGGGAACAGCAGGAGCCACAGGAGCTGGAGCTCGAGCCTGGTAAGGCCGGAGCGGCTGCTGCCCTCCAGCCGGAGGTGGGGCGGCTTGACATAGTCTTTGGGGCGCGGGCACCAACCGCGGAAGGCACACCGCAGACCGAGCTGTGGCACACCGGTCGCGAGGTGACGCCGGCTGCGGCGATCAGGGTGGTCCTCCCGGAGGAGCCGGTGACGCCGACGCCGAGCCCGACGTCAACACCTGAGCCGTTGGTCTCTCCGACACCGGATCTCAGGGACGGTCCTCCTCCTGCCGGTGCCACCAGCCCGCTCCCCTTTTCCACCTCGGTCTTCCTGGCGGGCGGACTGGCGGCTCTGATCGTGGCAGGTGCATTTGGTGTGCGGCTGTTGGGTCACGGGCGGCGTGGCTGGCCCTGGTCAAGAGAGGAGTCTACCGATGGGTGAGAAGGTGCTGGTCACGGGCGGGGCGGGCTTTATTGGGTCCCATTTGGTCGATGAGCTGCTGGCTGACGGGCACGAGGTACGAGTCTTCGACAACCTCGAGCCGCAGGTGCACGGCGGGCTGCGCGAGCGCGGCGAGTGGCCGTCGTATCTGACCGCTGAGTGCGAGAGAGTCCTGGGGGACGTTCGCGATCGCGAGGCGGTTCTGGATGTCCTGCAGGGGATCGACGTCGTCTTCCACGAGGCTGCAGCCGTCGGCGTTGGCCAGTCTATGTACCAGATCGAGCGCTACGTCGACGTCAATACGCGCGGCACGGCGGTGCTGCTCGATGTCCTGGCGAATGAGCGCCACCATGTGCGCAAACTCATCGTTGCCTCGTCGATGTCGATCTACGGTGAGGGAAAGTACCGGTGCCCGACCTGCGGCGACGTCTATCCCAAGCTGCGTTCGGAAGTGGATATGGCAGCGGGCGATTGGGAGATGCACTGCCCGGTCTGCCACGTCCCGGTCGAAGCGGTGCCCACCGACGAGGACAAACCGCTCCACGCCACCAGCATCTACGCGATCACCAAGAAGGATCAGGAGGAGATGTGCCTGGCGACCGGCCTCGCCTACGGTATCCCGACGGTGGCCCTGCGCTATTTCAACACCTACGGCTCGCGCCAGGCCCTCTCGAACCCGTATACCGGCGTCGCAGCCATTTTCTCCGGGCGGCTGCTGAACGGCAATCCCCCGGTGATCTTCGAGGACGGTCGGCAGTCGCGCGACCTGACCCACGTCAGCGATATCGTTCAGGCGAACCTCCTGGCGATGAAGCGCGACGAGATGGACTACGGCGCTTACAACGTGGGCACGGGCCGGGCGCTCACGGTCCTGGACGTCGCCGAGGCGCTGATCCAGCACATGGACAGCGACCTGGTTCCGGAGATCACTCGGGAGTTCCGGGCGGGCGACATCCGCCACTGCTTTGGCGATATCGGACGGATTCAGGCGATGGGCTATGAACCCAAGGTCGCCTTCGAGGATGGGGTCGCGGAGCTGATGGCTTGGGTCCGCTCGCAGACCGCCGTCGATGCCTTCGACGGCGCACGGGCGGAGTTGGCGAGCCGGGGCCTGACGGCCTAGCACGTGAGTGGCTCGTGGCCTGGCTCCTCGCGCCTGTGGACGTCTCCAGTAACTCCCAAGCAGTTTCTTGACCTCATACCGAACGTCGCGCATTATTATGTATGTACGAGGCGCTGGCAAACTTGACGTGCGTAGTTGTGTGGTGGGGGAATGAGTAGTATGTTCAGACTGTCGAGTCGCACCAAGACGATCAATGCCGCGGTGACTGCCGTCGCTGTGGCGTTGATGCTGGCGTGTGGCTTGCTTCTGGGCTTCCGTCTGCTCACCGACCGCGGCGGCGTTCGCGAGCGCGAAGGTTTGACTTCTCTAACGAATGGTGATATTATCGGTGAATGTTCGTTAGAGATCGGTGCCTGCGGGCGCCAAAACCAGGGGATTCGCAGGAGCTTGGCGGGCCTGGGGCTGTGGTCCCCAGCCGCCGGGTTGTCGACGGCATTGGGTTGTGTGATCGCCGGGCGCCGCCGCTCGCGGTCGTGGGTCTCGCGGGCTGGACAGGGCCGCCGCACCGGCTTCTCGGCTTCCTTGTCCTCTGCAGCCTGGCGCTCGGCTTCTTCACACCGACACTTGCAGCTTGTCTCCCCTCAGACGCCTCTCAGACTCCTGACACGACCTCCGGCCCTTCCTTCTCTCCAAATAGCTTTCGCACGAACCTCGCCGACTACCCGGACGGACAGGTCCCGGGCTACGCGC
>CAZPJP010000132.1:0-10652 GCA_964586915.1 uncultured Anaerolineales bacterium
CGAGGGGGAGGAAGCCCGACCACCCCACCTCCGGGACGTGGCTCATCCTTTCTGCCTCCGCGGAGGAATACGCGTGGAATTAAGCCCTTTCCCCCCTCCGGGGCCGTCTGCGGCACGGGAATACAAGGGGGGAGGCGCCGCGCCAGAGCAGCTGCCATCCCTGAGGAAACCCTATGGAACCTGCTGATCACGTGAATCGCGAGGTGCTCTGGGCCGGGCTCTTCTGGGCCCTCATCCTGCATCTGGCGCGCTCCATCGCCCTGCGCCTGCTCGCCCTGCCCCAGGGCCAGCCGGTGCAACAGCTCGTCGCAGGCGGGCTCTTCTTCATCGCCTACCTTCTCTATCCCACGCTCCTCACCTTCGTGATGCAGGGACAGACGCCCGTCTGGATCAACCCGACGATCCACGCCACCGCGGGCAGCCTCCTGATGCTCTTCGGACTCCTCCTCCTGAGCGCAGCAACAGCAGCACTCTGGATCTACGTCGCCGTGACCGCCCTCGGGATCTGGCTCCTCCTCGGCGTGCTCCTGCCCTGGGTCAGGGCGACCCGGTGGCTCAAGCAGGAGCGTAACCGCGCCCCGGGCGTGTGGAAACGCTTAGCCGACCTCTCCCTCTCGCAGTGGATGCTCCTGCAGGTGCCCAAACTGCGGTCGAAAGGAAAGCGGAGATAAGGAACAAGGCCTGCGAGTCAGGAGCTGACTGCGAAGAGCAGCGCATCATCGGGCAGCAACCTCAGCCCCGATTCCCCTACCCTATCCCTCTAAGCGCGGCGGCATCACGCCCCGCGCCTCGCCGGTCTCGACGAGCTGCCCATAGACTTTGGGCGTGAGGGGGACGCCGAGCTCGGCGCATGCCGCCTCGTGCTCGAACTCCTTGAGCCCGGCGAAATAGACGCGGGTCTCACCCGCTGCCGGCTCGCTCGTCCGCAGGGTGCGGAGCAGCCGGTCCATATCGCGACGGAAGGCATCGGGGTCGCGAAAGGCCTCGATCCGGATAGCGCCGAAGAAGTGGCTGACCCGGGCGTGGGAGCCGGGCTCGTCGGCGATATCGGGGCCGAAATCGCTGCCCGAGAGCACGCCGCAGAGCACATCGACCATCACCGCCAGGCCATAGCCCTTGTGGCCCCCGAACAGCTCCCCCAGCCCGCCCAGCGGCAGGATCCCACCCCCCACCTGATACGTCAAATTGTGCAGAATCCGCGCCGGGTCGGTGCCCGGCAGGCCATGCTCATCGACGGCCCAGCCCTCCGGAAGCGCCTTGCCCTGGCGGTCGTAGACCTCAATCTTGCCGCGCGGGACCACCGTCGTCGCCATGTCGAGCACAAAGGCCCCCTCCTCCGCGGCAGGCGCCGCAAAGGCCAGCGGGTTCGTGCCGAACATCGGCTCGCGGCCAAAGGTGGGCACGCCTAACGCGGCAGTATTGGTCATCGCAAAGCCCACCATATCGTGCTCCAACGCCATCATCGCGTAGTACCCGGCGATGCCGAAATGGTTGGAGTCGCGCACGCACCCGAAGGCCGAGCCCACGGACCGCGCCTTCTCGATCACCGTCTGCATCGTCCGCGCGCTCACCGGCGCGCCCATCGCGCCACGCGCGTCGACCACCATCGACGCCCCGGTCTCCATCACCATCTCGGGCGCCGCGTCGACCCGCATCAACCCGATCTCCAACCCGTGGACGTACCGCGGCAGCCGCGCCACCCCGTGCGACGGAATCCCCCGCGCGTCGGCCGCCACCAGCACCGCCGCCGCGACCCCCGCGTCCTCCTCCGCCAGCCCCAGGCTCTCGAAGACCTCTCCGCAGAACCCCTCCAATGCCACCCGATCCACCCGCACCAGGTGTGATGCCATGCTCACCTCGCTCTATCTAGCCTGTCAGTTCCAGACTATCTTACCCCGCTCCGCGCGGATGAGAAAGCCGCCCTTGGCTCACCCCCAGGCATCAAACTCAAGCCCGGACACATGATGGGCGTCATCGTGAACGGGAGATGTCTCGCCCGCCCACCGTGGCCTACAGCTACGGCGCAGGCGGCGGCCCGCCGACCTCTAGCTCCGCCAGCTGCAGGGCGTAGCCGTCGTCCCCGGCGGCGCCCAGCCGCGTCGCCAGGACGCGGATGTACCGGTACCTGCCCGGCGCAAAGGTGAAGGTCTGCACCTGTCGCGCGGGCTCGCCCGTGTCGTAGCCCGTCGCCACAACGAGATCGGTCCAGGTGTCCGGCGTCGTTCCCCCCTGAATCACAAAGTCGATGGGGAAGCCGGCGCCCTCATAGCGCAGGTCGTCCCGCGGGTAGAGGCGGACGGCGTCGACCGTCATCGGCTCGCCGAGGTCGACCTGCACCCACTCGGTGCGCTCGTCCTCGCCGCCCAGATCGCTCGACCAGCCCAACGTGTCGGGTAGGCTGTGCGTGATCTCATCGACCAGGCGGTCTGTGCTCCACCCCTCGCCGCGCAGCGTCGTGCTCGCCGCCACCGCCCTTTCGGCGGCGTAGTTGTCGGGGTGCATAGGGACGGCCGCCACAGCATGCGCCGGGCTCCCCCCCTCGGCCGGGGCCAGCAGGACTAACATCACGCTGTGCGCCGGCAGCGCGTACCGCCCGGAGAAGGTGCCATCCGAGGCCACCGCGCCCTGGTCCACCGGCAGCAACGCCTCCGTCGGGCCCACCGCGTAGCCGCGCAGCCCCTGGCTATAATCGTGATAGTAGTCACCGTGCGTCGCGTCGATCAGATAGCGCGTCACCGCCAGCGCCTCGCCCTCCGCAAGCACCGGCAACCCCGTCACCGTGAGATCGACGGTTCGCTCGCTCTCCCAGTAGTTCCACATCAGAACACCTACCTGATCGGCCCCGTCACGCGTCGCGAGGGCATAGCTGCGGTGCCCCTCGGTGTTGTCGCCGGCGACCGTCGCTGCCACGCGGCGGTCGCCCAGATAGGAGACCATCTCAAAGAGATTGTAGGTCGCCTTGCGATGGTAGTTGACGGTCAGCAGGCCCAGGTCGCCGTTGAAGATCTGGGTTGGGTTGTAGCCCTCGATCGGCGAGAAGAAGAAGGCCCGCCGGATGCTGGGGGCGGCAAGCAGGTTGTACAGTTTGACCGCCACGGCCGACGCGCCGACGTGCGTGTCCGTCGGTGCGCCCGGTCCCGTCGTCATGCTCGGCGTCAGGTTCCACTCCGTCACATAGATCTCACGGGGGGGAACGCCCGCCTCGGCGACCATCGCCTCGACCACCTCTACGTTCCAATCAAGGACGTAGGGCGGCAGGCCGTCGCCGTCGGGATCGCTGTAATCATGGTATGAGATGAAGTCCAGCGGCACCTCCGGGTGCTCCGCAATGTGGGCCAGGAGCGGTCGGAGCTTGTTGCCCGGTGAGATCACGGAGCTATCGGCGCTGCCGCCTACGAGCGCGGTGGGATCGATCTCTTTGATCGCCCGGGCCGTCGCTGCGTAGAGATTGACGTACTGCTGGGGGCTACCCTGGAAGAAGAAATCCAGATCCGGCTCGTTCCAGACCTCCCACGCCAACCCTGTGTAGCCCAGGTCCCGGTAATGCTCGACGAACGTGCGCACCACCTGCGCCCACTCGTCGAGGTCGGTGGGCGGCGCCTTGGGCTGTCCGCTGGGCTCCAGCGCCTCCGGCTTGTAAGCAAGGCACAACAGGGGCTGCATCCCCTGCTGGAGCAGCGGCACCACCACGCGATCGAGGCGCGAGAAGTCGTATTGGAGCTCGCCGCCGCCGCGCCAGACCACGCTGTAGAACGCCTCGTCGGTGACGTGATCGAGGCGCACCATCTCCATCCCGATCGCCGCCAGGTCGTCATACGCGTCGGGCAGCCAGTTCACGTTCGCCATCGGCGCGTAGCCGCCGACGGAACCGTTCAGCATGCGCGACGCGTCGAAGGGCCCCTCATCTTCGGAGGCATCGACATCGACGGTCAATGGAAGCAGCGGTTCCGGCGTCGACGTCGGTACTGGTGTCGCCGTCGGCGGCAACGTCGGCCCCGGGGGCTCTGGCGTCGCCGTGGGGTCCTCTGTGTCGGTGGCGGGCGGCGGGTCCGCCGACATCTGCGTCGGCGTCACAGCAGCCGTCGCCGGGGCGGCTGTCGGCGCAACGACCGCGGCCGTCGGCGACGTTGTCGGCGCTTCCGCGACCGGCGATCCCGAGCACGCTACAGCCAACATCGCCAGCGCTGCAATAAGCATCCCGATTCTCTTGTGCACCCGTGTCCTCCGCTTTCCCCGCACATCGAACTCGATGAAACCGCATCGTGTCAGACCGTTCAGGAGCGCATGCTACCACATCCGGCAGCGAAGGGGATGATCAGGCCAAGGGATCCATCCGACCTTCTCAGGGGTCCGCCCTTCCTCCGTGAAGTCGGGCCAGGTGTTTGGTTAGGTCGTGTCCTATGCCAGATCGATCCATTCTGTTCCTATCACCGCGCGGTCCCTGTGCCCCTCTCACTAGGGGAATAAGACAAAACGTATTTTACATAGGGCAATCGCAATTGGGCAGAACAGGTGCAACGCACTTTGCTCGTCCCACCGCGGCGCGACGCCAGAAGGGCCCCTCACCCCAAAGCCTAAGTGCGTTGCACCTTGCCCGACGCTAACTGCGATTGCCCTATATTTTACAAGGTGAGTATTGACTTATTATCAGGACAAATGTATACTTAGATTGTGCACCGCCTGGGCGGACAGGTGGTGACGATGTCCGGGTCGCTGTTGGCCCGGTCTAGTAGAAGCAACACCCTTGAAAGGGGGATAGATGATGAAAGCGCGCGTGCAGTATCTGAGTTTGACGCTTCTTACGATTCTCGCGATCGTGCTCGCTGCCTGTGCTCCGGCGGAGACACCGCCCGAAGAGCCGCCCGCCGGAGAGCCGCCTGCGGGCGAGGTGGTGACCCTTCGGGTCAGCACCTGGGCAGGGGTAGACGAAGCGGCGGAGTTCCAGGAAGTCATCGACGCCGTAAACGCCGAGGCCACAGGCTTCCAGATCGTCCACGAACCATCCCCGCAGGACTACTACACCAAGATTCAAACGACGCTCGCCGGTGGAACGGCGCCCGATCTCTTCTGGCTATCTCAGGAGTGGATCGCCGGCTTTGCAGCGGATGGAGCTCTGCTGGATATCACCGACTATCTCGATGCAGATGATCCGGCGGTGCATCCTGCAGCCGATGTCGACGATTACTATGAGCAGGTCTTCAAGACCGCGACGTATGAGGGTCGCGTCTACGGCTTGCCGTGGATCGCGCAGCCCGTCGTGCTCTACTTCAATCGCGGCCTCTTCGATGAGGCTGGGATGGACTACCCGACGATGGACTGGACGTGGGATATCTTTGAGCAAGCCGCTGCCGATCTCACGATGGATCTTGACGGAGATGGCACAAACGATCAGTGGGGCTTCACGATGAACGGATGGCCACCGCCGCAGATGTTTGTGTGGCAGGCCGGCGGTGAGGTGATCGCTTCCGATCTTAGCGCGAGCCCAGTAGACAGCCCCGAGGCCATTCAGGCCTTCCAGTTCTACGCCGACATGATCTACGACGATGTCCACACCCCGCCGGAGGCGACGATCCAGGAGCAGGGCTTTGGTGAGATGTTCAAGGCCAACAACATCGCTATGTTTATGGGCGGCGCTGCTGACGACCTGGACCGCGTCGAAGGGCTGGATGTGGGTGTGATCGCCGTGCCCTCCGGGCCGGCGGGCCGCGATACCTTCGCCTGGAATGCCTCCACGGTCATCGCTGCCCAGACCGAACACCCAGAGTTGGCTTACGAGGCGTTGGTGGCGCTCACCGAGGGCATCCACCACTGGAAGATCGTAGCGCCGCGGGAGTCGTTGGCTACAGCCGAGGCCATCGCTGAAGCCGAGCCACGCAAGGCCGACAGCGCTGCGGCGATCGCGGAAGCTCTGCCCTATATGCGGGGCTTCAATATCATCCCGCGTCACCAGGAATGGGATGACATCTTCTGGAGTAACTTTATGGATCCGCTCTTCCACGGTGAGGGCACGGCTGCGGAACTCGCACCGGAGGTACGACCGCAGCTGGAGGAGTTGTTGCCGTGATGACCACGCATAACAGTCCGGCTAAACCCAAACAGATCGCCTGAGGAGACTGCAGTCGTCGAGGTGTAGAGAGGAGAAAGGGCGAGATCGAAACTCGATTTCGCCCTGATTCTCAATAGACGTAGCTGATGGTCTGAGGGAGGTAACAGAGATGGACCCACAATCTGCTTGGGCGTCCTACTATCCCACGATCCTGCGCTGGCTGGGCACTGGCGGCAGTATCATGCTGCTGATGCTGGTATTCGGCTGGGGCCTCCAGAAGCTGGGCGTCAAGCGCGAGGCTGCCACAGGCTATGCTCTGGTGCTGCCGTGGATCCTGGGCATGTTGATCTGGACGCTCTATCCGTTCGTACGATCCCTTTACCTGAGCTTCACCGAATACAATATCTTCCAACCGCCCCAGTGGGTGGGCCTGCGCAACTACGTCACGATGTTCACAGGCGATAGGGACTTCTGGCGCTCGCTGCGACTCACACTGCTCTATGCAGCCTTCAATGTGCCGCTAGGCATCGCCGGTGCACTAGGTGTTGCACTCCTGCTGAACCAGGACGTGAAAGGCATCGGTTTCTGGCGCACGGTCTACTATTTGCCAGCGGTGCTCCCAGCGGCGGCGGTGACCTTGCTCTGGCGTTGGATGCTCAGCCCGACCTCCGGGCTGATCAACTTCGCGTTACGGCCAATCTACAATCTGCTGAACATGCAACCTCTGCAGTGGTTCACCGATCCCGATCTCGTCCTCCCCGCCTTTGTCCTGATGGGGATGTGGGGTGTCTTCGGGGCGAACTCGGTGATTCTGCTGGCAGGCCTCAAGAACATCCCGCAACACCTGTACGAAGCAGCCGACCTGGATGGCGCCAACACGCTGCAACAGTTCTGGCACGTCACCTTGCCGATGCTGAGCTCCACCCTCTTCTATAACGTCATCACCGGCATCATCGGGGCGCTCCAGATCTTCACCCAGGCGTTTTTCGTCGACATCCCGAGTCGCGCTGGCACCTTCTTCAATGTCCTGATCTACCAGGAGGCCTTCAGCTTCCGGCATATGGGCTACGCTTCAGCGCTAGCTTGGTTCCTCCTGTTGGTGATCCTGGTTATCACGCTGCTGGTGTTGCGCTCCTCTGAGGCGTGGGTCTTCTACGCCGCTGCGAAGGAATAGGAGGGTGTTATGAGTGCTGACACGACTAAATCGAGCTCAGGTGCCCCGAGGTCACGTTCGGCCCTTGGCAGGGCCATCACCTACGCCCTACTCGTCCTCTTCTCGCTCCTGGTGTTCATCCCTGTCGCCTACATGCTCTCCACGTCCCTCAAGACCGAGGAGCAGCTCTTCGTCTGGCCGATACAATGGATCCCTGACCCGGTGCAGTGGGTGAACTACACGCAGGCCTTTGCGGAGCTTGGCAGGATCGCGCCCGGCCTGACCTTCCTGCGCATCATTGGCAACACGCTCTTCATCACCGCGCTGGCCATGGTGGCTGAGCTGATCGCTACGTCGCTGGTGGCCTTCGGCTTTGCGCGGTTCCGCTTCCCCGGACGCGATGTCATGTTCGTTATGGTGCTGGCGACGATGATGCTCCCGGGCATTATCACGCTCATTCCGACCTTCATCATCTGGCGCAACCTGGGGCTTATCGACACATACGACCCGATGACCGTCGGAGCTTGGTTCGGTGGTGGCGCGTGGGCAATCTTCATGCTGAGGCAGTTCTATCTGACTGTCGCTGTAGAGATGGAGGAAGCAGCGGTGATCGACGGGGCGAACACCTTCCAGATCTACTCCAGGATCATGCTGCCGCTCATCAAGCCTGCGCTGCTCGCGCTGGGCATCTTCATCTTCCAGGGCAACTGGAACAACTTCATGGGCCCGCTCATCTACCTGAACACGACGCTCAAGTTCCCGCTGGTCCTGGCCCTGCGGTTCTTCCAGGAGTCCCTGTCACAGGAAGCACCTAAGTGGCACTATATGATGGCGATGTCGGCGGTGATGGCGGCACCCATTCTGGTGGCCTATTTCCTGGCCCAAAACTACTTCCTGGAGGGGCTGCAGGTCGGCGCAGTGAAAGGCTAACGAAATGCGCGTCCGGCGTCTCGCCAAGCTGGCGGTCGGCATCGCGCTAGCAGCGATGCTCCTCTTGGGCTGCGCTGGGATAGGCCCTGGCGCACCGCCCACACCCACCGGCTCACCGTCGGAGCCGACCTCGGTCGCCACGCCGCGGGCAATCCCGCCAACCGTCGACGCGCCGCTGCGCGACGGTCTGATCAACCTCACCCACCTGCAGAGGCTCACCGAGGTCGTGAGCTGGGATGACATGCCCGTCGCGTTGGTCCACATTTATTCCGAGGCACCCGACTATGGCTGGGTGGATGCCGCCGGGGAGGGTCTTTCGGCGGTGGACGACGTGGCACGGGCCGCGATCGTCTACCTGCTCTACTACGAGCGCACCGGTGCATCCGAAGCGCTAGCCCTGGCGCGGGCCTGCCTCAACTTCGTCCTGCGGCTGCAGGCAGAGGACGGCGAATACTACAACTTCGTGCTCGATCGCGAGGGAACGATCAACGAGACCGGGCCGACGAGCATCAAGTCGTGGGGTTGGTGGGCGGCGCGCGGTCAGTGGGCCCTGGCAGAGGGCTACCGCGTCTTCCTCAAAGAGGACCCCGCCTACGCGGCGACGCTCCAGGAGGCCTACCTGCGGGGCGAGGCTGCTCTGGGCCGCGCCATCGGTCCCGTAGGAGCCTACAATGAGCTCCACGGCGTGCGCGTTCCGGCCTGGTTGATCGGCAACGGCTCCGACGTCTCCGCCCTGGCGATGCTGGGCCTGGCGTCCTACTATCAGGTAGCGCCCAACAGCCAGACCCGCCACCTGCTGACGAACCTCGGCAACGGCGTCGCCGCCTACCAGGTGGGCGGACCGGGCCGCTACCCCTACGCCGCTCATCCCTCCAGTACGACCTCGCTGGCGCTCTGGCACGCTTGGGGCAGCCATCAGGTCCACGCATTAGCGCTCGCGGGCCGGTTGCTGGACCGTGACGACTGGGTTGAATCGGCCCAACGCGAGGCCGATGTCCTCTTCGTGCGGCTGCTGTCCACGCAGCTGATCAACGAGATGCTCCCCGTCCCGCGCCGTGGGGGTCAGATCGCCTATGGAGCACAGGTGATCCTGTCCGGATTCCTGGAGCTCTACCACGCTACCGGGGACGTCCGCTACGCGCGCCTCGCCGGCCTGACCGGCTCGTGGTTCTTCGGCAACAACATGGCCGGCGTGGCGATGTTCGATCCGGAGACCGGGCGCTGCTTTGACGGCATCGACGGCCCCACGCCCTTTCGCGTCAATCGCAACGCCGGCGCCGAATCGACCATCGAGGCGCTCTATGCCCTTCTCCGCGTGACAGACGAGCCGGCGGCGGTGCCCTACCTGACCCTGCGCCCGCTGACGACGCCGGAGCGCACGATCGTCGAGATGGAGGACGGCACGAAGGTCGCTGGCGACGCGGTCTACGGACAACGCGGGTGGACCGGCGAGGCACGCTTCTCCAACGACCGCTACTACGGGCTGCAGGAGGGCGACGCGGTCTCGGTGACACTGCCCATTGCGGCCGATGGGGACTACGTGATCTATGCTTCGCACCTGCGCCGTGCCGCGCCAAAGCCGGAGCCCGTTGCCGAGGCGATTCAGGCGCCCGAGCCCGTGACCGTTGATGGTGTGCTCGATGAGTGGGACGCCGCCCAACCGCTGTCCGTCAATCGCCCCGAGCAGATCCTGCGCGGCGGCGCTGCCTGGCCCGGCCCCGACGAGGCGGCCTTCACCCTCTACTGGATGTGGGACGAGGCCAACCTCTACGTCGCCGCGCAGGTGGCCGACCCAGAGCACGTTCAGGAGGGAACCGGGCCGTCCGTCTCCCGAGGAGATGCGCTCTGGCTCTACCTTGACACGACCGGCAACCGCCGCCGGATCGATGTCAAGCTGACCCTGGCCCAGACGCCCGAGGGTCCCCAGGTCTGGAACTGGGTGGGACAGGGCTTCCTGCCGAATGCGGAGCTGGCTTGGCGTCAGGAGGAGAGCGGCTACATTTACGAAGCCGCGCTGCCGCTTACCAGCCTCCACCGGCTGAGTCCGGAGCCCGGCGCGCGCATCTATTTTGAGGCCGGGATGGGGTTCACGGGCGGGTTCATCACCTGGACGGGACTCGACCCGGATACGGCATCGAATCTGGCGCCCTTGGACTTCGTGACCGAGCTTTCAGACGCGGCGCAGGCTGGAGAGCTACCGGAGCAGTCACCGGAGGACGTCGCGTTCTCGGTGGCACTGGATGACGGCGCGCCCGTCGTGGTGCCGCAGGCTGTCTCGCCGGACCGCGATTACCTCTGGCTGGATCTCGTCTTTGAGACACCCCAGCCGCTCGAGCGTGGGGAGCACACGCTCCTCGTGCGTTACGCGGGCCGGCAGCCCGATCGCGAGGCCGTGGTCGACGCCTTTGTGCTCGTCCCCGCCGTAGCCTGCAAGCAGCTAACGAACGATGCCGGGCCCGCCGTGGACCTCTGCTATGAGATGCTCACCGGCGTCGCAACCTGGGAGGAGCGCTAGCGAGCGCG
>CAZPJP010000133.1:0-9074 GCA_964586915.1 uncultured Anaerolineales bacterium
TACGCCTTCCGAGGCGCGTACGCCTTCTGAGGCGCAGACGCCCTTCCCGGCCCGACTTCTCCTTCTTGGAACGCCCCACGCCGAGGTTGATGGCCAGGTGGTCACCTTCTCACACCGCAAGCCCCTGGCCTTGCTGGCCTACCTCGCCGTGACTCGACGGATTCAGAGCCGGGAGACGCTCGCGACGCTGCTCTGGCCGGAGCACGAGACGTCGCGCGCGTACGCCTACCTGCGTAACGCGCTCTGGCAGCTCAGCAAGACCCCTCTTGCCCCCTGGATCGTCGTGGAGCACGACGACGTCACGCTCGCCGAAGACCTTTGGGTCGATGTCCCCCAGCTGGAGACCCGTCTCGCGGCGATCCGGGCACACGCTCACGCGCCGGAGGCCCTCTGCGTGGAGTGCGTTTCGCATCTCGGCGAGGTGGTCTCACTCTACCAGGGCAACTTCCTGGCCGGGTTCACGCTCCCTGACAGTGCTGATTTTGAGGAGTGGCAGTTCTTCCAGGCAGAGCATCTGCAACAAGGCGCCGCCTATGCGATGGCGACCTTAACGCGCCACCATAGCACACAGGGCAATCTCAACGCCGCCCTGGCGGCAGCCAGAAGCTGGTCGGCGCTGGACGTCCTGAATGAGCCGGCACAACGCGCCCTGATGATGCTCTACGCACAGACCGGGCAACGGAGTGCCGCGCTCCGCCAATACGACACGTTGCTGCGCAACCTGAGAGCAGCACGCCTCGAGCCATCACCAGAAACGGTCACCCTCTACAGACGAATCCGTAGCGGTGAGATTGAGGAGAGGGTCCCACAGGCCGCACCGGAGACATCGCCGGGTGTACACGCACCCGGGCCTCGCCACGACCTGCCGGCGCAGACCACGGCCTTTGTGGGTCGAGAGGACGAGCTGGCCGAGCTCTACGATCTCCTGGCGCTCCCGGAGTGCAGGCTCGTGACCGTGACCGGGCCGGGTGGCGTCGGAAAGACACGGCTCGCCCTCCAGGCCGCGCACGAGCAGATCAAGGCCTTTCCTGACGGCGTGGTCTTCGTGCCTCTGGCCCCCGTCAGGACGCCAGAGTCGATGATCCTATCCATCGCAGACGCGCTCGGCACAGCCTTCTACCCACAGACCTCGATCAGCCCCCAAGCGCAGCTCCTTGCCTACCTAGGCCAGAGAAAGATCCTCCTCGTGCTGGACAACCTTGAGCAACTGCTCGAACACGTCGGTGTGCTAATTGAGATCCTTGCAGCGACACCGCACACCAAACTGCTCGTGACCTCACGAGAGCGGCTTAACGTCCGCGGCGAGTGGGTCGTGGAGCTCGAAGGACTTCCTTACCCGTCAGGAACTGGGGCAGGCGTGGACGCGTTCGACGCCATCGTCCTGTTCATCGAGACGGCGCAACGGATCTCCGCGAGCTTCGAACCGGACGATGCCGAGCTGGCTGCAATCGCTCACATCAGCAAGCTCGTGGAGGGGATGCCCCTCGGGATCGAGCTGGCAGCCGCGTGGACGCGGATGCTGTCTTGTGCCGAGATCGCCGAGGAAATGGAGGCGAGTTTGGATTTCCTCACGATGACGCTGCGCGACCTCCCGGAGCACCATCAAAGCCTTCGGGCCGTCTTCGCGCGCTCGTGGGGGCTGCTCTCAGAGGCGGAGCGACGCAGCTTTCGTGCGCTAGCAGTCTTCCGCGGCGGATTCACCCGTGAGGCAGCGCAGATGGTGGCGGGGGCAGATCTCCAGATGCTAGCAAGTCTGATGGACAAGTCCCTGCTGCGCCGAACTGCCGAGGGACGCTACGAGATTCTGGAGGTGCTGCGCCAGTATGCCGAAGAGCAACTGCACGCTATACCGGGTGAAGCCGAGGGGATACGAAGCCGACACGCGCGCTACTACCTGAGGCTGCTTCGGCGGGTTGAGGAGCCCCTGAAGGGATGCCGTCAACACGGACCTGCCATCAGCCAGCGGTCGGCACTGGACAGCATCCAGCGGGACTTCAGCAACATCCGCTTGGGATGGAGATGGGCTACGGAGACCTGTGAACTCGAAGCGATAAGTTTGGCGGCGATGGGCTTGGCGCTCTTCTGCGAGATGCGCAGTCGGTTCCGGGAAGGGGAAGCGATGTTCGGACAGGCTATGGATGCGGTGCAGACGCTGCACGATGAAGCGCAATCCGGCCTCCTAGGCCTTCTGCTTGCCATCCAAGGCCATCTCCTCTCCCGCTATGGCCACATCCGAGACGGCTGCAAGATGATGGAACGCGCTTATGCCACATTGGCATCTGCCGAGGAGAGCCCCGCCCTCGCGCTCGTCGAAGTCCTCAGCGCCTACATCGGCCCGGAACTCTCACCAGAAGAGCGGCGTGGACGGTTGGAGAATAGCCTGCGGATCTACCGCGCTTTAGAAGACACCTGGGGTGTCGCTCTGGCCCAGGAAGCACTTGGAGAGCACTACAACCAGGTCCAGGACTACATCTCTGCAGAGGCTATGCTCAGGCAGAGTCTTGCCCTACGTCGCAGCACAGGCGACGTATGGGGTACGGCGATGACGCTCCACGCGCTGGGTCACGCTGAAGCTGCGCTGGGCAGGTCATCGGAAGCGATGCGGGATTTCGACGAAAGCATTGCGTTGCGTGAGCAGCTTGGCGATATCCGGGGGATCGCCATATGCCAGACGCTGAAGGCGCACTGGCTGACCCAGCAAGGCGAGCTGGCAGCAGCTCAGGAGCTCCACCAACAGACCGTGCAGACGTACCAGGCCATCGGAGATGTGAGCGCTATGACCAGCGCTCAGGCAGCAGTGCAAATGCTCGCGCACGAGCTTGGGGACCTCGATCGTGCCCAAACTGATGACGTCAATCCCTAGAGAAGGCCGACCTCACACATCTCTCGGCAAGCTCGCCGCACGAGATCCATGTACTCCCGCGTTACACTCGATGACCAGTCTCCCCGCTTCGCGCAGGACATGTAGGGCGTCGAGGGTCACGAAGGGATTCAGGACCCGCTTGCGCGACACCGGACCCCACCCGACCAATGAGCCGCCGTTGGCGGGCTCGTCGACGACGCGATAGTGCTTGCCCTCGGCCCGCCAGCCGCCATCCGGCAACCGCTTCGATTCCAGGAAGTCCAGGGCGTCCTCGCAGCGGGGATCGGTAATGTAGCCCGCTTCCGCCGTCACCTTGAGCGCGATCAGGATGTCGTAGCGCCAGTAGTGCGGATAGCGCAGCTTGAAGAAGCTCTCATGGATGATGGTGCCATTAGTCTGGCGGCGGAAGAGGCGCCGCTTGAGGAAGACCTCGGCGGCCCGTTCGGCCGCATCCCAAGACGCCTCCGACCCGGTTAGCTTCGCGTGCCATACCAACCCCCGCAGCGGCAGCAGGGTCTCGTGGAAGGAGGAAACCCGAGCCTCTGTCTTCCTATCACAGTTCCAGCCGCCGTCGGGCCACTGCCACCGGATGAGGTTAGCGGCGAGCTGATCCGTGCGCTCGTCCTTCAGACCGAGCTTGAGGGTCGCATAGAGGGCATTGCCCTCCTGGGACGCGCACCGCCGCGCTCGACCATCGATGACCGGGACGCCCGAGCGGGACTTGTACCGGGCCGCCTCGCGGTCCACGACGCGCTCTTTGGTGTGCGCGGGCGCGAGCCACGTCTCGTAGACTTGGTCCCGCATCGGGATCAGAGACGGGTCGCCAGGTGGATAGCCGAGGTCCGCCAGGTTTGCTAGCACCCAGTGTGCGCCGGTGTACTTGGCGTAGACGCTCCCCGGGATGCGCCCATCCTCACCGCGCAGCAAAAGGAGGCGCCGGACCCGGTCCGAGGAAGGGATCGCCGCTTGGAGTTGACGAGCCTCCGGCGACGACTGCGGCACGCCGCAGACATCGACGAGGGTCCGGTAACGAATGCAAGAATCGTCGGAGGCCATCAGGCGCTCGACTACGTTCGTCATCTTGCCTCTTGCTGCGCAGCCCACTGCTCCTGCGTGATGCCGTACTCACCCTCATCGATCCGAAGCAAGCCAAGTCTGTTTAGTAGTCGGACCGAGGGCTCGTTGTCCGGGTGAGTGCCGGTGCGGATCTCGTCGGCCGCCCACGAGCCAAAGACCCGGGCCATCCCCGCGCGACAGGCCTCCGTGGCGTAACCATGGCGATGGTAGTCCGGGTGGAAGACGTAGCCCAGGCCGTGGACCTTTCCCTCCTCCTCTTTCTTCCGGTGGATGTTGAGCAAGCCAATGAGCTTACCCGTTGTCTTCAGGCAAACGGCCAGAAAGCCCTCCTCAGTGGCCAACCACTCCGCCATGCCCTTGATCTCCTCATCGGAGGTAGGCCACGGATGGTCGTACTTGGCCCACTGGGACGCCTGATATCGGATGGCAAGCTCCTGAAGCTCCTGCCAATCGTCGGGACGGAAGTTCCGGATAATCAGCCTATCTGTCTCTAGAACGGTCATAGCTGTCTCTCCTCAACAATAACGCCGCTGTTACACGCGGTGCGGTGCACACGGCAAGCGCGGCAGCTTGCTCTGAAGAAGCTCAAAGAGCGCGCACAATCTCAGCCAACGCCGCCAATCCGGCTGCCTCCGCCTCTTGGGCCGCTTGGAGCGCCTCGACGGCGGCAAGGCTCCTGTCGTCTATCGGGAGCACCTCCTCGTCCGAAGCCTCCCAAGACCACGGATAGATCTCAGCGACCTCCCCGAGGCTCTCGGCTACAGCTGTGTAGTGCAGCAGAGCGGCGTCCAGCGGGGCGCCGGTCCGTCCCGCGAGCCGTGACTTAGCATCGCTCAGGAAGCCCACCGCGTGCTGACGACATTCCAGCCACACGCCCGTGTTGTAGCGCATGCCCATGTCCGACGCTGTGCCTTCTTCCAACGCACGGATCCAGTTATCGTAGCCCTCCAATCCCGCACGATAGCCTTCGAAGATCCAGTCTTTGGGATTGCTGGCGTGCTTTAGGGCCGCGCCAAGGGCCTCCCGGACGATAGTGGCATCGTCCGCTGCTTCGCCGGGCTTCACGGCGTAGACCTCGACTATGCCAATCCCCGTGTCCCCCAGCTCCCGCCATGGCTTCGGCCCATTCCCATCGTCGCAACCGGGTCCGGCGTAGTAGTAGCCACCATCGGGTCCGTCTTCGTAGCCGCAGATCACGTAGAACTCGGGGATTTCCAGCTCCCACCCGTAGCAGGGCAGATCCTGATCGATAGCGTTCTTCACCATCTCCCACGCGCGTTTCTGAGCCTCGGGCAGGGTCCCTTCGTGTTTTCCGCCGAAGGCGCACGCCTCCTCATAGCCCAGGTTCGCCCCAAGGTCGTAAAGCATCATCGTCCCCCACGCCGTCGGGCCACTGGGGCAGACCTCCTCGTGCATATTGATCACGAAGGCGTGCCCGGTCCCGCCATAGAGCCAATCGGTAGACACGTCGAGACCGAGGTACTCCAGGCATCCCTTAAGGCAGCCAAGATGCGAAACCCAAGCCGGTTGCCACGTGCAATTCTCCAACCTCTTCATCGCGCCCTCCTCTGCATGTGCATGACGGGGTGACGCCACCCCATGAACCTATGATATGCTAACCATGCTAAAGGCTAAAGATGACAGAAGGTGTCATATTCTCAGTCGAAAATGGAAAATATGTTCTATTTCGCCATCAATCCACCCAGGCTGTGACGTCCTCGACGCTCTTCCGCGGGCGAGGGCCAGGCTGTTCGTCGGGATAGCCCACCGCGACGGCGGCGACCATCAGGCGCTCCTTCCCCAACCACGCGCACAGCTCCTCATAGGCGTAGAAGACGTCACAGATCCAAAGCGTCCCAAGACCGCGATCGAGGGCCGCAAGGAGCATGTTCTGGATAGCAGCCCCGATCGATTGAATGTCGACGGCAGCCATCAAGAGCTCAATGAAGGTGCGCGGACGGTCTTCGTTCGCCTCCCGCTCGTCGAAGACGAAAATCGTGATCGGTGCCTCCGCCATAATCCCCACCGTCCACTCAGCGCTGCCCGTATTGACGCCCTGCGCCTTCAGCTTCACGATCCCCTCGCGCATCACACGCACCATCTCGGCACGCTGCGTCTCCCCCTGGACGACGACAAATCGCCAGGGCTGCGCGTTCTTGCCTGAGGGCGCCAGCGTCGCCGCGTGGAGAATCGCTTCGATGTCCTCCTTCGCCACCGGCGCATCTTTGAACTTCCGAATGCTTCTGCGCTGCGCAATCGCTTCCATGATCTCCATTGTCCCCGGCTCCTGATTCATCTGTGGAATGGATAGACCTTTGAGCTCTCTTGCTGGAGGAAACAACACGCTCAACGAGACGAGCTCAAAGGTCTCTATGCCACGCCAGTCTAAGTCGCAAGAGCGTCCAGTGGCAGCGGCTCGAAGCTTGTCCGAAGTACTTGTGTCCGGCCTGTCTCCGCAGCGCGATAGCCGGACTCGATGATATCAATGACGTGGCGCGCCTGGTCGGTCGACACCAGCGACGGCGTGCCCTCACGGATCCAGTCCACGAGCTGCATCATGTCCTCGAACACGTGACTCTCGGGCATCGTGGCGTGGACGCCGGTGACGTGCGGTTGGTGATCGCCCTCACGCCTCATATCGACCTCGCCGAAGGTCGTCCCGATGATGGCGCCTCCAACGCCGTAGAAGTTAGGATGGAACCCTTGCGTGAGGCTGCCCGCAACGGTGGCATAGATCATAGCGTACACCGTGTCGCCGAAGTCGATGGAGAGGAGGGTCTGATCGTCCATCTCAGTGGCAATAACCTTGCCGTGGTGTTTCCGCTCAGGGATGGCGATTCCGGAGAGCGCGGTAACGCGCTGAGCGGGACCGAGGATGCCGGTCAGATTGTGCAAGACGTAGACGGTGACGTCGTACTGCGGACCGCCGCCGGGCCTTTTGAAGTACCAGGTGGGATCCACGCTGGTGAGGATGTCCTCGCCGGTGCGGAATTCCTCGTTGAGGTGATAGGTACCGCTGCCGGCGGTGGTGCCGCCAATGGCCCACGCCAGTTTGCCCAGCTTGCCCTCCAAGATCGTCCGACGGATCCGCTGGTTGAAGGGATGGAGCATCATACCGGGCGAGGCCACGATCTTGATTCCCGCCGACTCAGCGGCTGCAACCAGTGCGTCGGCCTCATCCACGGTGGTGGTCATCGTCTTGTTGAAATGGATGTTCTTGCCCGCCTCGATCGCCTGCATCCCCTGCTCGAAATGCAGGCCGATGGGCGAGCAAAGGGTGACGGCGTCGACGTTGGAGTCAAGCAGCAGGTCTTCATAGGTGAGATACGCTGCGTTCACACCGTACTTTTCAGCCGCAGCCTCGGCGCGACCGGGAACCGGATCGCAGACCGCGACTAAGCGGACGCGATCCTGCACGTCCTCCTGGCTCAAATGCATCAGGGCACCGCGAATGCCAATAGCGCCAGCGCCAACGACGCCGATGCCGACTTTGTTGTTGGTCATAGGTTGGCTCCTTTGCGGGAACGACTGAAGTCTTTACTCCGAACAAGTAGTCTATCCTTGGTGCGCGCTCTCGTTCGTAATGACCGCCCCCACAGTGTGGGACTACCACACTGTGGGGGCATAATCAACTACTCGCCTTGGCCCAGATACGTTCGCCAGGAGGTCTGCGGCGCCCACCCAACGGTCTCGCGCAGCCTCTTATTGGAGAGGAAACTCGCGTGCCCCTCCAGGTCGCTTACGAGTGACAGCAGCTCGGGCTTGAATCGTTCGACGAGCTCACGGGACGGCTCCAGCGCAGTGGAGTCGTCACCATTGCAGAAGTAGACGCCGTGTGGCTCAATCTCGGTTGCTTTCTCCATCAGCAATCGGTGTGCGGAGGCGACATCCTCGCTGCCGACCCAACACCAGAGCCAGGGGTTCCACGCTGTCGCGGGCTTGGCGTTCTCGGCCATCGCGCGGCGGCGTGCCTCGTTGCAGATCCCAGCTGCGCGAACCACATGAGTGCGCATACCATAGGCGCGCGTGTAGCTCGCCAGCAGCTCCTCACCCACTAGCTTGGTGTAAGAGTAGGAGTCCTCCACATCCGATGGGTGCCCTTCGTCCACCGGCAGATACTCAAAGGGAAAGGGGCGATTGCTGATACGATACCCATGGCCCAGTGCACAGTTGCTGCCGGTCATAACGAAGATGCCGATATCCTGTTCCAGCGCTGCGTGCAGCAGGTAGTAGGTCCCCATCAGATTGCTCTTCATCGTCACATCGAAAGGGATACCCTGCTCCGCAGCACGGTCTCGCAGGTCGGGGTGATCCACGGGCCATGGCTGCGCGGCGAGGTGCTGTACCGCGTCGAAGCCAGCGCTTGCCAGCATACCCCGGCAATCCTCGAAGCTGTTGATATCGCCCTGAACCCAAGGCCAGTGACGGATGTCCTCCGCAGGCTCACGTCGCGAGGACAGCACCAAGTCATGGCCAGCAGCCGCCAATTCCTTCACGACAAACGGGCCGAGCCGCCCGCTTACACCTGTGACTAGAACTTTCATATGTATGTATCCCCCTATTCCGGCAAGTATTCCTCCCGCACCGGGGAGAAAACCTCGACGATGACGGTATCCTCCAGGACCTCGACACCATGCTCGACGCCGCCGGGGATCGACCAGCTATCACCTGCAACGGTATCGACCTCCTCATCCTCGATGAGGAAAGTTACGTGACCGCTGACCATATACCCGGTCTGTTCGTGTGGGTGGTTGTGGAGCGGAAGCTCGGCGCCCTTCGCCAGGTGGAACCGGACCATCGACGTGCGCTCGCCCCACGCCAGGGGTTCCATTACGATGCCCGGCAACAGCTCTCGGACGAACGCAGGCTCACGCTTTCTGAACATACGGGTCTCCTTTGTGAACAGAACAGACTAACGACCACGCTCCGCTTCCACTTGCACCATCTGGTTGTAAGGATAGGGCAAGTCGGGAGCACTCACGTCGTCCAGGCGCTTGAGATGCTCGGGAGTGAGGGACCAACCGGTTGCACCAAGGTTATCCTTGAGATGGGCAATCTTCCTGACGCCGATGATCGGCCCGGTGATGCCCGGCTGGCACAGGATCCAATTCAGGGCGACCTGAGCTGGCGTCTT
>CAZPJP010000133.1:9174-10596 GCA_964586915.1 uncultured Anaerolineales bacterium
GGCTGATGACAGGAGAAGGCCTCCCAGCCGTTCTGCCAACTGAGGTCCACCGCCTTCTGCAGCTGCCAGCCCGTCCAATTGCTTGCGCCCAGATAGCGCACCTTGCCAGCGTCAACGAGGCCATCGAGCGTCTGCAAGGTCTCCTCGAGGGGCGTGCCGGGATCCCAGCCGTGGACCTGATAGAGATCGATGTAATCGGTGTCGAGTCGACGCAGGCTGGCCTCAACCCCATCGATGATATGCTTGCGGCTAAGTCCCACATCGTTCGCGCCGTCGCCCACGGGCCAGCGCACCTTTGTCGTCACGATGAAGTTCTCGCGACGCTGTTGCTTCAGCCATTCCCCGACGATCCGCTCGGATTCGCCCCCGGCGTAGACGTCGGCGATATCGATAAAGTTGCCACCAGCCGCCGCGAAGTGATCGAGGATCTCAAAGCTGCCCTCACGGGCTGTCTCACGTCCAAAGGTCATCGCGCCGAGGCAGAGCTCGCTCACGCGCAAACCTGTGCGTCCCAAGTACCGGTATTCCATGACAGAACCTCCTTCTCACTAGGAGCTCACGAGAGCTCGATCTATCTTGTCTTGACCGGTCGAACCAACGCCTACCTAGAGGATAGTCCCGCCCGCACTAGATGCAATTCAGGAAGGATAGCCCGTCACCGCCTCGACGATGGATCGGAACCCCGGATCCGTTGCACACAGCTCCTGGATCTCGTCGAAGGCTTTATCGCCCGCCAGCGTCAGCGTCGCTATGTGATCCATCATCTGAAGGGCGGCATCGCGATCTTCGACCTCCGCGAGGTAACCCCATCCGTGATCCCAGGGCAGGATCTCGACCTTGCTAAATGCAAGGAGATCACGGACGAGGTTGCCCTGCACGAAGTCGAGCCCGTGCCACTCGAAGATACCGAAGGTGTCGGGATCGGCCTGACCACTGCGGCAGAGCTGCCAGCCCTTACCCGCCACAATGAACCGGTCGCGCGGGACGTTCAGCGGATCGAAGTCGAGCTCGAGGGCATCACACATCAGGTCGTCCAGCTGGCTGTCAAACAAGATCCACCGTCCCTGCTGCCCGTGCCAGTACTCGGTGACCCAGTGGTCCTGGACACAAAACACACATTGTGTCCGTCCGTCTGCTGTTGTAGTCAGATCACCTGCAAACGCCACGATGGCTACTGCAGCTCTTTCAGTCGGGAGCGAGGACGTCGAGCTCTTCCCCAAGCAAGATACGCTGGGCGACGGCCCCGGCTCGCTGATCCGGATGCCTTTCGGTGTCCACCGGCTCACGGGCCGTCGCTACGGATTCCGCACCACCGACGGTCGTTTCATCGCCCCAACGGTTCGCGACCAGCTACGCGTGCTGGCAGCCCCGCAGACCGTTCCTAAGGACGCCTTTGACCTCTATCGTAATCGATACCCCTTG
>CAZPJP010000134.1:0-10516 GCA_964586915.1 uncultured Anaerolineales bacterium
TAGACCACAACCGCGACCTGCCCATGCGCCTGGGTGATCCGATCGACCGCTCGCTGGACACCCGCCTCACTGAGGTCACTCGCTTCGATGACGGCCAGATCGCCTGAGATAGCGCCCTCAGTTCGGGCGAGGTCGGCTGTCGGAACGAGCACTACAACCGGCCATTCCCGACCCTGCAATCGACGCGCGAGCGCCACAGTCAAGTCAGCGTCACGCCCGTGACCGCCACCAGCCCTCACCACCAGGCAGACGTGGCCCGGGGGCAGGTCAACCGCCATCGCATCAGGTGCGGGCAACGCACGAAGGGATACCGCCTGTGGCAGCTCTGCGCTGTACACAGGCACGGTGCGGGCAGGCTCGTCGGCGGGCACGTCCGCAGTCGCACTGCTGCGCGCCCGCTCTACACTTTTTTTGCCGTGACCTCCGCTCCCGCCACGTAGTCGATCACCTGAGCCAGCGACCGCAGCTCCGCCAGCGCATCGGTCTCGACCTCCGGCAGGTTCGGATGGCGCTCCTGCAGCGCACCCAGGATCTCGACGCGCTTGATGGAGTCGATTCCGAGATCCGCCTCCATATCCATATCGAGCTCCAGCATCTCTGCAGGATAGCCGGTCTTGTCGCTCACGATCTCCAGGAGCTCCTGGCTCAGCGCCGCGGGATCGAGCTCGCCGGTCGCTGTTGCGCCCGTGGTGTTCGCGGGTTGAGCGAGCACGGGCGCTTCAGACGGCGCTGGCTCCGCGCCACGCGTCGCTTCCAAGTGCTCGCGCTCGACCGGACCCTCGTGGCTGTGGCTCTGAACGTAGTCCAGAACCTGCGCCAGCGTGCGAAGCTCGGCCAGCGCATCCGTCTCGACATCCGGCAGATCCGGATAAGCATCCTGCAGGCCCCCGAGGATCTCAACACGCTTGATGGAATCAATTCCGAGATCCGCCTCCATGTCCATGTCGAGCTCCAGCATCTCTGCGGGATAGCCGGTCTTGTCGCTCACGATGTCGAGCAGCGCTGTCGACAGTGCCTCGCTCGTAGGGTTCACGGGCGCGCTCAATCCAGCACGGCTCCCTGACACGGAGAGATCACCCACCTCATCAGACCTGGGCGCGCTCTGCTCCGCCCAGGTCTCTGACGCCGTCTCAGACGTGGTCTTGGACACAGGGGCGGTGTGTTCGGGCTCCGCGTCCTCAGCCTCGTCCGGGACATCAACGTCCGGGACCCGAGGCGCTGCGTGGGTCACCTGCGAGTACCTGCCATTGCCATTTCCTCGCGCTCTTTCCGCGCTCGCATCAGACTCGTGACCATTGCCGTGGCCGTTCGTGTGCGTTCTGGAGCTCAGCGCCACCCCGTAGTGGGACTGAAGCACCTCCATATAGGCCTGAGTGAACTCGGCTTGTTGACTCAGGAACTGGCTGTGGACATCCAGAGTCTCAGCCTGGTGCTCGTGGAACCGCTCGATGCTTCTGGTGAGGCTATCGAGCACCCGGAGCACGACCTCCGCCTTTTCAGGCGACGTATGCCCATTTGAGAAGAGGTGCCCTTGCTCTTGCATCAGCTGAGCGAAGATACTCGCGTAGGCAGCCTCGTTGTTGAGATAGTGTTGATGCACGCGCAGGGTCTCGCTCTGGTGATCGTAGGATTGCTCGAGCCCTCGCTCCAGGCCCGTGAGCACCCGACCGGGGTCGACCGACGGGTGGGATTGAGGCGCACCCGCAGCTGTGTCCGTCGAGCCAGCAACCTCGGGTCTCTCTTCTGCTGCCTTCTGTGAAGCCGGCGTGACCGGCTGCGGCGCTCCCTGCCCCGTCGCCGCCGCGTCAGTCTGCGCACGGCGCGGATGAGGGTCGGGTTTGTCCCCGAGCACGCTCTCCTTCGGCCCCTCCAGCGCTCGCTCGAAGGCGAGCTGCCGCTTCTCACTCACGTAGTTAGCGCCGTTGAGTGTTACTTTGTATGCCATAATCGCCCTCCATACCCGTTAAGTCCACGGTCCATAAGCTCGTAAGCTGCCATCTTCTCCGACATGTGTCCGAGCCCGTGAAGTCCACAGGCCCTCATGACTGCGTCAGCTCATAAGGGTCGACGTCGTCCAGATTGAGGCCTGCGACGCGAAGCTGCACAATGGCCTCCCGGAACTGACGGTCGCTGGACTTGCTACGACTGGAATTCAGCGCGATTGCGATGTGGGGTTGGTCCGCCAGGACGTCCTCCACCAGGTTTGTCGTGATGCGGCGGGGTCCAAACTCGACGAAGACCCGTCCCCCGGCAGCGTAGATGTTGTCGATCTGACGCTTGAAGAGCACCGGGTTGAGGATATGGTTCGCGAGGATCGCCTTTGCCGCCTCGGCATCATCGGGATAGGGCTCACCGGTGGTGTTGGAATAGACCTTAGCCGTGGGCGTGCGGAATTCCGTGGGGGCCACGGCCTCAGCAAAGGGCGCTGACGCGTGCTCCACCGCCGCCGTGTGGAAGGCCGCCGAGACGGGCAGCATCGTGACACGGTAGCCCTTAGCACTGAGGGTTGCGGCAGCTTCCTGCACATCCTCGGTCGGCCCCGCTATAACGACCTGCGAGTTGGAGTTCTGGTTCGCAATAATGACGCGCTCTTCGGCGGCGTTCGTGGGCAGGGCAGCGACCTCTCTCTCGATCTCCGCGAGCGGTCCCTGTACCGCAGCCATCGTGCCTGCGTCGAAGTCCGCTCCCCCCTCAGGAGGGCGCATCGCCCTCCCGCGAGCCTTGACCAGCCTCAGGAAATCCTCGTCGCTCAACACACCACCCGCCCACAGCGCCGACAGCTCACCAAAGCTGTGCCCGGCGGTGAAGTCTGGCTCGAACCCGGCTTGTTGTAGCAGACGGTAGAGACCGGCGCTGAAGACCCCAATGGCAGCCTGAGCGTAATCCGTGGCCTGCAGGGCTGCTCGCTGTTCTTGCTCACCCTTCTCATCAAAGGCTGGCGGCGGGAAGACCACGTCCGAGAGCCTCACAAGCGCAGCCGAAGCCGTCAGCCCCTCCTCCACGAATAATGCATCCATCCGCCCATACATCTCCCGGAGCGGGGGGAAGTTCATCACGAGCTCACGTCCCATATTTACGTACTGCGCCCCCTGACCTGGGAAGAGCGCCACCAGGCGACCCTCCGATTCCATCCCTTCCCGCCGATACCATATGCCCTTGGGATGCTCCCAGCTGTCGGCGTCCGGCCCAAGACGCCCGGCGGCGCCAGCCTCCAGCATCGCGATGGCGCCACCGAGCAGCTCGTGGGCCTCCCGCGGCGAGTCGGCGACAAAACCCAGCCGGGCGGCCTCCCGCGAGATCCTCGGGGCTTTGCTCTCCTCTGTTAGGTCTTCAAAGACTCGGCGGGCCCCGCGGTCGTCGCCCTCACCAGTCTCAACCCCTTCTCCCCCCAGTGCCGCAAGCACCTGCTTGCAGCGCTCCAGGAGCGCTTCCGGCGAGGATGCGTGAAGCACAATCGGTTGAGCGACGCGTCTTAAGCGATAGCGCCCCTGCATGTGGGAGCCACGGGCCCCAGGAGATTCAGGGGCATGGTCGGCCCGATACTCCTCCAGCACAACGTGATAGTTCGTCCCGCCAAAGCCAAAGGCGCTCACGCCCGCTCGGCGAGGCGCGCCGTCGGGCTGGATCCACGGACGGCTTTCCGTGTTCACGTAGAAGGGCGACGCCTCGAGGCTCGGCGCAGGCTTGGCCACGTTGATCGTCGGGGGGAGCACCTTCTGATCGAGCGCCAGGGCCGCTTTGAGAAGGCCCGCAACACCGGCAGCTGCCTTCGTGTGCCCAATCTGCGATTTCACGCTGCCGATCGCGATATGCCGGCCGCGGCCGTCTCCATCCCCGAATACCTGTAGCAGCCCCTCGATCTCAGCCGGATCTCCGGCCCGGGTACCGGTGCCGTGGGCCTCAATCAGGCCTACAGTGTGCGGTGAGACGCCGGCGTCCTCATACGCCCGCCGCACCGCGAGCGCCTGTCCCTTTGGTCGGGGCGCGTAGATACTCTTGTAACGACCGTCACTTGACGCGCCGATGCCTCGGATGACAGCGTAGATCCTGTCGCCATCGCGCTCCGCATCCGCCAGGCGCTTGAGCAACACCATCCCGATCCCCTCCCCCACCATCATGCCGTCGGCCTCAGCGTCGAACGGACGGGGCACCTCCCCCCGCGTGAAGGCCGGCGTCTTGCTGAAACACATGTACGTGAAAGGCGAGTTGTCCGTATCCACCCCGCCAGCGATCATCATATCAGCGCTGCCCTCGATCAACTGGCTCACCGCCATCTTCAGCGCGCTCAAGCTGCTGGCACACGCGGCATCCACCACACAGTTCATCCCCCCGAGGTCGAAACGGTTCGCGATTCGCCCGGCGACGACGTTGCCCAGAAGGCCGGGGAACGCGTTCTCGTTCCACTCGACATACGCCAGCTTCATGCTCTCCACGATGTCGGAGATCGTCTTCTCCGGCAGTCCGTAACTGCCCAGCACCCGCTCCCAAACCGGATACTGCAGTCGCGCCGTCAGCGGCGTGATGAGCTTCTGCCCCCCCGCAATGCCCAGGACGACACCCACCCGCTCTCGGTCAAACGCCCGACCTTCATACTCCTCCCCGTACCCCGCATCCACGAGCAGATCGCGGGCTACCACCAGGCTTAGCAGCTGTGAGACATCCGTGACCTCCAGGATGTTGGGCGGTATGCCAAACTCGATTGGGTTGAAGTCGATGTCGGGAACGAAGCCCCCTCGCTTGCAGTAGACTTTGTCTGGGGCCTCCGGGTCCGGGTCGTAGTAATCCTCAATTCGCCAGCGGGAGGGCGGGACCTCCGTGATGCAGTCAACCTTGTCCAGGATATTGTTCCAGTATTCCCGGGCATCGTGGGCTTGCGCGAAAATCCCGGCCTGCCCGACAATGGCGATGGGCGTGGCTTGCAGCGTGTGAGTCTCCATCATCAACGTACGCCCCCTTCTCTACTTGAGTCGACAGCGGGCAGAGACCACCCCTGCCGCCGCCACAAGCTTCACGAAATCCCCGACAACGAACGGATAGAGCCCCAACGGCAGCGCCGCGGACCACCCCACGAAACCGGCCAGCCACGGCAGACCGACCAAGTAGATCACCACGTTGCCCGCCAGGAGCGTCAGGAAAGCCGTTCGAGCATCACGGACCCAGCCTAACTCCATCGAGCGCCCCACGAGATAGGCTGCACCGACAAATCCAACAAGATACCCACCTGTAGGCCCAAACAGCGCGCCGCCAGCGAAGAAGGGCAGCCCCGCTGCGCCGCCCACGAGGTAGAGACCGAGGGTCAAAACGCCTACCCGCGAGCCCAGGAGCGCCCCCACCAGCAACACCGTGAGCGTCTGCGCCGTGATCGGCACCGGGCTGAACGAGCCCCATCGCGTGGGCCAGGATGTAGGAACCGGAATGCGCACCTGAGCGCTGATCGCGATAAGATAGGCCCCAACCGCCGCCAGCACGAGCTCGCCGAGAGGCGCTGTGATCGATCGAGTCCGCGCAGCCCTGACATCCAACAGCGATCTACCCATCATCTCCCACCCCCCTCACTCGGGGATTCCCCATCCAGGGCCTCTTGGGCCGACGCGACCACGCGCGCCATCAAGGCCCCCTTCTCCACCCGTTGGCCCGGCTCGACCTGCAGCGCTTCTATCCGACCCGCGAAGGGCGCGCGAAGCTGCATCTGCATCTTCATAGACTCTTGAATCAGCAGGACCTCGCCTTGCTCAACCCGCTGGCCCTTCTCGACCAGCAGATCGACCACCAACCCTGGCATCGGCGCCACAATATCCCCGGCGACCGTCTCCTGCCCAGCACGCCGGCTGCGGCGGCTTGCGGGATCCACGCGAGCGAGGAGATGGTGGCCATGGACGCAGATCTCGTACCCGTTGTTACCGCCTGGTCCTCCCCCAGGCATCGTCTTGAAGTACAATTCCGTGCTCTCCGCCCCCCGGCGCAGCAAGTGCAGGCCGTTCCCATTGAGCGATGTCAGCTCGAACGAGACCGGCTGGCCGTCGACCAACAGACCGGCGGCGCCGACCTCGACCTGATACTCCTGATCGCCCACAGAGACTGCATACTTCGTCATGGTATTCTCTGTCCTTTCGCTTCTAGTGCGGTTCGCTGTCTCTAGATTATGCTCTGACGGAGCGGCTGACTTACATCTGCTCGCGCCACGCCGTCATGCGCCAGTTGCTCCCCCCTGGGACGTTGACAGGCCCTGTGGCGTTGACAGGCCCTGTGGCGTCCACAGCAGTGCCCGTGACAGACTGCGCAGCCGAACGCTGCCGGTGGGCGAGCAAGGCCGCTGCCGCTGCCACGTCTGACTCGAGCGACCGAACGCGGGTTGGACGCGAGGGATGAAACTCGTCGAGGAAGGTCGTATGAACGCCCCCATCGGCGAACGGTGCGCTTTCCAATATCTGCAGCAGGAAGCCCAAATCGGTGACCACCCCGCCGATCTGGACCTCGCGCAGCGCACGGCGCAGCCGCAGCAGCGCCACCGATCTCGACTCGCCCCAGGCGATCACCTTTGCCAACAACGAATCATAATCCGTCGTAACCTGCATCCCCTGGAAGAGCGCGCTATCGACTCGGATTCCTGGCCCCCCGGGCTCCTTAAGATAGGTGATCTCTCCCGTCGTCGGCAGGAACCCCCGTTCGTTCTCATGGAGGAGACCTGGATCCTCGGCCAACACCCGCGCCTCTATAGCGGCACCGTCGAACGAGATCTCGTCCTGCGCGTAACGCAGCACGTGTCCGGCTGCAAGGCGAAGTTGCTCCGCCACCAGATCCATACCCGTGACCATCTCAGTCACCGGGTGCTCCACCTGGATCCGAGGATTGATCTCGATGAAGTGGAAAGCACCCTCTGGATCGAGCAGAAACTCCACCGTACCCAGGCTGCGATAGCGCAGCACCGCGCCCAAGCGGGCCGCGGCCTCGAATAAGTACGTGCGCTGTGCAGCGCTCAGGCCGGGCGCCGGCGACTCCTCGATAAGCTTCTGACGCCGGCGCTGAACGGAGCACTCGCGCTCGCCCAGACAGAGGATGCGCCCCGTGCCATCTCCCACGATCTGCACCTCGATGTGTCGCGCGTCCTCAACGACCGGCTCAAGATAGACATCTCCATCGCCGAAGGCAGCGGCGGCCTCCTGGCGCGCCGCGGCCACCATCGACGGCAGCATTTCGGGGGCCTCGACCAACCGAATCCCCCGCCCTCCTCCGCCGGCCACCGCCTTCACCAGAACCGGAAAGCTCAGACCCGCAAAGTCCACGGGCGCCGTTTGTTCAGCGAACGCCGCGCCGTCTATAGCCTCGTCGGGTCCAGCGAGTACCGGCAGGCCGGCCTCGCGCGCCGCCCGGCGTGCTGCAAGTTTGTCGCCGGTCAGTGCAAGGGTCTCCGGACGGGGACCAACGAAAATCAGCCCCGCCTCCTCCACGGCCTCGGCAAAGCTCGCGTTTTCAGACAGAAAGCCATAGCCCGGATGGACGGCATCGGCGCCGCTGCGTCGCGCCGCATCAATCAGCGCCGGGATGCTCAGGTAACTCTGGCGCGCGGGCGTTGGCCCAACGGCAAATGCCTCATCAGCATAGCGCGCGTGCAAAGCCTCGCGGTCCCCCTCGGAATAGACCGCTACCGTCGACAACCCCAGATCGCGACACGTTCGCATGATCCGAACGGCGATCTCGCCGCGATTCGCAACCAATATCTTCTTTATCGTTGGCATTTAATTCCCCAGCGCCTAGAGCGGGATGTTTCCGTGCTTCCGCTTCGGCGTATCTATCCGCTTGTCGCGGAGCACCTTCAAGGCGGCGACGATGCGGAGACGACTCTCCGCAGGCTGGATGATGTCGTCGAGATATCCCCGAGAGGCTGCCACAAACGGATTGGCAAGATCCCTGCGAAAATGGTCGGTCAACTCAGCGCGCCGAGCGTCAGGATCCTGAGCACGCCCCAACTCACGCCGGAAGACGACGTTAACGGCGCCCTCCGGCCCCATCACGGCGATCTCAGCATCAGGCCAGGCGAAATTGGCATCCCCGCCAAGATGCTTGGAGCTCATAACGATATAGGCGCCGCCGTAGGCCTTCCGGAGGATCAGCGAGACCTTCGGCACCGTCGCCTCGGCGTAGGCAAAGAGCAGCTTGGCGCCGTGCCGGATAACACCCCCATGCTCCTGATCCACGCCCGGCAAAAAGCCCGGCGTATCCACCAGCGTCACAAGCGGGATGTGGAAAGCGTCGCAGAAGCGGACGAACCGCGCGCCTTTGTCGCTGGCATCGATATCCAGCACGCCCGCCAGGATATCTGGTTGATTGGCGATGATGCCTACCGGATAACCGTCCATCCGCGCAAATCCAACGACCAGGTTCTGCGCATAGTCGGGCTGCACTTCCAGAAACTCCCCGTCGTCGACAAGCGTTTCGACAACCAATCGCACATCGTAAGGGTGCTGGGAGCCCTGTGCCACCAGATTGGCCAGCTCTGGGGTCGGTCGACGGGAATCGTCGCCCGAGGGCATATAGGGTGGCGGCGCCAGGTTATTGTCAGGCAGGTAAGAGAGCAACCACCGTACCTGCCCCAACACGGCCTCCTCGTCCTTGCCGACGAAGTGCGCCACGCCGCTCACCTCGCCGTGAATCCCCGCGCCTCCCAGGGACTCGAAATCCACCTCCTCGTGGGTCACAGCCTGGACCACCTGTGGGCCGGTGATGAACATATGCGCCGTCTTTTCCACCATGAAGACGAAATCGGTGATAGCCGGTGAGTAGACGGCGCCTCCGGCACACGGCCCGAGAATGACCGAGAGCTGAGGGATGACCCCCGAGGACTGTACGTTCTGGTAGAAGATGTCGCCGTACGCTGCAAGCGCGTCGACGCCCTCCTGGATGCGCGCGCCGCCCGAGTCATTGAGTCCAATCAACGGCACGCCATTCCGTCGGGCCAGCGCCATAATCTGGGCGATCTTGCGGCCGTGGGCCTCCCCGACGGAGCCTCCAAGCACTGTGAAGTCCTGAGCGAAGACACAGACGGAGCGCCCGTCGATCTCACCGGTGCCCGTGACCACCCCGTCGCCGGCAGGATGAGACGTCTCCATACCCAAGCCGGTGGCCCGGTGTGTGACGAACATACCCGTCTCGACGAACGTGTCGTGATCCAGCAGATCCTCAATGCGTTCGCGAGCCGTCCGCTTGCCCTTGGCGTGCTGCTTGTCGATGCGCACCTGCCCGCCGCCTTGGCGGGCTTCGGCGCGCCTCTCCTCCAGTTCGTTTGCGACATCAGATCGTGCACCTGCGACGTCTGCAGCCCCTGTGGGGTTAACAGGCTCTGTGGTGTCGTCTACAGGCCCTGTGGCGTTGACAGGCCCTGTGGTGTCTACCGGCTGGGTCATTGACCTTGGATCCATAGTGTGTTGGAGTCCCCTTTCGAGACTAGAACGCACACGACTACCTTGGCTCAGAGCTCGGTCCGCCAATCGATCTGACCGGTCTCCAACCTATTAATACACGCAGCACCCCAAAGAGTTACGGTCGATGTGACGGAGTGCCAGTCATGAAGGGAATCCAACCCAGGGGAATTCGACGTATCGCAGGTACAGAGTGCCCGCCAGGTCGGGGCAAAAAGAGAGGGGGAGGCGTCTACTTCGCGATGGGGCTATTCAAGTCTGACATTGGGGCGCCAGGGGCAGAGTTTTGAGCCCACAAGGCGCGCTTTCCTGCTAGAGCACTGGTGATCCCGACCGCGACACAAGAGGGAGATAGATGCGCGGACCGTCCGTCGCGTCTTCCCCCCACAGCAAAGGGAACGGTGTAGCACCGCCGGCACTGGGGTCTTATCCAAGCGTCGGCTCGAAGCTCGTGGGATCGTAGCCGACCCCCTCGGCCAACGCCAGCACGCGCGGATCCTCGGGAACCGGGAGGTCCACCGTGCGGCGGTGCCTCAGGTATCTAGAGTTGCGCGCCCTGGCTGGAGCCGACCTCGATGCGGCGCCAAGCCGCGACGACCGCGACCGTGATAATGGCCGAAACTACGGCCTCGGGCACCCCGTTGGCCAGGACGATGGGCGGCAGCGCTTGCCAGGGTAGATATCCCAGTACCCCGATCATCCCAAGAACCAGGAACGTGTTGGTGAGACTGCCGACGATGCCAGCGGCGATCAGCGCTGGGGTCGTCCACCGCTTGAGCGCTGTGTAGACGAGCCAAGCCAGAGGCCCGATGAAAAGCCGTGGCAGAACGGCCAAGAGCGGATTCGTGAACCAGACATCGGTAGGTCCCGTCGGCGCGATTGCCGCCTGCAACATGCTGAACCCACCGAAAACCAGACCGATGGCTGCGCCCACCCACGGCCCCTCCAACACCGCGCCTATGATCACCGGCACGTGCATAATGGTCAGCGAGGCCCCCGTAAACCAGGGAATGAAACCGAGCCGGGTCCACCCCAGGAGCGCGGATATGGCCCCCAGAACTCCAGCAATGACGATCTTCCGTGTTCTCTCGCTTGACATA
>CAZPJP010000135.1:0-1558 GCA_964586915.1 uncultured Anaerolineales bacterium
GCCAGAGCGTCGCGCCTTTCAAACGCCACAGTGCGCAAGAAGGTGCGCTGTGGGTATCGACCGAAGCTACGCCCCTCCATTGAGACCGCCAGAGCGTCGATCTTGCCCAGGGCTGAGACGAGCATCGGCATCACCAGTCTGCGGAGCCAGGCGAGCGCAGCGCGCGGACCACGTACGTCGTGGCCGATCCCCCGCGCTAGCTGCGCTTCATAGACGGTCCGAGCCTCGTTCTCAAAGATCGGAACCAGTCTCAAGGCCGTCACCGCGGCGAAGCCGTACCGGTAGGGCAGGCCAGCCTGCATCAGTGCATAGGCGAGGGTGTTAGGATCGGTCGTGAGGACAAAGAGATAGCTCAACAGCACCACACCCAAGAACCGTCCGGCGACGTAGACGCCGGCGCGCACCCCGCCCTCGGTGATCGTGATCGGGCCGATGGCGGCGAGCAAGGCGCCTTGATTGCGAAAGACGACCTGAAAGCCTCCGAACGTCAGCGCTGTGGCAAGCACCAGGGCCAGCGCCTGTCGACGCTCCCTCAACGAAATGCGGGCCACGAACAGCATGAAGAGGGCAAGGCCCACGATGCCGAGCACGATCCATAACTGTGGCACGACGAAGACCAGGACTGTCAGAGCGAGCAACCATCCTCCCTTCACCAGCGGATGGAGCCGATGCACAAAGGATCGACCAGCCTGATAGACAATCTGCGAATTCATACACCCTCCTGTTGGCAGACTCTCATCGGCTCGGCGGCAGCCTCACGCCAGCGCTGTGGCAGGTACGCTTTGTGCCCGGCTCTTGCCAATTGCCGCACGGCGGCGTCCACCGGGGCGTCAATCCGCACGCGGCCCTCCTCGAGAAAGATCACGCGACTCGCCCAGCGGTAGGTAATCTCGGGATCGTGGCTGACCATCACAGCGGTCGCTCCGTTCTGGACGGTCTGCTGCAGCAGCGCCAGCAGATAGGCTGCGTTCTCCGGATCCTGCCCGATGAGGATCTCGTCGAGCAAGAGTACCCTGGGCCGGTGGCTGAGAACCGAGATTACGTTCAGACGCCGCTTCTCTCCATAGCTCAGGCGGTAGGGATGATCCTCGAGCCTTGGGCCAAGGCCCGCATCGTGCAGCAAGCGCTGGGCTGTGGCGCAGGTGGCCTCATCTAGAACCCCAAATTGTCGGGCTGCGATAGTCGCTTCGTCCCAAACACTGCTGCCGAAGAGCTGGTGATCGGGGTTCTGGAAGACGAAGCCGACGTCTCGCGCCAGCTCAGAGACCGACGTTGTGCCGATATGTGCGCCGAGGATTTGGACGTCGCCACGGGTGGGTCTTTGCAGTCCTATCAGCGTGCGCAGCAGCGTCGACTTTCCTGAGCCGTTGTCGCCCATGACTGCGACAAACTCGCCCGCACCGAGGCGCAGCGAGATGCCCCTGAGCGCTTCGCGGCCGCCGAGGCGCACGTGCAGATCCTCCACCGACACAACAGGATCCTGACTCACCGGTTCGGCGCCAACAAACGCCTCTCCGACCAGAGGATTCTCACTGTGACGTGAAGGGGGCTCTGGGAG
>CAZPJP010000135.1:1658-10466 GCA_964586915.1 uncultured Anaerolineales bacterium
GGCCGGGTGGCACCCGCCTCCAGCGTGACCACCCGCGGCTCGAAAGAGCTCAGGAAATCGAGCTTGTGCTCGATCACGATCACGGTGATCCCGACCGTCGCTCGAATGCCCGCGATGACCTCAAAGATGGCTGCGGTCGCGGTCGGGTCAAGGTTGGAGGTGGGCTCGTCGAGGATGAGCACCTGGGGCTGGAGCGCGAGGACAGAGGCAATGGCGATCTTCTGCTTTTCTCCGCCCGAGAGCGTGCGGAGCTCCCGATCGATCAAGTCCGAGGCTCCGACCGTGTCCAGCGCCCAATCTATGCGCCGCCGGATCTCGGTGACGGGCTGACAGCGATTTTCCAAACCAAAGGCGACCTCATCCCTCACCGTCGCCGTACAGAACTGCGACTCGGGGTTCTGCTGGACCAGGCCCACGATATCGGCAAGCTCATAGATCGGGGCGCGCCGCGCGTCCATGTCGGCGACGCGCACGCGGCCCTCTGCTCTTCCATCGTACTGCTGGAAGAGGTAGCCTCCGATGGCCAGCGCCAGGGTCGACTTTCCGCAGCCGGAGGGCCCTGTCACGACGACAAACTCGCCGGGCATAATCTCTAGATTGATGCCCTGCAGCGCCGGTCTATCGCGGCCCGTGAAGGTGTACGTCAGGCCTTCGATGCTGATCACGGGATCGTTGATCGCGGGATCCTGACCTCGGCCCTCGCGCTGACCGTTACCTCCGTACTCGCTCCGCACGGGACTATCGCACCTCAATCTGTCTGACCGGCGCGGCGAGAACCTGCCCTTCCATCGTGCCGATGGCGAAACTGACCCCTGTCTCGTCCAGGACTGTGAAGATCCTGATGCGTTCCCCTGACGTAGCTTCTGACAGGTCAAGCTCAACAGGTTCGGCGTCCGTGTGGAGGACGACAGTCTCAGCAGAGGGATGCGGCCTCATAGATTGTAACACCGCGCCAAGCGGCGCGCCCTGCAGCTTCCGGGCCCCGCTGCCGAGGTCGATGGCGGCACTGTCCATCTCGAACTGCCACTCAGCTGGCCGATAGGTGTCCGGAGCCGTCAGAGCTCCACTCGTCTCGAGGGCATGGGAGGCCACGACCGTGATATAGCTCACGTTGCGCACCCAGGCCTTGCTGTTCTCCGCACCCACGAGGTCGTAGGATTGATCCTCCCCTCTGCCCTGCGGGCTAAGAAGCAGGCTCTCGTTCTGATGCAACTCCTCCAGCGTCACGAAGAAGGCATAACCGTCGCTAGCCTCGATGATGAGCATAGCCGCATCCTCGGCGGGTCCCGCGCGCGCGACGACCTCGCTCAGCGGGACGCCCGTATAGCGCGATGCGATGCCTCGCAACGACGCCTCCGCCGTCAACGTCTCGATGTCTCCGTGCTCCGTGGGATAGGTGTAGGGTGCGACGACTGCGCCGCCGATCTCAACCGTTGCAGAGCCCTGGATCGTCGTGCTCGTATAGAGGGTCACCGCGCCAACCAGCGCGATGGCGATGGCGAAGGCGATGACTCTAGTTCTTTGTGGTGCCGGTTCAGCGATCGCGCCTTTGACGACGCCTGCCTTTCGTAGCGCGTTCAGCAATCCCCAGGCCAGAATGCCGGCAAAGATGGTGCCCGAGGCGAAGGCCATACCGCCAACCACCAACAGCCCGGTATATGCCAAAGTATCCGCGGGAAGCGAGGCAAAGAGCTGAAAGACAAAGACGTTGGAGGCCGAGGCTAGCCCGCCTGCCAGGATGTATGCCGGCAACTTAGCGTTGCGCTTGCCCGTAGACATCACGGGGAAGGGCAGGAATCCGAGATCGACCAGCAGTCCGGCGATCACGTCGACCAGCAGCACCAGAACGCCGTGTGTGTTGCCGCTGAGCAGCTCGACGAAGCCCTTGAGCGCGCCCGTCACGGTGCCTGCTCCTGTCTTTCCGACCAACCCCATGGCTAAGGTGATCCATAGGACGTGGAGGCCCGCGGCCCATTGTGTCGTTCCGGCAAAGCCCACGACGGACTGAACGAAATCTCCGATCGCATTGACGTAGGTGCTGGTGACGCCGCCTAAGGCGGCGAAGGCAGCCATCATGAGCAGGTCGCGTGTGGTAAAGTAGTATTTTTTGCGATCCATTCGTGCCTCCGCCTCTTGAGTCCTTGGTGCTAAAGCCCCTGATGTACATAAAAAGCGCGGTGTCCTGGAAAGGCACACCGCGCTGGGCCATTTCGGCCGAGAGTCTCGTCAGCGCATCTCCTTTCCAAGTCTGGGAGGCACAGCCGTTTCCCGCTGCACCCTATCGGTCTCACTCCGTGGGCCCGTCGAAGGACGGCACCGTTAGGTGTTGAGACTCGAAGATGCGACTCGCTGTTCTCAGAGTCGCCCCCGATTATACATGATCGAGAGGGCCGGACAAGTGACCCCATTGCTCTGTCGCTGAGCTCCGGCTGTGGGTTCGAAGGGGTCTAGAAGACGCGCACTTGTGCTCCCTTGGATTTGGCTCTATCATGTGTTTTCAGGGTTGCTTCCCCTGCAACCCTGGAGCGTCGCCAAGGAGAGGAGTTAAGGAGGCAGAATCATGGCTGAGGAACTAAATCCTTTTGAGATTGCGCAAAGGCAGCTGGATGAGGCTGCGGAGATCATGCAGCTGGAGCCCGCGCTTCACGAGTTGCTGCGTTGGCCGCTCCGCGAGCTTCACGTCACCTTGCCGGTGCGAATGGACGACGGCTCGATCGAGATCTTCCACGGCTTCCGCGTGCAATACAATGATGCGCGGGGTCCGACGAAGGGTGGGCTTCGGTTCCATCCGCACGAGACCATCGACACCGTACGGGCGCTGGCTGCGTGGATGACGTGGAAGACGGCTGTGATGGATTTGCCGCTGGGGGGTGGCAAAGGGGGCGTCGTCTGCAACCCGAAGGTGATGTCACCGGGTGAGTTGGAGCGCCTTAGTCGCGCCTATATCCGTCAGGTTGGACGTATCTTGGGCGAACACGCCGATGTGCCGGCGCCTGACGTCTATACCACACCGCAAATTATGGCATGGATGATGGACGAGTACTCTTTCCTGCGCGGATACAACGTTCCAGGGGTCATCACGGGCAAGCCCTTGCCGATTGGGGGTTCGGCTGGCCGGGGTGACGCCACGGCGCGCGGCGGGATGTACTGCATCCGTGAGGCCGCCAAGCTCCTGGGCATGGAGACCGAAGGCGCAACGATGGCAATTCAGGGCTTCGGTAACGCCGGTCAGTACGCCGCGACACTGGGGATCGAGATCCTCGGGACGAAGATCGTCGCCGTGTCTGACTCTCAAGGCGGCATATATAGCGCCGATGGGTTCGACGCCCAGGCGTTGATCGATTACAAAATGGAAACTGGATCGGTGGTTGGATTCGCCGAGGCCGATGGGATCACGAACGACGAGTTACTGGAACTCGACGTGGACATCCTCACACCCGCCGCGCTCGAGAATCAGATCACGGCCGATAACGCCGCTGATATCGAAGCCAAGATCATCGCGGAGTTGGCAAACGGCCCGACGACACCGGATGCCGACGAGATCCTGCATGACAATCAGGTCTACGTCATTCCGGACTTCCTATGCAACGCCGGCGGGGTGACCGTTTCGTACTTCGAGCAGGTTCAGAACGCCTACAAGTTCTACTGGAAAGCGCCACACGTCTACGAACTGCTGGATGAGATGATGACGGCGGCGTTCCACGCGGTCGCCAACGCTGCTGATGAGTTTGGCATACACAATCGCATGGCCGCTTACACAGTAGCCGTCGGGCGCGTTGCTGAGGCCTGTAAGCTGCGCGGGTGGGTGTAGCCTGCTTTTGAGTTCGGCCTAGGAGCGTTTCAGGACGGTAGGCGCTTCGCCGTCTATCATAGACGGCGAAGCACCTACCGTCCTCTTCTGCTTGAGGGCTCTTTCAGATAGGCGACGGCCCTTTCGACCTCGTCGTTCATCACGATCTCCAGCGTGCGTCCTCCCGACACAGCGGGGATATCGACGACCCTGATGAACTCGCTGTAGTCAGCGTCCCTTGGTGAGATCTTGGCAAGCTTGTTGGGCGCACTGTTGAGAAATGTCGTGTTGAGCACGGATCGCTTCTGGCCCATTGTGATGGGCAGCGGGTAGATACCGGCCTCGACCAGGTCCTGGAAGAAATGAGTGCCGTAGGACGGCTCGGTCCCCCCTCCGTTGTTGGCCATCGCGACCTCCACCAGCACCTTCGCGTTATAGATGTCGGCATAGGTCACCTTCACCCCGAGATCCACGTCGGAGCTTCCCCAGCGCCCGGGACCGATCAGAATGAAAGGTTCGTTTGCCAGTCTCTCGTTCAAGCGACCGATCACGCGGGCGATTTCCAGCTTGGCGGTGTAGCTGGGAGCCCGGCGGTATTGCTCCGGATCGACATAGATGACGTACCGCACGTCCGAGACACTGCCATGCGGGACGAGCTCCGTGGTCTGCAGGATCAGGTTGGCGGGTGAAATGTGATCGGGAATCTCGACGGCGCGTTGTTCCTTGCGGCTGACTTGCGGTCGACATTGGAGCAGGTGGACTGTGTAGTCCCCGTGGGGATAGCCCGGCTCGATGTCCACGGTGAACTCGATGTCGACAGGCCAACGATGATACCGTTCGAGCTTTTTGAGGATTCGCCTCATCAATGCAATGAATCGAGCATCCTTCACCAGTTGATCAAACGTGAAGATAAGGCGACCGCCCTTGCTCGGCGTCACGCGCGAGAAGATTGGGACGATGTAGCCGCCTTTGTCCAGGGACGCCAGGTAGCGCAGGGCAGGGTAGTCGTGCTGGATGACCTCGTCGACAGGGAGCGTCTTCATCCGGTGATCCTTGAGATCCAGTACGTCGACATAATGCTGGGCATGCTTGCGCGTCTGGTTCGCGCCGATAAAGGGACGGAGCTCTGGATGGCTGAGGGCGACGATGCGAGGATAGTCGTTGGATACCCGCTCGACTGCCCGCGTTCCAAACCCGGTGACAAGCCGCAGGAAACCATCCTCTCGCCGGATCTTGGGATTCCAACGGATCGGGTTACGGCTGTAGCCTACGCCCGCCACAGCCGGGAATAGATAGTGCCGGTAACGCGTGCCCTCGACCTTCTGAATCAGCACGGCCATTCTCTCGTCGTAATCCACCAGTCCCATCTGCTGACGATAGAGCAACGCGTCAGGGCTCAAGGTGCTCGCGAAGACGGTGCCGACGGCTTTAAGCAGTACCTTCAAATTCTCCTCTGGTGATCCCTGATTGGCACAGAAGACGCTCTCGTATTTCCCAGCGAGGGCGGCGCCGAAGTGAACTTCCAGGAGGCTAGAAGATCGGACGATGAGAGGGCTGTCACCGATGTCCTCGAGCATCGCACGCAGACCGTGGATGATCTCATCTGGGAAACGGCCCTCTGCATACAGCTCCCGAATTTCCGGGTAGTCGGCGATAATCTCCTCGCTCCGTCGGTACTTCTGGTTCATATAATGCGTGAACTCATTCAGCATCTGGAAATCATAGAAGACATCCGCGCCGATGAAATATGAATCGGGGATCTGCACACGATCTCCCACATTCGGTTCACCGTCCTCCACGGCTCTGTCTTCACGGATCTGCAGGATCTTGCGCGCCAGCAGCAGACCAGCGGCCTTGCCGCCGATCTTGCCGCGCCCAATGAGGTGGCGCCGGACCTCCTTGAGATCCTCTATGGTGAAGACCTCTTTGGCGATGCCAACGAACTCCAGTTGGTCGCTCAGCATGCTCTTGATGAGAACGACGATGATCTCGCGGAGATGGTGCCCGACCTGCGCCTGCTGGTCGGGTGGGAGGGCTTCGTACATCTGCCCCTGACTGAAGAGCAGGTCTGTGGGGGCCAGCTCAGGGTTAAACCCCAGGGTCAACGGATGCTGCCGTGGCGCTGAGGTCTCGGTCAGCGTCCGTTCTATGATATCGTTCAGTCGCTCTGGGGGAAAGTTATAGGCAAAGTAGAAATCTGTGAGCTGGTCACGGATCACGTTAAGGCGCTCATTCCAGATCGGCTCTGATTCCTGCCCGAAAGGATCAGCCAGCCCTTCGCGGTGCTGCGAGATAACCGCCTTCTGCTTTACCTCGACTTCCAAGGCATATGGGGTGATGATCCCCTTATCGAAGAGCTCCCGGCGCATCGCCTCCCGGATCTGGGGGGCGAGAATGGGATATTGGGCCAGCCGGATATGGATACCATAGGCCTCATGTAACTCATCGCGTTGTGTGCCAATCGTGAGTGGGAACCTGTCAGCCATCGTGAGCTCCGGTTCACTTGTTCGCCAACTTACGACAGTATTGTATCAGATCCTTGGTGCGCGGATACCCCGTCGGCGTGAGACCGTGATCAAACGAGGACGATGAGCGTCGCGAGCGCGAGACAGGCGATGAGCGCCATCACGTCTCCAGGCCCAAACCGCAGGGCGATCAATGACGTGCGTCTGCTCTGGCTCTGATACCCTCTGGCTTCCATTGCAACAGCGAGATTTTCTCCCCGCTGCAGGCCCACAAGAAAGAGCGGCACTAGGATTGGGAGTGCCTGCCGCGCGCGGCGGAATAGTCCGCCATGCCCGGTTCCCCAGTCGGCGCCCCGCGAGGCTTGAGACTTCGCGATACGTTCGGCTTCCCGAGCCAACAACGGGAGGAACCGCAGAGCAACCTGAACCATCAGGACGACGTCTTGTGTGGGTATCCCCAGACTCGAGAGGGGGCGAAGCAGGTCGTCCAGGCTGCGGACAGTCTCGGACGTCGAGGTGCATGCCGAGAGTGTCGTGATCAGCAGAATCAGGATCGGGAAACGCACCAAGATCTCCGCGCCGCTCAAGAGACTGCTGACGGAGACCTGGAAAGGTCCCCAGGCCCAGAGTGGCGTGCCTGTGCCCGGACGAGGCCCGAGCAGTATCTGGAGCACGACGAGCAGCAGGATGAATGGCAAGGGGGGCAGCAGCCCCTTCAGCGCGTAATCCAATGGCACGCGGGCCAGCGCGATGATGGCCACCACCCCGATGAGGGCGATCCCCAAACCGGGCAAGCTGGGGGCGGCGGTGACCGCGATGATCAGGAGCACCCCTCCCACGAGGCGCGTGCGTGGATCGAGCCGGTGAATCGTGGAGTCGATCGGCATATACTGGCCGACCGTCATGAAGCGCTGGAACTCGAACTCGCTCATAGCTCGCCAACGCCGCGGGGGGCGTCCTTAAGGCATTCGTGGATCAGATCGATCAAGCGCGCTTCCTTCACCACGCCGCTGGGTAGGGGCCATCCACGTCGTCGCAGCCCGTCCGCGATCTTTGTCACGATGGGTTGCGCCAGGTCCCAGGACTCAAGTCGTTGGCGTGCCTGCGGGCCCTCTGCAAAGACCTTCGAGGCTGTGCCGTGTAACACTGTCGTACCACTGGCCATGACCGTGACGTGCTCGCAGAGCTCTGCGATGTCCTCCATTTGGTGGGAGGAGAGCATCAGGCTCATACCGGTGTCACGCAGAGATTGGAGGTGCCTAAGCAGTTCGCGCCGCGAGGCGGGGTCCAGGCCCGCCGTTGGTTCGTCGAGGAGCAACACGTGCGGACGAAGCGCCAGGATGGACGCCAGGGCGACTTTGCGTTTCTCACCCCCACTCAGCGCAAAGGTGAAGCGGTCCTTGAATGTCTCGAAGTCCAGGCCGACCAGCGACATCGCCCACCGAACGCGTTCCCGTAGCGCCCGGTCTTGGAGACCCGCCAGTCGAGGTCCGTAGGCGATCTCGTCACCCACATATTGCTCGAATATCTGAGTCTCCGGCGTCTGGAAAACGAGGCCCACCATTCTGCGGACTGCCCTGAGATCCGTCTGTGGGTCGTTCAGGTCGTGTTCCTCCACGCGGACCGTCCCTTCCTGGGGCCTGAGGAGACCATTCAGGTGCTGAAGCAAAGTGGTCTTCCCCGACCCTGTCGCTCCCATCAAGCCTTGACTGCCGCCTTGTTCGAGGGTCAGATCAGCGTCGTGCAGGGCGCGACGCGCAAAGGGCGTATCTTTCATGTAGGTGTGCCCGAGCCCTTCGGCCTGGATGATGATGCTCTGTCGCCGTCTGGGCGATGGCGTCTCTGCCTCTGGCAAGTAGGAGGTACAGTGGGGGAGTTGATCGAGCGCGGTCACCAGCTCCGAGGGCCGCAATAAGCCACTCGGAAGGTCCCGCTGGAAGACGCGAAGCTGGCTGGCCAGCCGCGTGACGGGCGGTACATCGAGACCAAGCTCGCGGAGCTCGGCCTCGTGGCTGAACACAGTCTGCGGCGTTCCCTCCAGGGCGAGCCGGCCCTCGTGGAGGACGATGACCCGGTCTGCATCCAGTGCTTCGGCCATCAGATGGGTGATTGTGATAAGGGTGAGGCCCTCGTTGTGCAGTCGATGCATTAGAGTGCGCGCCGTGCGACGACCGGCGGGATCCAACATCGCTGTGGCCTCGTCGAAGATGATACATTGAGGCCGCATTGCCAAGACGCCTGCCAGCGCCAGGCGCTGCAGTTGGCCGGCAGAGAGCATATGCGGCGGGCGCTGACGTTCATGCCAGAGATCGACCGCTTCGAGCGCCACTTGAACGCGCGAGCGTATCTCCTCCTGAGGAAGGCCGAGATTCTCGGGACCGAAGGCGACATCGTGGAGCACCAGGGTTGCCACAATCTGATCCTCCGGGTGTTGAAAGACCATCCCTACAGTGCGGCGGATCTCCGGATGATGGGTAGCGTCCCGAGTGTCAAGCCCCGCGACGCGCACGTCCCCCCGATCGGGCAAGAGCAAAGCGTTGAGATGTCGGGCCA
>CAZPJP010000136.1:0-10429 GCA_964586915.1 uncultured Anaerolineales bacterium
TCCTCAAAGGTGGGGAGTTGGTTGTTGACCTGGTCCATAAAGATCAGCCACGCCTCATCGTGCTGCGGCCCCTTATTCGTGAGGCCGTAGCCTCCTTGCTGCGCCAGGGATTCCTTGGTCATATACTCGGAGTACTCGAGGCCTTTCGCCTCCATACCGATGTCCGCCAGGAACCCAGGATCGGCATTGAACTCCTGCGCAAAATGCTCCTTCATCCGGCGGATACCTTGGCCAAAGATGAGGCCGAAGCCCTCGCCGCGGGCCATCTGGTGAAGGACCTTGAGGGCTGCGTCGCTATTGCCGAAGGTCAGCTGAAGGCCGCCGGTCTTCTCCTCGTCGAGGACGCCCGCCTCGTAGCACTCCATAGCAAAGGCCATCGAGGTGCCGAATGAGATGGTGTCAATGCCGTAGGTATCGCAGTAGAAGTTGATCTCCAGGACCGTGGCAGGATCAAAGATGCCACAGTTGCTGCCCACGCCGGCGACCGTCTCATACTCGGGGCCGTCGACGATCACACAACTGCCCGCATACGGTCCAGTGCGTACCTTGTAGTTGTCGACGGCGTGCGCACACGCGAGGGTGCAGCCATACCAGCACCCATCGGGCAAGCCCTGAGTATACCGCTCTTCCCAGACGTCGCCGTTGATCTTCGGCGTGTCGGGGTGCGACCCGAACTTGAAGTTGTGCACCGGCAGCAGATCGTAGTCATCCATGATCTGTACCAAGTAGGAGGTGCCACGCCTGCGCATGCGATTCTGGACGGGATCCCATCGCGCCACTTCGCGGTGCATCTCAGCGCCGGTGCTCGCGATGCGCTCGGGATCCGCGGGTTGGTTCTCATCCCCTCCAAACGGCTCAGTCCGCACGATAATCGCCTTCACACGCTTGTGGCGGAGCACCGTCCCGATCCCGCCGCGGCCGGCCTGTTTGTAACGAAGATCCCCGCGCTTGCGATCGAAGAGGCTGAAGTTCAGGCACCCCATATAGGTGTGCTCAGAACCGCGCCCGGCGGTCACAAAGGACATCCGACGTCGCTCGTCGTCCGTGTCGGCGAAAGCCTCGTTGATCCAGTGGCCCAGGACGTGCGTATCTGTCGGCGCGTCATCGGGCGCAGCGATCACCTGAACTCTCCCGGCGGGGCCGTCGATCAGGATGATGACCTCTCGCGACGCGTTGCCCTGTACCTCAATGGCATCCCATCCTGCGAACTTGAGGTAGGGGCCGAAGTGCCCGCCCGCGTTGCTATCGATGACGATATCCGTGAGTGGGGAGATCGTAGCAGCGATCGACTTCCCGGAGCCCGGGTATTGCGTGATGCCGCCGCAGGGTCCCGACGAGATCACGATCTCGTTTTCGGGATCGCGCCAGCACGTATCGTCCTTGACAGCTTGCCAGAGCAACCAGAGATCGAACCCGCGCCCGCCGACGAACGTCTCTTTCACATCTTCGCTGACGGCTTTTGCGGCAATCTGGCCATTGTCAATATCCACGTAGAGTGTCTGCCCTGTATAGCCGCGGTTAAGCGGAGCGGGGTCGTACCTATACTCTGAGATGACCGTCAGATGGTGTCGAGTCACGGATCCTCCTGGTGAAACTCTTGTCGGGCTCGTGTGAATTGTGACAGCCTGCCAGCTATGCGGATCTGGCACAATGAGAGAGCGTTGTCCTTTGCCTCAAGTGTATTATAGTTGCCGTGGAGTCGCTGCCAATGACAGAAGATCATCCCAAAACGCGAAGGGTCTCCTCATACGGTGTCCTCGCTCGGGCGGGGATGTTGATGCTCGCCTTCCTGGTGCGCACGATCTCCCTCGAAGCGCAGGGTTTGTGGCGTGACGAGGTTGACCAGTGGCGTTTCGCATTCCAATCCCTGGGTGAGCTCCTGCAGAATTTTGTCCGTGCCGGATGGAACGGCCCACTCTACTCGCCACTCCTTCGCGGGTGGATTGCCCTCGCCGGGGACTCCGTCTACGCGATGCGCCTGCTGTCCGTCTATTGGGGCATTCTGACGGTGGCGTTGACGTACACGCTGGGCCATAGGCTGCTGGGCAAGCCGCTGGGTAAGCGCGCAGCATCCCTGGCCGCGCTGCTGATGGCCGCGTCGCCCTATATGGTCTGGTACGCTCAGGAGATCAAGATGTACACCTGGGTCCCTATGCTGGTGCTGCTGGCCCTCTACGCCTTTGACCGGGCGTGCGAGCAACCCCGTGCAGCGTGGTGGGCTACCGCGTTACTGTCCACCTCCCTTGCCATTTATAGTCACATTCTGGCTGCACTGCTTGTCCCGGTCCTTTTCCTCTGGTATTGGCTACACCCGCGTCGGCACCGTCGGGCGTGGATCGGCGCCGCGATTGTGGCCGGGGGACTGACGCTGCCCTATTTGCCGCTGCTGCAATGGCAAGTGGGGCTCGCATTGGTTCCCAGGGAGACCGGTTTCCCAGGATACACGCTGGGCGAGATGGTCCAGGCGCTGGCCAACGGATGGAGTGCCGGCATCCACCAGGGTGACTGGGGAACATCAGGCTTGCTGCTGCCGATAGTGCTCGCCTTTGGCGCGCTGGCAGGCGTTGGGATTCTCGGACTCCCGGTACGTGGGCGTTGGCGAGCGACGGGCCAGCTGATCGTCTGGCTGACGTTGCCGCTCCTCGTCGTCTGGGTAGTCTCGCTGCAAGGCCCGATCTTCACAGATCGCTATCTGATCTGGTCCGCACCGGCTTTTTACCTGCTGATAGCCGCTGGCCTCTCAAGCCTGATGCGCTGGCTGGGGCGGGGTGCGCTTCTTCTTGTCGTTCCACTGCTGGTCGTCGACGCGCATGGCCTCTACGCTCAGGCCGCGACTCCGATCAAGCCGCAATTCAATGAAGCGGCCCGGGTCATCGATGCAGGGCGTGAGGAGGGCGACCTGCTCCTCTTCCAGATTCCCTATAACCATCACGTCTTCGGTTTCTACACCACCAGCGGCTTGGGGGCGTGGGGTGAGGCACCCTACACGAACTGGCGCCAGCCAGACGGCTCATATCAGGTTGGCCCGCCCGAGATAGGTCGGGTGATGCGCGGGATCGTCGCGGGCTATGATAGGATCTGGTTGGTCTACTCCGAGGCAGCCATGTGGGATGAGCGGGAGTTGGTCAAGGGGTGGCTCGACGAGACCTATCAACTCGTCCGGCAGGAGCACTTTGCCGGCGTGTCCCTCTATCTATACGAGCGACCCCCGCGCTCATAGGCAGCTCTACGCTGCGCAACTAACTGGCTCGGCCTTGTCGGCCAAGCCTAGTCGCCGTATACGGTGCGGCGCGACCCCTCGGTCGCGCCGCACCGTATTCATTGTGCGCTACGGTCTGAGCGTTCGGATTGCTACGGTATGCAGAGCACCTGTCCGGGGAAGATGAGGTTCAGGTTGTAGATGTTGTTAGCCCGGCCGATCGCGTAGATGCTTGATCCGTAGCGGATGGCGATCGCTGTCAGCGTGTCGCCGCGCCGGACGGTGTGATAGAAGCGGCAGCCTGTCGACGGCGGGGGTGTGGGGACCGTCCCACCGGGCGTGAACTGGCGGACCGCCACCGGCCCTGCGGGAATGGGCGACCATGGCGCCACCGGGATGGCCAGTTTCGTGCCGACGTACAGGCGGCTGGGATTCACGATGCCATTCTGCGCCGCGATGGCGCTTGGCTTCGTCGCATACGCGCGCCCGATCGAGTAGAGTGTCTCACCGGCGCGGACGACATGGTGTCCCTGGATCGTGCCGCTGGGCGGCGGTGTGGTCGTGGTAGGGGGCGGTTCGGTCGTCGTCGGAGGTGGGGTGGCTTCCCCTGGCACGGTGACGGTCGCGTTCTGAGCCGAGGAGGGGATCTGCGCACCCCCTGAGTCAGCGAGCAACACGTTGGAGAATGTCACATCCGACGTGCCCGACGCGAGTCCCTTGAAGGTGATCGTCGCCAAGGTACCGCTGCCACTCACGGGCCCGTGGGTCGGCATCTGGGAGATGGCGAAGTCGATCACCCCAGTGGTGTTGTTGGCCTCGTTCTGGGCCACGAAGTCGGGGCTTAGGAAGTCACCGAAGCCGAGTTGTACCTCGGCCGTTCCGGCGTCGGCGTCCACAACCTCCACGATGTTGGGGTCGAACGTGATGTGGAACTCCACCCCAAAGAGGTTGGTGACGTCCTCCACCATCACGCTTACCACGACCTCGTTCCCGACCTCAACGGTTGCGTCCGATGGAACAAGCTTGACCACGGGGTCAGCGGCGAGCACCGGCGCGGAGGGGATACCAAACAGCGCGACCAAGAGCGTAACGAAGGTGAACAATCTAAATGTTGGGTTACGGGTTTTCATCGGTTATCACTCCTCATCCTTTCTGGCTACCAAGCAATGGGTCCATAGCGGCCGAAGTTGCCCGCGGTGAGCGTCAGATCGTAGATGTTGACGGTGCCATCATCGTTGATGTCCGCCGCTTCGGTGGCCGGCAACCCCGTCAACCCATATTGACTGATGATCGTCACAATGTCAAGTATGTTAATGTTGTTGTCATTGTTGACATCGCCGCCGAGGATGGTGATCGTCCCCAGATTGACCGCCGCACCGACGACATAGACGCCGCTTCGCTGCGCTCGTAGATAGCCGTTATACGCGGCCTGCACCAAGTAGGTGCCACCCATTGGGACCGCCAGGGGAGAGGCGAAGGTGCCATCAGGCAGCGTCGTGGTCGTGGCGATCGCGCCGCCGCCGGCGTTGTATGCCGTCACCAGAGTATCGGCGTGGTTCGTGCGAGTTCCCTGCCGCAAGACTTTGCCCGAGATCGTGCCCGGTGCCATCACGTTGATCGACGGGACGGTCACGCTGTTGACGGGCACATCAGCGCCATTGGCGTCAGCGAGGATTGTGTCAGGCTGAAGCACTTCGAAGCCGGGATTGCCCGCAGCCAGGCCGGCCCAGGTGATGGTTGCGATCTTGCCTGTCCGATCGGTGACGGGATCGTATGAATGGCTCAGGGCGACGTGGACGCAGCTCTGCCCGTTCACGCTCACCACCTCATTCGCCGCGACGAAGGGGTTCGTGAAGAAGCCGCTCACGACGGAGACCTGGGTGCCGTTCGCCGGGTTGTTGTCGGCGTCGTCGACCGCGACGATCGTGGGATCGAAGCAGATCCATACGTCGGCGCCGATCACATTAAGCTGAGCCGGGTCGACATTGTTCTGGACGGATAGACTCACGTCCGTGGTGAAGGTGCCGCCGACAACGGCTGCGCCCGATGTGACGTCACTGACGATGATGCGGGCGGTGTAGTTCGCCACCTGCGCCATAGCAGCCTGTGACGCCAGACTGAGCACCAGGACCAGAACTAACACCAATGACCAATGCTTCCTGTGCATGCCTTTCCTCCTTTGCAGATTGAGCGATGTGACTGCAGTGTGTGATGCTTCTATTTTCCGGCCAGATCTCTGGAGTACAACACCATTGTATAATGACATAGGTGGTGTGCAGTTACAAAGAGATTACAGAACAATAACCGTGGTATCGCGTAGGGTGACTTGACGCGATTTCTTGTCTTCTGCGCGGATCTGAGTAGAATCCATACACAATTGAGATCGGGAGAAAGAGTAACGACTATGCCAGTTTCCTACGGTGAACTACGGAGTCGACTGAAGGCGAAATCCGCTGAGCTGCGCTCGCAGCTGGATGACCTTCACCAGGATGTGCGCGAAGAAGGGGTTGGCTACAGCAACCATATGGCTGATGCTGGCACCGAAGTCTTCGAGCAGGAGCGAGATATCGGGCTTGCGCGGCAGCTGCAGCTCTCTCAGCAGAAGGTAAGTGACGCGCTAGAGAAGTTCGAGGATGGGACGTACGGCATCTGTGAGTCCTGCGGTGTGCGTATCGAGCTGGCTCGACTGGAGGTCGTGCCGGAGACACGCTATTGTTTGGAGTGTCAGTCCCGTCTTGAGAGCCGACGGTGAGTTCATCTAGCCAGGTGATGGGGGCTTCGAAGTCTCGTGGAGTTAGTGCGGCGTTCCTGAGTCACGTCCTCTTCGGCGGGTTGCTTTTGGGTGTTGTGGTTGCCGATCAGCTGACCAAGGCCTGGGTTGTCGCCAATCTGCCCGTACATCGACCGGTCGATGTGTTTCCCTGGCTTGCACCCATCCTCTCCTTTACATCGGTCCAGAATACCGGTGTGGCCTTTGGTCTCTTCCCCGCATTGGGTGACCTCTTTACGCTGCTATCGCTTATCGTCGTAATCGGGATTCTGATCTTTCGGCGGACACTACCCTCTGTACACGTGTGGGTGCACGGAGCATTGGGGCTCGTTGTGGGCGGTGCTCTGGGAAACGTCATCGACCGGCTTCTTCGTGGATACGTGGTTGATTTCCTGGACGTGAACTTCTGGCCGTTGGAGACGTGGCCGGTCTTCAACCTAGCGGATTCGGCAATCGTGGTCGGGGTGGCCATCCTGCTTATCGATTCTCTGCTCGCCGAACCGGATGTGGAGGCTCCTGATGCCTGAAGAGCATATCCTGCCCGTAGAGGCCCCGACTCGCCTCGATCAGTTGCTCGCTCGGCGCTGGGACGAGCTGGATCGCCACCAGATCCGCGAGATGATCGTTGAGGGGCTGGTGTCCATCAACGACGAGACCGCGCTTAAGCTGGGACAGCGTCTTCAACCCGGTGACCGGGTCGTGGTGCGCCTCCCCGAATTGGAGGATAGTGAGGCACCGACACCGCCTCCCGGATTATCGTTGTCCGTTGCCTACGAGGACGAACATCTGCTGGTTGTCGACAAGCCGGCTGGCATTCCGGTGCGAAGGTCGCGCCGAACGTCGCGCGACGAGGATAGCGCAACGGTGCCGCAGATTCTGGCGGAGCGGTATCCAGACCAGGCACACGTGGGTGGCGTCAATCGGGCGGGCGTCGTGACGACCTTGGGCGAGGACGTCTCAGGCCTGGTGCTGTCGGGCAGAGATGAGTCGATGTACCGCGAGCTTCGCGGAATGGTGAAGCGCCAGTATGTGACCGAGGTCTATACGGCGCTGGTCGAAGGACACCTTCGGGGGGAGTACACGATCGATCAGCCCATCGGTAACGCCAGACACACGCGAGGACAGCTAATCGTCGCCCGTGAAGGGCGGCCGGCCCAAACCTACGTGCGTGGTCAGCAGCACTACAAGGAGAGCGGGCGAGACTACACACTAGTGTACGTACGACCCCAAAGCTCGCGGATGCACCAGATTCGCGTGCATCTGTCTTGGTATGGGTTTCCCATCGTCGGGGATCGTATGTACGGCTCGCATCGTCAGCCGATGCTGCCCGACCGTCTCTTCCTGCACCTGAGCTTGATGAGCCTCCTGCATCCTGTGACCGACCTCGAGCTGCAGGTGGAGTCGGAGCTTCCCCCAGAGCTGCACTCTGTCCTGTCCTACATGCGGCGCCCCAAGTACTAAACTCTTCCAATCTACGTTTGTACACGAATTGACAAGGAGCAAAGATGCGAGAACTGAACGTTGCTGTCGTACAGATGGAGCCGGCGTTGACGAAGATGGAGGATAACGTCGGCAAGATGTCGGAGACCATTGCGCGCATCGCCACGGAACAGCCCGTCGACATTATCGTTTTTCCTGAACTCTCGGTCACAGGCTATGAGGGTGGGGCACGTTTTGCGCAGATGGCGCAACGGGTCCCTGGGGCCGTGACGAACATCCTGGGCCAGCACGCGACGGATTTCGGCGTTCACGTCTTGCTTGGGATGGCCGTCAAAGAGGATGTCGAGACGGTCCTCTACAACGGCGCAGTGCTGATCGCGCCGGACGGTGAGGTTGAGGGTGAATACCGCAAAATCCATCTGCCGGCCGAAGAACGATTGGTCTTTCGGCCTGGTTATCGCATCAAGCCCATTGAGACGGAGGTCGGCATTCTCGGTGTGATGGTGGGCTGGGATCTGGCCTTTCCTGAGGTCGCGCGGAGTCTGATGCTGAGCGGCGCGGAGATCATCCTGCTGCCGGCTGCGTGGCAGACCAAGGACGTGGATATGTGGCGGACGCTCCTCGTGGCTCGCGCGTACGAAAATGACATCTTCATTGCAGCCGCCAATCGCATTGGCGAGGAGCCTTCCTACACCTTTGCCGGTCAGAGCGCAGTTCTGGCGCCCAGCGGCGAGGTGTTGGCGGCGCTTGAGGAACCTGAGGAAGGCTACGTCGTAGTGCGGTTGGATCTGGACGAGGTGCGACACCGGCGCGAGGAGTCACAGATCATGCTGGCGCGTCAGCCCAGCTCTTATCGACCCATCGTGAGGAAATACTGAGTCGAATCTTTGGTTGGTGAGCGAAGACGCTCAACCTCCCATATCCTGAAGTTCGCAAGGAGCGGCCTGATGCATCAGGCCGCTCCTTGCTATGGTTGGCTCCATCGCAGGCGAATTGCGTCTCACAGCTTCCTGTCATAGATCCTGTAGGTGCGGTAGAGCTCACCGCCCATATGGGCTGCGGTTTGCCGCATCGGGATGTTGCTCTCCAGAATCCAGGAGAACTCGATGTCCTTGTATTTGGGTACGCAGCGCTGCATCGTCTCGACGATGATCAGTGCGTGCAGCCCCTGGCCTCGGTACTCCTCGACGACACCGCCAGCGAATGCCCGTATTGTGGTCACGACTTTGCGGACCTTCCAATAGTAGAGCATCTTCAGCAGCGTCCACCACTCGGGTACGTCGGGACGTGGGTAGGCCCGATGCAGGGCCTGATTGAGGTTGGGCAGTGGCAGCCCGGCTGCGATCGGGCGGTCGTCCTTGAAGGCGAAGAAGACGGTCTCGGGATCGATGACCGGCTTAAGGGCATTGACTTCGTGCTCCAACTCGGCATCGGTGAGGGGCACAAACCCCCAGTTCTTGGACCAGGCCTGATTGTAGACTTCCTTGAAGTACTCGGCATCACGATGATAGTTGTCCATATCGATGGCGCGGAGATTGACCTCTGTGCGCTGCCGGACCCTCTCGGCGACGCGCAGTATCTTAGGATTGAGCCCGGTGCCGTCGGGCTCGATGTTGCGGATGTCGACGGAGTAGGCGTAGAGCTCCTGTGCGCTGCCGTAACCGGCGCTCTCGAGGTAGTCTACGTAATAGCGAGGGTTATAGGTCATCAAGATCACCGGAGGGCCGTTCCACCCGTCGACGAGGAGACCGCACTCCTCGTTGGTGGAGAAGTTCATCGGCCCGCGGATGGTGTCCATTCCCTCATCCCGCACGTACGCTTCCGCGGTCTTCAGCAGCTGGTGGGCTGCCTCCTCGTCTTGTAACACCTCAAAGAGACCAAAGAAGCCGACCCGATCGCCCCAGTGTTCATTGTGGCGATGGTTGATGATGGCGGCGATGGTGCCTACGATACGGCCCTCCCTGCGAGCCGTAAAGTAGGCGACCTTTGCGTGCTCGTGGAAGGGGTGCCTGGCCGGGTCAACGAACTCCTCTCTCTCCGAGAGGAGGGGCGGGACCCAATAGGGATCGCCTCTGTAGACCTGCCACGGGAACCGTACGTACGCCTTGCGCTCCGCGCGCGTCTCCGCGGGAACAATCGTCAGTTTGCCTGACATATGAGGCCTCCTAAGATGAAAGATGGTGCTGGGACGGACAGCGTTTGACCGGACGATGCTTGACGCACACTGTATCGCGTCGAAAGCGTGTCGCGTCGACAATGCGCAAGCTACGCAGCCCGTCGCACGCAGAATGATGGGTCGATTATAGTCCCAGCCACCGGGAGGGTCAAAGCTCCTCTGGGGGTCGATCGCGCGGCTTCGGTTTCGCGGATTCTGGGTATAATGGGCGGAGGCGAATTCTCGGATTTGTATGCCGGTTTCGCCTATCTCATAAGCACTCACATAGCATCATAAGGAGGGGCTGTGGCGGATTCGGTGATCACAACGCGCGGTCTCAGCAAGGCCTATGACGACATCCTGGCGCTGGATTCCCTCGATCTCAAGGTGCGGCGCAATTCTATCTTTGGCTTTCTGGGGCCGAATGGGGCTGGCAAGACGACCACGATGAAGCTGCTTCTTGGCCTGATCACCCCGACGGCGGGTCAGGGCACCGTCTTCGGCATGGACATTGTCAGACATAGCGTCGAGATCCGCGCCCGGGTTGGATACCTATCACAGGACCCCCGTTTCTACGAGCATATGACGGCCCGGGAGACGCTCGACTTCACCGCCCGCTTTTTCTTCAAGGGCCCGGGCCGCGAGATTGCCAAACGGGTCGACGAGATGCTCGACCTTGTTGGTCTGGCAGACAAAGCTGATCGTCCCGTAGAGGGCTTCTCAGGAGGAGAGCGTCAGCGGCTGGGTATTGCTCAGGCGCAGGTGAACTATCCTGATCTGCTGATTCTGGACGAGCCCGCCGCGTCGTTGGATCCGCTGGGCCGGCGTGATGTCCCCTTCGACCATGCGCAGCCCGCGGCCGACC
>CAZPJP010000137.1:0-3516 GCA_964586915.1 uncultured Anaerolineales bacterium
CATCTGCTGCATGATTGGCTTGAACACAACCAAATAAAGCGCGACAAGCAGGACCAGGAAGTTGAACCCCTCCCAAAGAATCGTGGCAAGATCTGGACTCAGCATAACCTCATACCCCCGTCGCTCGGACTCAGCCCGTCGGGAAGAACCGGTCTAGCAACGGATTGGCAAAGAGAAGTATGAGCATCACCAGCAGTACGTAGATCGCGGTCGTCTCAAGCAGCGCCATCGCGACGATCAGCGTGTTTCGTAGATCATTCGCGACCTCCGGCTGGCGCACCATGCCCTCCAATGCTCTGAGCACCGCGCGTCCCTCCACAATCGCGGGCAGAATCGCACCGAGGATCATACCAATACCTGCGACGACGATTGTAACCAACGTGATAAGTGTGCCGGGTTCCAATTCTGTCATTGTTACCTCTCTTTCACCTGTAGCCAGTCTGGCCCAACCAACGCGACCCTTCGTCCTGGATCGACTTCTAGCCGTTTCCCTTGGAGCGCACCGCACCGGCGATGGCGCTCATCGACAGCACCGCATAGATTTAAGCTTGTAGAACACCCGTGACCAAACCGAGTAGTGCCACTGGAAGGGGCGCGATCGGCTTCACGAGCCGGTAGATCACCGCCACAATGATCTCCGTCGCGATAATGTTCCCAAAGAGACGCAGCGACAGCGACAGCGTACGAGCCAGCTGCGAGATAATATCGAGGATGATCATTGGGGAAGCCTGCTCCTTGAGGTAGCCGAGGCCCTTCGCCTGGAGACCAAAAACGTGCACCGCAAAAAGAACGATGATCGCCAGCGCGACCGGAGTGTTGATATCCTTGGTCGGCGTCTCGACGAGTGGCAGAAGGCCGATGTTGTTTGCCAAGAGCAAGAACACGATCATCGTGCCCAGAAACGGTACGTAAGGATCGGGGTCGACACCCTCCATCATATCGCGAATTGTGCCTCTCACGAAATCGATGAGCATTTCCAGCGCGATGGGCATCCGCTTGCGCAGGATCCACGCCCCCACGATGATAATGGCCATTGTGACCCAAGTTGAGACGACAGTATCCCGAACGGGTACACCCAGAGGGCGCCAAACAACTTGCGGAAAAACCTCCTCCATCTACCGTCTCCTTCAGCTATAAATGCCTACAAGCCAAACCACATCCAGTTAATACGCTTAGAGTGGCCCAAATAGACCGCGGACACACGTCCCACAAGGAATCCCGCAGAGGCTAGCAATCCAGCATCCAGCCCGTGACGGAGTGCCAGGCCGAGCATCAACCCGAGCGAGAGATAGCGCAGGACATAGCCGCGTCGCACTCTCCTGCGAACCCGCTTGGCCTCCCCTGAGCTAACAGTGCCCACAAGCACGATGATCGATGCCACGTGCATGAGGCTCATCAGCACTCCCGCCACGAACCACACAGGCAACACCCCTTTAGTTCCCCGACTCGGTCGTCTTCACCTCGGCCACAGCAGCGTCTGGCTGAGCGTCCAGCGACAGCATAAGTTCGCGAGCAAGTCGATCAAAGCGGGCGTCCTCCACAGGTGTCGGACGTGTGCCCTCCTCCATATCCGGGACATCGCGGCGTAGTCCACGTGTGAGTACCGTCACGCGGTTGTCCGCCACCTGTAAAATGCCGCCAGCTAGCTCAAGCTCACCCGCCTCAATCGCGGTCTCGTACTGGACGGGTCCCGGCAAGATCTCAGCGATCAGAGGGGCGTGGTCAGGATAAATGCTCAACCACGCTTCATCCACCAACCGCAGGCGGACCTTCACTGCGTCTTCGACCCGAAGCAGCGATCGCTCCGGGGTTAGCACAGCAAAGATGATCTCCGAGGCCATGCTAGGCTGGCTCCCGCTCCAGGCTGACGGCCTTGGCTACCGCATCGTCGATCGTACCCACCATATAGAAACCCTGCTCCGGCAAGTCGTCGTGTTCACCCTGGAGGATCTCATCAAATCCACGAAGTGTCTCTTCCAGCGGCACGAACGCCCCCTCCCTGCCGGTGAAGGACTCCGCCGCCGTGAATGGCTGTGTCAAGAAACGCTGTAGTCGCCGCGCCCGGTCCACAGCTTGCCGATCGTCCTCACTCAGCTCCTCGATACCCAGGATCGCGATCACATCCTGCAGCTCCTCGTAGCGCGCCAGCAGCTCCCGAACCGCCATAGCGATCTCGTAGTGCGACTCACCCACGCCTTCCGGTGTCAGCAACGAGCTTCGCGATTCAAGTGGGTCGATCGCGGGATACAGACCACGACTGACCTGCTCACGCGACAGGACTGTGGTGGCATCGAGATGTGCAAAGGTCGCCACCACTGCAGGATCCGTCAGGTCATCTGCAGGAATATAAACCGCTTGAACCGACGTGACGCTCCCTCGGCTGGTGGTCGTGATCCGCTCCTGCAACGCGCCCATCTCACTCTGCAGGGTAGGCTGGTAGCCGACCTCGCTGGGCAGACGGCCCAGCAGCGCCGAGACCTCTGAGCCAGCCTGAATATAGCGAAAGACGTTGTCAATGAAGAGCAGAACCTGCCGGCGCTCAGTCTCACGGAAGTACTCAGCGATGGTGAGAGCCGTGAAAGGGACCCGCAGCCGCGCGCCGGGCGGCTCGTTCATCTGACCAAAGACCAAGACCGTATTGTCGATCACACCCGTGCGTTGGAGCTCGAGCCACAGATCGTTCCCCTCACGACTGCGCTCCCCCACCCCGGCGAACAGCGCGATCCCGGAGTGCTGCCGGATGGTGTTGCCCATCAACTCGATCATCAGGACTGTCTTGCCCACGCCGGCGCCACCAAAGAGTCCCACCTTTCCACCTCGAGGATAGGGTGTTAGCAGGTCAATAGCTTTGACCCCGGTGATAAACGGATCCCGCGCGACGCGTTGTTCGCTCAACGGCGGAGATGCTGCATGAATGGGATGCCGTGCCGCCTCGACTGGAGCACCCCCGTCGATAGGTTCACCCAGGACGTTGAACATTCGCCCCAGGGTTAGCGGCCCAACCGGAACGGAGATCGGTGCGCCGGTGTCCTCAACGATCAGGCCGCGCCGCAGCCCTGCAGTGTTGTCCATCGCGATGGCGCGCACTGTGTGGGGATCAATGTGCTCTTGCACCTCAGCGACAAGGTCAGGGCCGTCATCACGGTGCACAAGAAGAGCGTTGTGGATGCTGGGAAGGTCGCCGGATGCGAACATCGCATCGATCACTACGCCTACCACACGTGTCACAAAACCCTGATCGGCCAACTTATCACTCCCGAAGGTTGGTTGCTCTCTCGTCACCGCCGGGGCTTTCCGCCACACAGCACGCCCGACCCGCAATGGAGAGGACTGGAACGTCCACCCGGTCGTCTCGACCGGTTCAGCCGAGGTGCACATCACCGCCACGGCCCTGGCTCGGTGACCACGATGACTCAGTATACCAGGTGCAACCGGACTGCGCAAGGTCTCGCCGCCCTGCGGAATGGAGGTTGGACAAAGCACGGATTTCGTGTATCATCCCTCCTTGTGAGCACA
>CAZPJP010000137.1:3616-10415 GCA_964586915.1 uncultured Anaerolineales bacterium
CGCTGGAACAGCGCACACGCTGGAACAGCGCACACGCTGGAACAGCGCACACGCTGGAACAGCGCACACGCTACAACAGCGCACACGCTGCAACAGTGCACACGCGTGCGCACGCTGCGAAGAGATGGAATCCTGAGGACCTTGAAGAGGAGTCGCTGAAACTGAATGCCAATCGTTGAGGAGTTAGGCATCGATCTTGGGACGGTGAACGTGCTGGTTTACGTTCGCGGACGCGGCATCGTCCTGCAAGAACCGTCGGTCGTCGCTCAGGAGATGGAAACCGGCGAGGTCGTCGCGGTCGGCGAAGAGGCGCGGGCGATGATGGGACGAGCTCCCGAGACGATTGTCGTCCGCCGTCCGCTGCGCGCCGGCGTCATTGCGGACTACCGCGTGACGCAGAAGATGCTCTTCTACTTCATCAACAATGCTATCGGCAAAGTGCGCCTGCTCAAGCCACGCGTGTGCGTCACCGTTCCCTTTGGCGCCACTCAGGTCGAGCGTCGGGCTGTTCAAGAGGCGGCTTTGGAGGCGGGAGCCAGTCGCGCGTATCGGATCCCCGAGCCGATCGCCGGAGCCATAGGGGCCGGGCTTCCAATTCACACCCCGGGCGGTCATATGATCCTGGATCTCGGGGGAGGCGCGAGCCAGGCGGCGGTCCTGTCGGTCTACGGCGTCGTGACCTCCGCGGCGATCCGCGAGGGCGGCGTGAGAATGGACGAGGCGATTGCCAGCTATGTGCGCCGGAAATACAACCTCATGTTGGGGGGATCGACCGCTGAGGAGGCGAAGATACGGATCGGCGCCGCTATACCGTTGGATGAGGCCCTTCGGATGGAGGTTCAAGGGCGCGACCAAGTCACCGGGCTGCCACGCAGCGTCGAGGTCAGTACCGATGACATCGTGGAAGCTCTGGAGGAGCCTATCGCATTGATCATTAACATGGTCAAATCAGTGCTTGAGCGCACGCCCCCCGAACTGGCCTCCGACATCATCGATAGGGGTATGACGATGATCGGCGGCGGCTCGCTACTCAGGAATCTGGATCAGCTTCTGACGCAGGAGACAGGCGTGCCGGTCTATGTAGCGGACGCCCCTATGGCTTGCGTGGCCGTGGGCGCCGGGAAGAGCCATGCTCTCCTCCCCTACCTGCGCCGAACGCTCCGGGACCTTTAGCCGGTAGGCAAGTCGAATCCAATAGCCAAGAGCAGATGCCTGAAGGGCGCCTGCTCTTTTCTGTGCCTGAGCATGCTGTCGGACCCAACAACTATTGACTTGGGATCCTTTGATGCTACAATGACCGCGGTCAACTATGACCGCGGTCAATCTGTGGAGAGTCAATCTGATGCGCAAAGCGATCACTTCACTCCTTATCATCCTCGCTGTTGCCGGTGCCATCGGCGGCGTCCTATGGTGGCGCCAACGACGCAGCGTGGGCCAAGTACCCGAAGTCCTGCGCACTGAAGAGGTCGTACGTGACGATCTAGAACTCAGCGTCGCAGCCAGCGGCAACGCCGCAGCGAGACGGAGAACTGACCTTCGTGCCCAGGCCACCGGCACCGTCGCACGCGTCCTCGTCGCACCCAACGATAGCGTACAAGCCGGCGCTGTGCTTATGGTTCTGGAGACCGGTCCACTTGAGCGAGCTCTCAGCCAAGCGGAGATCGCGTTGGCACAGGCGCAGCTGGATCTTGAGACCGAGCTGGAGCCGCCCGATCCAGAAGCTCTTGAGAGCGCTCAGCTTGCCGTCCAGAGCGCCGCTCAGGCGCTTGAGGTAGCACGTCTTGGGAGGCAGACGGCACGAGTGGATGCGGAAGCCATGGTGGTTGAGGCGCAGAGAGAACGAGAGGCGGCTAACCGTCGTCTGGTGGCGGCCGAGGGAGGGGCGGGTGAAGAGGACGCCCGGGAGAACTTGCGTTACGCTGAAGCCCAGGAGCGCATCGTCCGCATCAACGCCGACGTGACGCAAGAACAGGCCGAATCTCAGTGGCAAGCTGCCTACACGAACTACGAGCAGGCGCGGACCAATCTGGCCAAACTGACACGAGGACCAGAGCAGAGCCGCGTGAGACAGCTCGAGCTACAGGTCGAGCAAGCCCAACTTCGCGTCGAACAGGCCCGGCAGAACTTGGGGAATGCCGCCGTTGTGGCCCCTCATGCCGGATTCGTCGCCGCAGTTGAGATGCAGGAAGGAGCCCAGTATCGTGCCGGTGACACCGCGGCAACCCTTCTTGATGACAGCACCTACTACGTAGATATCACGGTCGATGAGATCGACATTGCCGCAGTAGCGATTGGACAGCCTGTGGGGGTCTCGCTTGATGCCTACCCTGAAGTCGATCTTGAAGGAGCGATCACCAGCATTGCACCGGCGGCTACGACCACGGAAGGGCTTGTCTCCTATCGTGTGCGTGTCGAGCTGGCTGAAGGTGACAGCGTTCGCCTTCTGGAGGGGATGACGGCGACCGTGCGCATCCTTACCGAGGTGTTGGAGCAGGTCCTGCTCATCCCGTCGTGGGCAGTCCGCGTCGATCAAGAGACCGCGGAAGTCTACTGCTATCGTATCTCGGACGGTGTGCCGGAGCGTACATCTGTCGAACTGGGACGCCGAAACGAAACATACACCGAGGTCCTGTCCGGGCTTGACGAAGGCGATGAGGTTGCATTAGTTATGGAAAGAGAGAACGTGCTCTCTCCGCCTCAGGGTGGGTTTCGCAGTGGGGACTAAGACTAAAGGATTGGCATGAAGAAGGTCATCCGGGTCATTGCGCTCATCGCGGTTGTCGGCGCCATCGTGGGCGGCCTACTCTGGTGGCGTAGCCGTGAGGGCTCCCCATCGGGCGAAGAGACGGAGGTTCTCAGAACTGCCCAGATTACCCGCGACACGCTCGATCTCACCGCCGCGGCCAGCGGGACGATACGCGCGCAGCGAAGGCTTGACGTTGCCTTCGAGGCCAACGGAGTTGTGGCTGAGGTCTATGTGGAGGTCGGCGATCGGGTTGAGCGAGGACAGGAACTGGCGCGACTCGACGAGGACGCGCCGGCCCGAGCTCTCCGCCAGGCCGAACTCAGTCTACAGCAAGCAATGGCGAACCTATCCGCCTTGCTAGAGCCCCCAGCGGACGAGGACCTTGATCTGGTCCAACTTGCCATCCAGGAGGCAATGCAGGCAATGTCCGTGGCCGATCTGAGCAGAGAGTTAGCCGAGGCACGCGCGGCCAACAACATAGACCGGGCGCAGGATCTTGAGGCGGACACGCGCGAAGCGTATGAGCGCTACCTCGAAGCGCTGGAACGCTTCAATCTTCCTGAGGCCTACGCGGCGGGCATCACAGCTGCCTATATGGAGGCTCAGGGGAACGTGGGGATCACGCGGCTCAGGAGCGACCATGCGATTCAGCAGGCGAAGAGCCAGTGGTCAGCTGCCTATCAACGCTACCAGGAGGCCCAGCGAAACCTAGAGAATCTCAGAACGGGTCCGGCCGATGAGCAGGTCCGGCAACTTGAGCTCCAGATCGATCAAGCCGAGCTGAATCTAGAGCAAGCACGCGCCGATCTGGCGTCAGCGGTCATCACAGCCCCCTTCGCCGGTGTCATCGCAGCGGTCAACGTGCAGGAAGGCACGCAAGCACCCGTCGGACTGCCCGCTTTCTCCATCCTGGACGATACCGCTCACTTCGCAGAGATCACGGTTGATGAAATCGATATCGGGCAGGTGCAGGAGGGACAGTCCGCCACGATCGTGTTGGATGCCTACCCGAATGTCACGATTGAGGCGACCGTCGAGCGGATCGATGCGCTGCCCACGACTTTGGGTGGGATCATTGCGTATCCCGTAGAGGTGGGTCTCTCGGACGGCACTGCTGCGGATATCCGCGATGGTATGACAGCCAGCGCCCGGATTCTGGTTGAGCAGCGCGAGGATGTCCTGCTCGTCCCCAATTGGGCGGTGCGCACCGATCAGACATCAGGCGAGACCTTCACCTATTGTTACTGCATCCGCGAAGGTCAACCAACCCGCGTCCCAGTTGAGCTTGGAGCGCGCAGCGAGAGTTTCACCGAGGTGATATCCGGGCTGCAAGAGGGCGACACCGTTGCCCTGCTGCCGGAATCACAGGATCTCCTGCAGTTTCAGGGGCCTCCTTCCCGGGGGACTCAATGAGAGATTGCGTGAGCGACGTGCCGCCAGCAGGGCTCCAGACCCTCGGGAGCGTGGAGAGGACGATGAAGCTGTGACTGACAATCCCATCATATGGGTCGACAGCCTCCACAAGATCTACCGCATGGGCGAGAACGAGGTCCACGCGCTCAGAGGCGTGTCTCTTGCTGTGCGCAGTGGCGAGATCATCGCGATTATGGGGCCATCGGGGTCGGGCAAATCCACCCTTATGAATGTCCTGGGTTGCCTGGACCAACCCACATACGGCCTCTATAGCCTCGCCGGTGAAGACGTGAGCAAGATGACTGATGATCAGTTAGCTGCGATTCGCAACAAACAGGTCGGCTTCGTCTTTCAGACCTTCAACCTGCTCGCGCGCACCACAGCACTAGACAACGTCGCACTTCCGCTCGTCTACTCTGGTACCTCGCCACGGGAGCGCCGCAGACGGGCCATCGAGGTTCTCGAGAGAGTGGGCCTGGGTCAGCGGCTCGATCACACTCCCAACGAGTTGTCTGGTGGCCAGCAACAGCGGGTCGCCATCGCCCGGGCTTTGGTGAACCGGCCCTCCATCATCCTCGCGGATGAACCTACCGGGAATCTCGACAGCACGTCAGGGAAAGAGGTGATGGCGATCCTGCAACGGCTGAATCGCGACACCGGGATCACGGTGGTGCTGGTCACCCACGATCCGGTGATCAGCCGGTATGCACGCCGCGTGGTCCACATCTTCGACGGAAAGATCGTGGAGGAGGAGACGATTGAGGACCCGACGCAGGCGACAGCGGACATGGGTGAGGAGCGGCTGTCGTGAAAGCCCTTGAGGCCATTCGCCTGGCGCTGCGGGCCCTGACCACCAACAAGCTACGCTCAGCGCTGACGATGTTGGGGATTATCATCGGTGTAGGCGCAGTGATCACCCTTATGTCCGGAGGGGAGGGCGTACAAGCGTTTATCACCGATCAGTTCGAGGCGATTGGCACCAACCTGTTTTTCGTCATCCCCGGCTCCTTCCAGCAGGAATTGTCGCGTCCGGCCTATCTCACCCTGAAGGACGCAGAGGCTCTACAGAATCCCGTTGAGGCACCCGATGTGCTGCGCGTGGCTCCCTTGGTTCAGGGGAGCGCTCGAATCACGACGCCGGGCAAAGACCGCCGGGTGGAGGTGAGCGGGGTCACGCCCAACTATGCGTTGGTGAGGAACTGGCCGACGGCCATGGGCGTCTTTATCAACCTTTCCGACAATCAGGCGCGGAGTCGCGTTGCAGTATTGGGTGCTGACACAGCCTCGTATTTGTACCCGGACCTCCCGGATCCAACTGGTGAGGTCATCCGCATCAATGGCGCTCCGTTCCGGGTCATCGGCGTCCTCGAAGAGCGCGGAGGCAGCGACTTCCGAAACGAGGATGAGGTCGTCCTCATCCCCCTTAATACCGCCTTGAGCCGCATCTTCCCCAGACGGACCAATCAAGGCGAGCCGAGCGTCTCGTTTATCTATGTGCAAGCCGTCTCTGAGGACCGCATGGACGCTGCCATTGCAGAGGTCTCCTTGATCCTCCGGCAGCGCCACCGCATCGCCCCGGGCCAACCTGATGACTTCACAGCCGTCAGCCAGGGAGATCTCATTGGGACCTTCCAGCAGATCACGGGTGTGCTAACAACCTTCCTCGGCGCCATCGCCGGCATCAGCCTTCTGGTTGGCGGAATCGGGATTATGAATATCATGTTGGTCTCAGTGACAGAACGCACGCGGGAGATCGGACTACGCAAGGCAGTGGGCGCCCGGCGGCAGGATATTCTGTGGCAGTTCCTGATCGAGGCGGTGATGTTGGCGATGCTCGGTGGTGGTATTGGCATCGCGCTCGGCAGTGGGGGAGCCGCGGCAATCTCATACTTTCTGAGAGATGAAGGCTTCAGCGCCGTCGTAACCGCGGAGTCCGTAGCTCTTGCCACGCTCTTTTCCGCCGCCGTAGGTCTCTTCTTCGGAATCTACCCAGCCCAGCGGGCCGCGAAGCTCAACCCAATCGATGCGCTGCGCTACGAGTAGAGAGCGAGCTTGGAACACAGCATATGGCAGAACAGACACAGGACGGCTCGCGGGCCCTACCCTATAGGGAGGAGCTGTTCGGCGGACGAACTGCCCTGCGCCTCTCGGAGCATGCCCTGCGCGAGGCCCACAAGGAAGGGCTGCGCGGCAAGGATATCGTCTACGCGATCTTCACAGGCGAAGTGGTGGAGCGCTATCCACATCGCCGTAGGGCTTTGATCTCTGGACCATATCGTGGTAGCAATCTACACCTCCACATTGTGTGCGACTACAGTGACCACGACGAGGTTGTCGTGACCACAGTCTACATCCCCTCCCGAAGCCGGTGGAGCAGCCATCGCCAGCGACGGCACTGAGCCAGGCGGGATGGGAGCAGAAGCAACCTGCCAGAGAGCCCTAGCGAAAACGGGCCGGCGTCTTTGCCGGCCCGTCTTCGTGAAGTGGTGGCGAAGGGCGGATTCGAACCGCCAACCAAGGGCTTATGAGTCCCCTGCTCTGCCATTGAGCTACCTCGCCACGCTAAATAGCGGGGGGTGGATTCGAACCACCGACCTCCGGGTTATGAGCCCGACGAGCTGCCACTGCTCTACCCCGCAT
>CAZPJP010000138.1:0-652 GCA_964586915.1 uncultured Anaerolineales bacterium
CTCGCTCTTGATTGGACTGTCTCGGGCAGCGCGACCGGAGCACGCGGCCCCTCGCAATGCTACCCTCTGCGATATCCGCCTGTCTGAGGTAGCACCTTGCGTATCGTAACTACATCAGAAAAGGAGTAACGCAATGCACAGCAAAATAGATTGTCAGTATGGCTTCGTCGAACAGGCCAAGCGCCTAATCAAGGAACTCGACGGCCGGGACTGGCCCGATGACATCGACGTGTCAGGGTCGTATCCGCATGTCCTCGCACGGGTGCGCCGTGAGGCTACTAACTACGAAGAGGTGCTGGAGGACCTCAATGCTCACTGCGTCAAGGCACGCGGTGCCGCATGTCCGCTGAGACCGGAGGAAATGCTTGAGGTGATCAACGAGGGACAAGCCGTGCTCACATGGGGCGCGGATCAACTGGCCCACTACCTCATCTTCCCAGACTGGTTCAAGGAGCGGATCAATCGGCATTAGTTCAGGCTCATGATTGGGACGGCCCGTCTACGACCGGAAACGGTCCAGGCGGGCCGTTTGCGTTGGCAATTAGGAGAGTCCCATCAATCCAAGGAGGCAATGATGACCAAGCGAGCAGTCTTGTACGCACGATGTAGTGGAGATGATCGAAGAGCTACGGGAGGTGCCAACCTAACGGAT
>CAZPJP010000138.1:662-2229 GCA_964586915.1 uncultured Anaerolineales bacterium
ACCAGCTCAGACTCTGCCGTAAGTACGCCACAGACCACGGATACCACATCACCGCAGAACTCGCTGAAGACGACCGTGGTGCCAGCGGAGCGGCATTCGATCTTCCAGAGCTGGGAAAAGCGATCGAGATGGCACGCAACAACGAGTATGACATTCTCGTCGTTCGGGAGTTGGATCGGCTAAGTCGCAACCTTGCAAAGCAGCTCATCGTCGAACAAGAGCTCCAGCAAGCTGGTGTGGCAATTGAGTACTGCCTATATGACTTCCCAGACTCGCCCGAGGGTCGGCTCAACAAGCACGTAAGGGCGATGCTGGCCGAATACGAACGCGAGAAAATCGCACAGAGGATGCAGAGAGGCAAGATTCGCAAAGCGCGCAACGGCGAGGTGTTGGTGCACGGACATCCGCCATTTGGCTACAGTGCTGAGATCGTCGACGGCAAGCGGGTCCTGGTCATCAACGAGGAGGAAGCTGAGACCGTAAGGTTGATCTTCCGGCTCTACACGCAGCCCGAAGAGGGTCCCTTGTCCATCCATAAGGTAAGAGACTATCTCACCGAACGGAAGATACCCTCGTATAGTGATCTCCGGCGATCGGGTCCAAAGAAGGTCAAGGGCGGGTACGGGCGCTGGGCATCTGCCACTGTCTCCAGAATGCTCAGGAATGAGACTTACGTCGGCCGGTGGTACTATGGTAAACACGAGGTACTCGTCGAAGTGCCGCCCCTCGTCAGCGAGGAAGTCTGGAAGGCAGCCCAGGAGCGTCTGTCGCATAACAAGCGCCTGTCGCGCCGGAATACTCGCTATCAGTACCTGATGCGAGGGCATCTCAGGTGCGATGAATGTGGATACACGATGAGCGCCAGACGCGTAACCTCGGGGAAGAAACGGTCCGGGCAGACACGTGCGAACTATTACTACTACTGCTCTTCCCACTCGCATAGTCTTGAGTGCTCACAAGGCTGGATCTCCTTCCGTGCGGTGGACGTCGACGCGGTCACCTGGGACTGGGTTCGCGAGTTGCTCTCTGACACTGATCAACTGGAGAGCGGTTTTGAGGAATACCGCCTGGGGAGAGAGAAAGCCGCGGAGCCCTTGCGCGAACGACTTGAGACTGTGGATAAGCTGATACGAGAACAAGAAGCTGAGCTCAGTCGCTTGCTTGCTCTGTATCTAAAGGGCAAGTTTCCGGAGGACTTGCTCCTTCAGCACAAGGAACGACTTGAGAGCACTTTAGCCGATCTGCAGTCTGAGCAAGCGCGTGTCACCGCCGCCCTGGAGAACGATCTTCTAGATGAGCAGAAACTGGCGGATGTCATCGAGTTTGCTAAGAGTATCAGGTCCAAACTGAGTGCCGCAGACGAGGACTTCGAAGCACGAAGGAAGCTTATCGAATACCTGGGAGTGAGCGGGACGCTGAGCCTTGAGGGAGAGGACAAGGTACTGTATCTCCAGTGCGCATTGGGTGAGAAAGCGTTGTCAATTGTGACAAGGAGTTCTCCTGGTACGAGGCCGTCTACCTTGCCGCGACCTTTTTCATCTTCCTCCTGAACGGTCTCAACGACATC
>CAZPJP010000138.1:2239-3297 GCA_964586915.1 uncultured Anaerolineales bacterium
ATAGAGGATCTCCCGCGCCGTCACGCGAGTGCGGGTGTCAAGATATAGGATGACGAAATTCTCTTGCTCTTTGTGAGCGATGACGGGCATCCGAATATGGGCGGCGTCACTCGGGGCGCGGATCTGCCAGCGCTCCTCCGGGCTCTCCGCCATCATGCGCCGACCTAGCTCCAGGGCAGCCAGAATCTGGGACGTCTTTGCCGGGCCAAGCCCCCGTTCAGCGGCCAATTGGGCGAAGTCAGCGCGGGCCAACCCTGCGAGCCCTCCGAAGTTAGCCAGGATGCGGCTGGCCATCGTCAACACATTTTCGCCATCGACGCCCACCCGGAGAATGATCGCTAGCAACTCGGCGGTCGACAGCGCCTGGGGGCCCATCCGGGCAAGGCGCTCGCGGGGTCGCTCCTCCGCCGGCATTTCCTTGACGGTGACGTAGGTCATCTGTTTGCCTCCTCTATGTGCGATGGTATAATGCCCGCGCTCAAAGGGGGTGCTTGTGGTCCCCCATCGCTCAAGCGCAACTGAGATCCTGACGGGCAGCCGCGGGCCGAAGAGCGGCCTGGCAGCCGACGTTCCAAAGGAGTCCGTAGATCTATGATCGACCAACTATTGGAGATCCTGCCTCAGGTGGTGACAATTCTCACCCTCGTGACAGCCATATTTGTCACCAGCCTATGGTTAGGCATGGTCCTCTGGACCTTCCGCGACATCCGCGCACGCACCAGGGACATCGTCGTGCAGATCCTGGCGACGTTGATGGTCGCCGTCCTGACCCTTCCCGGTTTGATCGTCTACTTCCTGATCCGACCACGCGAGACCCTCGCGGAAGCCTACGAGCACGCATTGGAGCAGGAAGCGTTGCTCCAGGCGATCGAGGAGCCCGAGGTCTGTCCCGGCTGTGGCGCCAAGGTTCAGGAGGAGTTCATCTACTGCCCGTACTGCCACACCCATCTGAAGAAGAACTGTGTTAAATGCGACGCGGTCCTGGCCCTCGATTGGAACATCTGTCCCTATTGTGGCACCTCCCAGGGCAGCACGGTGACGGAACCGGTCATGGACCG
>CAZPJP010000138.1:3397-10280 GCA_964586915.1 uncultured Anaerolineales bacterium
GCCCTCGTCCCGAGCGGGCGCTCATAGCCGAATGCTCACAAGACGCCGGGGCTTGCGCCCCGGTGTTTGCGTTGCTCCTGGCGCTCAGGCCAGATCGGCCTCACGGAGCGTGTGCACCTTCACCATATTCGTCACACCATGCACGTCCAGAGGAATCCCCGCCGTCAACACCACGTTGTCGCCCACCTCGACGCACTGGCGGTCGTAAGCGGCACACATCATACGCTGGATCATCTCGTCGGTGTTGTGGAACGGTTCGACCACCAGAGGAATCACGCCCCACATCAACTGCATCCGGCAAGCGGTCGACGTAAAGGGGGTCACACCCAGCAACCGAACCTTAGGACGGTGCCGGGCCACGATGCGGCCCGTGCGGCCCGACTCCGTCGACGACAGAATCGCCGTCGCTTGGGCAGCCATTGCCAGGGTGACCGTCGCCCGGCTGATCGCGCTGGTGACCATGTCAGCGTTGGGCTGGTCGGTCTCGATCTCCATGTCCAACAGCTGATTGTAGGGAAAATCCTCAGACCGCTCGACGTTCTCCGCGATCCGCGCCATCATGCGCACCGTATCAACCGGGTATTTCCCAATCGAGGTCTCCCCGGAGAGCATTACCGCGTCGCTGCCGTCCAGGATGGCGTTGGCAACGTCGGAGGCCTCAGCGCGGGTCGGGCGCGGCAGATCGATCATCGACTGGAGCATCTGCGTCGCCGTGATGACTGGCTTACCCATCCTGTTACAGAGGTGAATGATGCGTTTCTGCACCAAGGGCACCCGCTCAGGGGCAATCTCGACACCGAGATCACCGCGGGCCACCATAACGGCGTCAGAGACCCGCACGATGCCCTCGAGGTCGCCGAGGGCCTGGGGTTTCTCGATCTTGGAGACCAGAGCCGGGATCTGGTGCGGATCCTCGCCGACGTGTCGCGTGGTCGGCGCTTCCACGTGTTCCAGCAGATAATCGCGCAAGTCGACGACATCGTCTGCCCGGCGCACGAAGGAGAGGGCGAGGAAATCCATCTCGAGCTCCAGAGCTACCAGCGCATCGTCCTTGTCCTTCTCGGTCAGCGCAGGAATGTTGAGCTTCACGCCAGGCAGGTTCACGCCCTTGTTAGAGGTCAATGTCCCACCTATCAGCACCCGGCACGTGAGCTTTGGCGGCGACACCTCGACAGCCACCAGTTCCATGGTGCCGTCATCGAGAAGGAGCCGGTCGCCCGGCGCGACATCCTCAATGATATCGGGGTGCGGAAAGGGGATCTCATCCGCAGACGCCTGCTCGGCGGCGGTCAACACCACGTTCTGGCCCTCCACCAGCTCGACACCGCCTTCGGGGAGCTCGCCCACGCGGATCTTAGGCCCTTGAAGATCGCCCATCACCGCCACGTAGCGTCCCTCTTCCTCAGCGATGCGTCGGACCGTGGCCGTCATCTGTCGCGTCTCGTCAGCACTTCCGTGCGAGAAGTTGAGACGCGCTACGGTCATACCGGCCCGGATCATGGCACGGAGCGTCTCAGGATCTTTGGTTGCCGGCCCGAGGGTGCAGACGATCTTGGTCAAGGGCATACCCGCCTCCCTGTAGGCTTCACTCGCACAGGACATCCTACTCCGATTGTACTTTGGAGCAGAGGCTTTGTCCATTCGCTGCCTTCAGGGGTCTGCTTTCAGCTGGGGACGAGAATAGACGCCGTAGGAAATGGGTTCGTTTCGTAATCTCTCTCCTTGAAGGATCACCAGCGAGGTTTCGAACGAGCTATCAGCTTTCAGGAAATTAGCTTCTAATCGTGCTCCTTGGCGACGCAGTTGGATTCGACCACGTTGAGCGTGTGCAGACTCAGATCCTTTGTTTCATTATAAGCGCGATGAGAGGTCCATTCAAGGGTGCAGGGCGGGCAATTGGGGCAATAAGGATGACGAATCTGCACATTCCAGCACCAACTGGGATTGCGCTGGCGGCTGGACGTCAGGGGTTGCCGAACGGCGAAGTTGCGCCATAATACAGGTAAAGACCCCGCGACTCCAAGTGATGCTATGCAAACTCAAGGGATGATCCCACCGAGCTCGCGCCCCACCATCGGCATTGTAATGCGGGCCTTTGGCAGGCCGGATTACGATCTGTGGCTGGGGGTGATAGGCGCTGCGCGTCAGCACGATCTCAACGTCGTCACGTTCACGGGACGCACCTTGCAGTCACCGGTCAGCCAGGAACGAGAAGCTAACGCCATCTATGAGCTAATCAGCGATCGACGGTTGAGCGGTGCGATCCTGATGAGCAGCGGGTTGGGTGTTTACGTGGGCGCGGAAGGGCTGCAAGCATTTTGCACCCGCCTGGGGGACTGTCCCTTGGTCAGCCTCCAAATGATCCTGCCCGGAATCCCCAGCATCCTGTTTGACAACTACCAGGGCATGCGCCAAATTGTCGATCACCTCATTGAGGACCACGGTCACCGCCGCATCGCTTTCGTACGGGGCCCGGTCACCCACCGAGGTGCGGGCGAGCGGTACCGCGCCTATGTTGAGTCGCTCGCCGATCACGACATCGCGCTAGATCCCGATCTCGTGACCCCACCCAGCGCCGACTGGAGCAACGAGGCAGGCATCGCGTGCTTCCTTGAGGCGCGAAGCCGATCATGGGACGAACTCGACGCGGTCGTTGGTGCCAGCGGGAATCTGGCCTTGGAAACACACCACTGGCTGGTCGCGCACGGGATACGAATACCGGAGGACGTCGCCCTGGCGGGCTTCGACGATTTTCCAAACACCGCGGGAATGCTTCCTCCCTTGACGACGGTGCGCGCCCCTTATCTGGAGATGGGACGACGCGCCGTAGACCTGGTGCTGGCCCAGATCCGCGGGGAGCCGGCCCCCAAGGAGACGATCCTCCCACCTCGCGCGCTTATCCGGCAATCCTGCGGCTGTTCCAGCCGTCGGACGCAGCGCGCCAGCTACTTCGATCCCGACATCCTGCGTCTAGCTGCTGTAGCTAGAGACGAGGCGTCCCTGACCCACAGAGTCCGGGAGACACTGAGGGCCTGTAACGAGGAGCTTACCGACGGTGTGGTTGCCGGACTAGCTCGCCACGATTTCGCCGAGGATGTTCAATTGCGCTCCTGGATCTCCGAGCTAGTCGATGCCTATCTCGAGGATCTGAACCGGCTCGCCGCAGAACCTGCTCCGCTCACCGAGCCAGACTCCACCTTCCTCTCCACCCTGCGGCGACTCCTCTGGCGATTGGCCGACGCAGGGTGCAGGACCGAGACCTTCCAGGATCTGCTCTCCGAGCTCAGACGGCGCACGGCTAAGGCGCTGACGGTAGGTGAGGCTTCGGTTACGCCTTCGGTCACGCCTTCGGTTACGCCTTCGGTTACGCCTTCGGTTACGCCTTCGGTTACGCCTTCGGTTACGCCAGCGAGCTTCTGGATAGGATTAGAGGATCTCGTCGGTCAGGCCCGGGTCGTGGCCAGTGAGGTCGCGCACAGTGTGGCCGTTTCACGTAGAATGAGCACGGCGCGCCAGGTCGTCATACTGAGCAACGTCGGGCACACCCTGACCACCGTTGCCGATTTCGAGGAACTCTGGGAGACGCTGGCACGGGAGTTGTCCACGATCGGCGTGCCAGGCTGCTATCTCGCCCTCTATGAGGATCCTCAGCATCCGGGAGGGCGGGCGACCTTGCGTTTCGCCCATGGCTCGGAGCAGATTGAGCTGCCCGCAGAGGGCATACGCTTCTCCGCCCCGGAGCTACTGCCGCCCGAGGTGCTGGCGCGGCTGGCATCGAATGCACCCTTCAACCTCTGTGTGGAGCCCCTCTTTGTGCGCGGGCAGCAGTTTGGGTTCCTCCTGATGGAGGTCGGCCCGCAGACCCTGCTTTTCGAGCAGGAACCCGAGGAGGGCACGGTCTATGATCTGCTGCGAGGCCACGTGAGCGACGCGCTGCACGGTATTCTGCTCTACGAGGACGCGCTGCGCGCCCGTCAGCAGGCCGAGGAGGCCGATCGACTGAAGAGTCGCTTCCTCTCAACGGTCAGCCACGAGCTCCGCACGCCCCTCAACCTGATCGTCAGCCTGAGCGAGATGCTGCTGTGGGAGCAGCGGGGGGATCAAGAGGAGCTGACGCGCATTCACGCCAGCGCCCAACACCTCGACGGCCTCATCCGCGACGTCCTGGACCTGGCCAGCAGCCAGGTCGGTCAGTTGCGCCTCGTCCGGGAACCCCTGGATCTGAAGCAGGCATTGGGCGTCGTGGCCCTGATCGGCCAGCAAATGGCAGCCGACAAGGGCCTCGCGTGGACCGTCGAGATCCCGGATCAGCTGCCCAGGGTATGGGGCGATCGCACACGCCTGCGACAGGTGGCCCTCAACCTGGTGAGCAACGCCCTGCGCTTCACGTCGGAGGGCGGGGTGCGCCTCGAGGTTATCCCAAAGGAGAACGAGCTCGTCGTCTCGGTCAGCGACACCGGCATCGGCGTCCCCCCCGAGGAGCAGGACGTGATCTTCGACGAGTTCAGACAGTCCGAAAGGACCACAGCGCGCGGGTACGGCGGCCTGGGGTTGGGGCTCGCTATCAGCCGGCGGCTCGTCGAGATGCACGGGGGGGCGATGGACGTTCGATCCTCGGGCGTGGAAGGTGAGGGGGCGACCTTTTCCTTCGCCCTGCCGACCATGGACGCCGAAGAAGAGGCAGCATGCGGCGCTGGAGACCGCAAACGGCGTGAGTCTCGAAGCGTCGTCGTGCTCTCCAGTGAGGGTGGCACCGGTCGGGATCTGACCAGCTACCTGACCGAGCGTGGCTATGAGGTGAGGGAGATTCAGATTGACGGCGGCGATGGCGCAGAGGCCCCAGACACCTGGCTCAACCAGGTCATCGACGATCCACCCCGAGCCGTGGTCCTGGACATGGAGCCGGCCCTGGAGCAGGGGTGGATGCTGATGAAGGTGCTCAAAGGGAATCCAGAGACCCGGAACACACCGGTCTTCTTCTACTCACTGATGCAGAACGAAGATAGCGGCTCAATGTTGGCGCTCGATTATCTGTCCAAGCCGGTGAGCGCGGGGGATTTGGTCCAGGTTCTCGAACGACAGGGCGTGGCAGGCATCGCGTGCGACGACCTCCCGAGCTCGGCCACGATCCTGCTGGTGGACGACCAGCCCGAACTACTCGCCACCCACGCGTGGCTGCTGCAGTCCCAGCTCCCGGCAACTCGCATCCTGCAGGCGACGGACGGACGTCAAGCCCTGGCACTTATGGCGGAGACACGCCCGGACCTGGTCCTGCTCGACCTGATGATGCCGGAGATGAACGGCTTCGAGGTCATTGCGGAGATGCAAAGCGATCCCGACCTCTGTAGCATTCCCATCGTCGTGCTGACGGCTAAGACGCTGAGCGAGAGCGCGCTCGCCGAGCTGAACCAAGGGGTCACCGCGGTGCTCGGGAAGGGCCTGTTTAGCGCAGAGGAGACCTTCAGTCGTCTGGAGGCGGCGCTGAATCGGAGCGCGCCGCCGAGCCCTGAGACCCAGATGCTGGTCCGCCGCGCGATGGCCTACATCCACGAGCACTACATGGAGCCCATCACGCGCAAGGAGATCGCCGGGCACGTCAACGTCAGCGCGCGCCACCTCGACCGCTGCTTCTCCGAGGAGACCGGGATCACGCCGATTGACTACCTAAACCGCTTCCGCCTGCGACAGGCGCGGCGTTTACTGCAGAGCAACACCCTCAACATCAGCGAGATCGCGGCTGCCGTAGGATTCTCAGACAGCAGTTATTTCAGTCGCGTCTTCCGCCGCGAAGCTGGGATGTCACCGGGCGATTACCGGCGGACGCAGACGTAGCGTCTCCCCTTCGTTGTCCAATCTGTACAATTAGCTTGTCCATCGTGTACAAGACAAACGAGCGCGATTCTGTTATCCTATTAGCATAGTAGTGAGCCCATTGGCATGCTGATGGGTCCGCCCACTGACGCAGCTATCTTCCCCAGAGGTGGGTATTCAAAATGTCGACGCCCAAGTTATTGCTGGTCGAAAACGACCCGTACTTCATCTATCTACTCAGGCTCTATGCTGAGCAAAGTGGTTTCGCCGTGATCAGCACGAATTCAGGTCTAGGCGCGTTCAGGCTGGCCCAGCAAGAGCTGCCAACTGTCATTGTCCTGGAATCGGAGATGCCAGAGATCGACGGATGGGAGATCCTGCGCAAGCTCCGCGCGGAGCCCTGCACGGACAGCATCCCGGTGGTGATCTGTTTATGGCAGGACAGCAAGACCGAATGTCAGATGACAGGGGCCGAGACGCTTTTGCACAAACCGATGCAATACGACGATTTCGTGACGGCACTCAAAGGGGTCGGCGTGTTCCCCAGGGATACCGCTGTGAAATAAAGGTGGCCGACACACATTGTGGACGTCGCAAGATCCGTGATCTCGTGATCCGTGATCCTGGGATCATGGATCCTGGGATCATGGATCCATTAGAAAAGTGAGCAAGGAAAAGGCTATGTCCAACGTTCAAACCGCAGAGAAGGCACCCATCCTGTTGGAAGTGAACAACCTCAAGAAACACTTTCCCATCAGCAAGGGGTTCTTTTCCCCTAAGATCGTCAGTACGGTCCGCGCGGTGGACGGGATCAGCTTCTTTATCCGTAAGGGCGAGACACTGGGCTTGGTGGGGGAGAGCGGCTGCGGCAAGACGACGGCGGGCCGGGTGCTCCTGCGCGCGTACGATCCGACGGACGGCGAGATCTGGTTTGATGATCAGAAGATGGGCCGCGTGAACGTCGCCGAACTGGATCGACACGAGCTCAAGCAGCTCCGGCAGAACATGCAGATGATCTTCCAGGACCCCTACTCCTCGCTGAATCCGCGGATGACGTTGCTGCAGATCGTCG
>CAZPJP010000139.1:0-1355 GCA_964586915.1 uncultured Anaerolineales bacterium
AATATATATCACCTTGATATATGATACCATATATGTTGCGTGCAGTCAAGGTTTTTTTGCGCTCTCGGCGCCTAACCTTGACGTGGGGTCAGATCCTGGTATCCTGGTGTAGTAAGGTGCTTGGCATACAAGCAATCACGCAAGCAGGATAGAACTGCACGCGGCAGGGGAGTCGGATCTCGTTTCCGGCATTATCGTTGAAGGTGGACAGGTAGAGGCTAGGTACAAAGGGGGTAGTGCGAATGACGTTTGTGGTACGACGTGACAATGAGTCCAATGAAGCTCTGATCAAGCGGTTTCGGCGCAAGGTCTCTTCGGATCGGATCCTGAGCGAGCTCAGGAAGCGCCGCTATTATTTGACGAAGGGTGAAGAGGAGCGCATCGCCAAGCGGAAGGGCATCGCCCGTGCGCGGCGGCGTGAGCGAAAGCGCCGACAACGCACGAACCGCTGGTGATTTCCGGCGCCTAACAGCTGGATTTGCCAAGCCGCGGCCTTCGGCCGGTTCCCGATGCGGATCGGGAAGTCGCCGAGGGCCGCTGTCTGTTTCCAAAAGAGGACGAAAAGAACTGGCTGGGCATACAATGCCCAGCCAGTTCTTTTGGTGCGTGCTGTGAAGCAGGATCCTGTCGAGCCGACAGGCTATTCCTCCAACTCCTCGGGCTCGACCATTTCCTCACCCTCTTCCAGTTCCTCACCTTCCGCCACTTCGATGGGCTCGCCCAGCAAGTCGAGCTCGGCTTCGAGGGCGACCTCAGGCTCTTCGAACTCCTCTTCGGCCATGAAGCTGACCTGGACGATGGTTTCATCAGGTGCGTTGAGAATCGTCACGCCCTCGGGCACGGCGATCTCCCCAACGGTGATCCCATCCCCAATCTCATCAAGTCCAGAGACATCGACCTCGATGTAGGGAATGAGGGCTGTCGGCAGCGCCTCGATCTCCAGCTCCGTCAACTGCTGGACCAACACGCCGCCTTCCTCGACCGCCGCCGGGGCCACGCCGACGATCACGACATTGACCGGTACGCGCACCATCTCGTCCAAGCTCAGCGCCTGTAGGTCTACGTGCGAAACCTTGCGCTGAATCGGATGATGCTGAACGTCGCGGAAGATGGCCAGGTAAGGTTCGCCCTCACCGGCGATCTCAAGCTGTACCGCGGCGCTGGTACCCGCCTGGTTCAGAGCTCCGAGGAGCTCGCGATGGTCAAACTGAACGGCAATGGGGTCAATGCGGCGCCCGTAAACGATGCCAGGGATGATATTCTGATCACGCAGGTACTTTACCTTCTTCCCGGTCACGGTCCGGGGTTCTGCGCGAAGTTCGATCGCTTCCATCCTCTATCCTCCATATGTTTTG